>NZ_WJZD01000011.1:0-168459 GCF_021609665.1 Pseudomonas sp. PA-1-3F | reverse complement strand
GGAGGTGTGGGGGAGGTGGGGACCCCGCGGACCCCACCCCGCGTCCCCCCGGCGGGGGGGAGGCTCACCCCGGCTGGCCTGCGCAGGCCCCCAAAATTTTTGAGGGGCGCTTCGCACCCCAGCGGGAGCAAGCTCCCTCGCCACAGAGTGTGGTGTATTCAGTTACTGGTGGGTACTTCGTGTAGATCCAGTACTCGATCCACCATCAACTGAATACCCTCTACCATCCGATGAATCCCCAGCACCGCATCACGGTGCGGGCCGTCGATTTCAAAAGCCAGATTACCCGCCAGTGCCTGTACGGATGCCAGGTCTTGGGAGGCATTGGCGAGCAGGGTTTCGGTGTTCAGACTGGGTAGTACGGTGAAGATCTGGTCGGACGGTGAATCACCAGCTTGGCGGGACTCGGCTTGAGATGAGATTGAACCAGTTAGCAAGTTGTCGCTGATCATCATTAAACTCCATATGGAATAGGCTCCTAGTGACTTTTCAGGCTTGCAGTCCCGGTCACTGAATTGGCAGCGACTCGAGAAGGTTAGTTGTGCGAGTTCCGACGGACAACCTGAAAGGCTTGTCGGAAAGTTCTGAGGCGCTTGCGCCGACGCCATCGCAGGCAAGCCAGCTCCCACATGGGACTGATGTACGGTCTGACAACGGGGTCAAATGTGGGAGCTGGCTTGCCTGCGATTGGCACTTAAAACCAACAAAAAACCCGCTGACCAAACTGGCCCAGCGGGTTTCTTGTTTACACAATCAACGAATCAAAAATCCGCCAACTGCCACACCTCATACGCCGGAGTCTCATACGGGTGACTGAGTTTCAAAGCAGCCACAGCGGCCACGATCAATTCATCTGCCACCACCAACTCAACCTTCCACTCTTCAACCACTTCAACCTGGCCGACCTGCCCGATAAACGGCTGACTACCGTCCAACGCGCGGAATTGGCCCTGGCCCAGCACTTGCCAGGCGCAGCTGTCGTAGTCGCCGATGCGCCCGCCGCCGGCTGCGAAGACGGCGGTTTTTACCGTCTCCACATGGCTGTCGGGCACGAAGAAGGCGAGCTTGTACACGGCCTTAGTTCACCCACACGCGAGCGTTGCGGAACATGCGCATCCAGGCGCCGTCTTCGTTCCACTCTTCCGGGCGCCACGAGTTTTGCACGGCGCGGAATACGCGCTCCGGGTGCGGCATCATGATGGTGACGCGACCGTCGCGGCTGGTGAGGCCGGTGATCCCGCGCGGCGAGCCGTTCGGGTTGGCCGGGTAGCTTTCGGTGACCTTGCCGTGGTTGTCGACGAAACGCAGGGCTACGGTGCCGGACAGGTCGGCTTCGAGCAGCGCTTCTTCGCTGGCGAATTCGGCATGGCCTTCGCCGTGTGCGATGGCGATCGGCATACGCGAACCGGCCATGCCCTGCAGGAAGATCGAGTTGGACTCCTGCACCTGCACCATGGCGACGCGGGCTTCGAACTGCTCGGAACGGTTGCGCACAAAGTGCGGCCAGAACTCGCTGCCCGGGATCAGTTCGCTGAGGTTGGACATCATCTGGCAACCGTTGCACACACCCAGGGTGAAGCTGTCGTTGCGTTCGAAGAAGCCCTGGAACGCATCGCGGGCACGGCTGTTGAACAAGGCCGACTTGGCCCAGCCTTCACCGGCACCCAGTACGTCGCCGTAGGAGAAACCACCGCAGGCCACCAGGCCTTTGAACTCGTTGAGGTCAACGCGACCGGCGAGGATGTCGCTCATGTGCACGTCGATCGCATTGAAGCCGGCGCGGTCGAACGCTGCTGCCATTTCCACCTGGCCGTTGACGCCCTGCTCACGCAGTACGGCAACCTGTGGGCGAATGCCCTTCTTGATGTAAGGCGCGGCGATGTCCTGGTTGACGTCGAAGCTGAGCATGGTGCTCAGGCCCGGGTTGTCTTCTTCCAGGATCACGTCGAACTCCTGCTCGGCGCAGTCGGCGTTGTCGCGCAGACGCTGGATCTGGTAGCTGGTCTCGGCCCACTGGCGTTGCAGCAAACGGCGCTGACCGGTAAAGACCGTGTCGCCGTTGAAGGAGATATTGACTTCGCCGTTGTTGATCGGCTGGCCAATCACCGCCACGCACTCGGCCAGGCCAGCGGCGCTGAACTGCGCGAGCACATCCGGGGTAGCGTCCTGGCGCACCTGGATCACCGCGCCCAACTCTTCGTTGAACAGGATGCCGTTGATTTCGGCAGCATCCTCGGCAACGCTGTCGAGCACGATGTTCAGGCCGCAGTGACCGGCGAAGGCCATTTCGACAACGCTGGTCAGCAAACCACCGTCGGAACGGTCGTGGTAAGCCAACAGGTGGCCGTCGGCGTTCAGGCCCTGGATCACGGCGAAGAAGGCTTTGAGGTCTTCGGCGTCATCGACGTCCGGGGCCTGCTTGCCCAGCTTGCCGTGGGTTTGCGCCAGGATCGAAGCGCCCATGCGGTTCTGGCCACGGCCCAGGTCGATCAGGATCAGGTCGGTGGTGCCCTTGTCCATGCGCAGTTGCGGGGTCAGGGTCTGGCGGATGTCAGTGACCGGCGCGAAACCGGTAACGATCAGCGACAGCGGCGAAGTCACGCTCTTGTCGGTGCCGTCTTCGTTCCAGCGGGTGGCCATGGACATGGAGTCCTTGCCCACCGGAATGGTGATACCCAGTTCCGGGCACAGCTCCATGCCGACGGCTTTGACCGTGTCGTACAGGCGCGCATCTTCACCCGGGTGGCCGGCAGCGGACATCCAGTTGGCCGACAGTTTGATGTCGGACAGCTTGCCGATACGCGAGGCCGCGATGTTGGTGAGGGTTTCACCAATGGCCATGCGGCCCGACGCCGGAGCGTCCAGCAGGGCCAGCGGTGTGCGCTCGCCCATGGCCATGGCTTCACCGGTGTACACGTCGAAGCTGGTGGCGGTGACGGCAACGTCGGCCACCGGCACCTGCCATGGACCGACCATTTGGTCACGGGCAACCAGGCCGGTGATGGTGCGGTCGCCGATGGTGATCAAAAAGCTCTTGCTCGCCACGGCCGGATGGTGCAGCACGCGTTCGATGCTGTTGGCCAGGTCCAGCGTGCTTGGGTCGAAATCATCGCCCAGTTCAGCTTCACGGTTGGCCGAACGGTGCATACGCGGGGCTTTGCCCAGCAGCACTTCCAACGGCATGTCCACCGGGCTGTTACCGAAGTGGCTATCTGTAACCGTCAGCTGCGGCTCGGCAGTGGCTTCGCCGACCACGGCAAACGGGCAACGCTCGCGTTCGCAGATGGCCTGGAAGCGTGCGAAGTCTTCAGGGCCAACGGCCAGTACGTAGCGTTCCTGGGATTCGTTGCTCCAGATTTCGTGCGGGGCCATGCCCGGCTCGTCGTTTGGAATGTTGCGCAGTTCGAAACGGCCACCACGGTCGCCATCGTTGACCAGTTCCGGGAAGGCGTTGGACAAACCACCGGCGCCGACGTCGTGGATGAAGCTGATCGGGTTCTTGTCACCCAACTGCCAGCAACGGTCGATGACTTCCTGGCAGCGGCGCTCCATCTCAGGGTTTTCGCGCTGTACGGAAGCGAAGTCCAGGTCGGCCGAGCTGGTGCCGGTGGCCATGGAAGAGGCCGCACCGCCGCCCAGGCCGATCAGCATCGCCGGGCCGCCGAGCACGATCAGCTTGGAGCCGACCAGAATCTCGCCTTTCTTGACGTGTTCTTCACGGATGTTGCCCATACCGCCAGCCAACATGATCGGCTTGTGGTAGCCGCGCACTTCATCGCCACGCGGGGTGGTGATGGACTGCTCGAAGGTCCGGAAGTAACCGGTGAGCGCCGGGCGCCCGAATTCGTTGTTGAACGCGGCGCCGCCCAGCGGGCCTTCGATCATGATGTCCAACGCGGTGACGATGCGCTCAGGCTTGCCGTACGGCACTTCCCACGGCTGTTCGAAGCCCGGGATCTGCAGGTTGGACACGGTGAAACCGGTGAGGCCCGCCTTGGGCTTGGCACCACGGCCGGTGGCGCCTTCGTCACGGATTTCGCCGCCCGAACCGGTGGCTGCGCCCGGGAACGGGGCAATCGCGGTCGGGTGGTTGTGGGTTTCAACCTTCATCAGGATGTGCACCGGCTCCTGCACCGCGCCGTACTGGCGGGTTTCCGGGTCCGGGAAGAAGCGACCGGCGACGGAGCCGACGATCACCGAGGCGTTGTCCTTATAAGCCGACAAAACGCCTTCGCTGTGCATCACGTAGGTGTTCTTGATCATGCCGAACAGGCTTTTTTCCTGGCTTTGGCCGTCGATGTCCCAACTGGCGTTGAAAATCTTGTGACGGCAGTGCTCGGAGTTGGCCTGGGCGAACATCATCAGTTCGATGTCGTGGGGGTTGCGCTTCAAGCCGGTGAAGGCGTTGACCAGATAGTCGATCTCGTCTTCGGCCAGGGCCAGGCCCAGCTCGGTGTTAGCCTTCTCGAGGGCGGCGCGGCCACCGCCCAGCACGTCAATCGCGGTGAGCGGCTTGGGTTCGGCATGGCTGAACAGGCCGGCAGCCTGTTCCAGCTGGCTGACGATGATCTGGGTCATGCGGTCGTGCAGGCTGCTGGCGATCAGCTCGGCCTCGGCGTCGCTGAACTGGCCGGCGACGTAGAAGGCGATCCCACGCTCCAGGCGCTGGATTTTATCCAGGCCGCAGTTGCGGGCGATGTCGCTGGCCTTGCTCGACC
Source organism: Pseudomonas sp. PA-1-3F (assembly GCF_021609665.1). Taxonomy (NCBI): domain Bacteria; kingdom Pseudomonadati; phylum Pseudomonadota; class Gammaproteobacteria; order Pseudomonadales; family Pseudomonadaceae; genus Pseudomonas; species Pseudomonas sp. PA-1-3F. The sequence goes on along the minus strand of NZ_WJZD01000011.1, from coordinate 163,741 downwards.
AGGGCGAGATGGTGCCGAACCGTGGCAGAACCAGGAACAAGCGGCCAGTCGGCTCTTGAACGGGAACGCTTGGGCCGTACTTCAGAAGGCGTGCCAGCACTTGCTGTTCGTCGGCGGTCAAGACGCCGGTTACGTCGGCGAAGTGAGCAAATTCAGCGTACAGGCCTGTAACAGCTGGAACCTTCTGGCTCAGTTGCTCAAGGAGTTTGCTGTGGCGAAAGGCAGAAAGGGCAGGAGCGCCGCGCAGGATCAACATCTTCGGGACAGCCTCGGGAAGGGGTGTGCTTTGAGGCCGTGCATTCTAGCGTAAACCTTCGCCAACGGCACCCGAAACGCTACCGGTGGCCGCCGCCGAACGTCAGTTGGCACGCTTTGCCTGCGATCACGGCGTTATCCAGGGTATTGGGCGCAGTTATTTTAACCGTCACAATCGCTCGCCAAGCCCCGTTTCTGCGGGCTGCAGCACAGTTTTACGCTGGCTAGCAGACAAGTGCGCCGCTGTCGAGATATGGCGCCGTGAGCCGTTTGCGTATACTGCGCAGATGTTCTTCCCAACTGTTTCGCGCCTGCGATGCGCCAAATGGCTCATCGCCACCTTGCTCTTCCTGATGCTCAGTGCCTGTGTTGATAAACCCAGCACACTGGAGCGAATCAAGGAGGATGGCGTATTGCGGGTGGTCACTCGCAACAGTCCCGCTACGTATTTCCAGGATCGCAACGGTGAAACCGGCTTCGAATACGAACTGGTCAAGCGCTTTGCCGACGACCTGGGGGTGAAGCTGGAAATCGAGACGGCCGACAACCTCGACGACCTGTTCAGCCGGCTGGGCAAACCCAACGGCCCGGTACTCGCCGCCGCCGGCCTGGTGAGCAGCGACCAGCGCCAGCAGCAGGTGCGCTTCTCTCACCCGTACCTTGAAGTCACCCCACAGATTATCTACCGCAACGGCCAATCGCGCCCCACCAACGCCGCCGACCTGGTGGGCAAGAAGATCATGGTGCTCAAGGGCAGCACCCACGCCGAGCAACTGGCGGCGCTGAAAAAACAGAACCCGGCCATCGAGTACGAAGAATCCGACGCCGTTGAAGTGGTGGATTTGCTGCGCATGGTCGACGAAGGGCAAATCGACCTGACCCTGGTGGACTCCAACGAAGTGGCCATGAACCAGGTGTACTTCCCCAACGTGCGCGTGGCCTTCGACCTCGGCAATGCCAGCAATCAAAGCTGGGCCGTGGCAGCAGGCGACGACAACAGCCTGCTAAACGAGATCAACAGTTACCTGGACAAGGTCGAGAAGAATGGCACCCTGCAACGCCTGAAGGACCGCTACTACGGGCACGTCGATGTCCTCGGCTATGTCGGCGCCTACACCTTTGCCCAGCACTTGCAACAACGCCTGCCCAAGTACGAGAAACACTTTCGCGCCTATGCCAAGGCCGAGAAAGTCGATTGGCGTTTACTGGCAGCCATTGGTTATCAGGAATCGCTGTGGCAACCCACGGTCACGTCCAAGACCGGCGTGCGCGGCCTGATGATGCTGACCCAGAACACCGCGCAAGCCATGGGCGTGTCCAACCGCCTTGACCCCAAGCAGAGCATCATGGGCGGCGCCAAGTACCTGGCCCGGATCAAGGATGAGCTGGACGACAAGATCGCCGAACCCGACCGCACCTGGTTCGCCCTCGCCGCCTACAACGTAGGCACCGGCCACCTGGACGACGCGCGCCTCCTGGCGAAGAAAGAAGGCCTGAACCCGAACAAGTGGCTGGACGTGAAGAAGATGCTGCCACGCCTGTCGCAGAAGCAGTGGTACAGCAAGACCCGCTACGGCTACGCCCGCGGCGGCGAGCCGGTGCATTTTGTGGCGAACATTCGACGTTACTACGACATTCTTACCTGGGTGACCCAGCCGCAGCTGGAGGGCAACCAGGTGGTGGAAGGCAACCTGCATGTGCCGGGCGTGGACAAGACCAAGCCGCCACAAGACACCCCACAACTCTGATCACGGCAGCCCGCACACTGCAAATCCCTGTGGGAGCCGGGCTTGCCCGCGATAGCGGCCTGACAGTCAAGGTAGTCGGCGCCTGACACACCGCTATCGCGGGCAAGCCCGGCTCCCACATGTGATCATCGTCGCCTTATAGGCCGGTGAGCAGATGGACTACCCCACCCGTCAACACCATCACTGCCGGTATACCCGCTGCCTTTAACGCCGACTCATCCAAACGCCCCGCCTCCCGCAACTGCACCCGCACCCGCGTGAGTGCCACGCGCTGCTGTGACGTGACGTTCCCCTCCCCGCCCAATGCACTCACCACATCGGCCGACAACAGGCTCGGCGTCGTCGGTGCGACCGTCTCGGCCACCAAATCAGGCGTCAGGGCTTTCCAGAACGCCCGCTGCAATTTCTCGAACATGCTTAGTGCTCCATGACAGGTGAGGTTTCAACGGTGGCCGCGTGGTAAAGGCGCAGGGCCTCGCGCACTTGGTCGGCTTCTTCCAGGCCCAGCACTTGGCGGGCAATGATCTGGCAGTCGTGCAGGTCCAACTCGCGCACGGTGGCCTTGATGGTGGGGATCAGCGGCACGCTGACCGACAGCTCATCCACGCCCAGGCCGATCAACACCGGGACCGCCACGGTTTCGGACGCCAGCGCACCACATACGCCCACCCACTTGCCGTGGGCATGGGCCGCCTTGACGGTGATGTCGATCAGACGCAGGACGGCCGGGTGAAAACTGTCGGCCTGGCTGGCCAGGCGCGGGTGGTCGCGGTCCATGGCAAGGGTGTACTGGGTCAGGTCGTTGGTGCCGATGGAGAAGAAATCCACATGGGGCGCGAATACATCCGCCATCAGCGCTGCGCTCGGCACTTCGATCATGATGCCCAGCTTGGGGAGTTCACTCAGGCCAAGCGCCTGCGCTTCCTCTTCGAGCATCTTGCGCGCCAGATGCAGCTCCGACAGCAGGCTGACCATCGGCAACATGATATGCAGCCGCGCCAAGCCTGCACTGGCAAGAATCGCACGCAACTGTTCACGCAGCAGTTCGGGGCGTTCCAGGCACAGGCGGATACCGCGCAGGCCAAGGAATGGGTTGGTCTCGCTTTCCATCGGCACATAGGCCAAGGGTTTATCGCCGCCCACATCCAGGGTACGTACCACCAGATTACGCTCGGGGCCGAGGGCTCGGGCGATGGCGCTGTAGGTGTCGGCCTGCTCCTCTGCGCTCGGGGCACGGTTGCGTTCCAGGTAGAGGAACTCCGAACGCAGCAGACCCACGCCTTCAGCGCCCAGGGTCAGTGACTGTTCCACTTCCTGCAATGAGGCGACGTTGGCTGTGACCTCGACGTGGTGACCGTCGCGGGTGACCGCCGCCTGTGAGGCCTGTGCCACTTCACGCTGCAGCCGTAGCTTTTGCTGTTGACGAACCGCCTGCAGTTGCTCGATTTCAGCCAGGTTCGGCTCCAGCTGCAGCTCGCCTTTGTCGGCGTTGAGCAGTACCCGCTTGCCGTTGGCCAAGGCCAATACTTGACTGGGTACACCGCAAAGGGATGGCAGGCCGAGGGCCCGGGCGAGGATGGCCACGTGGCTGGTAGCTCCACCGGCGACCGTGACGAAGCCCAGCACTTTGCTGGTATCCAGGCCGGCGGTTTGTGAGGGGGTCAATTGTTCGGCGACCAGAATGGCGCACTCCGGCAGCTCCATGGACCGCTCCGGCACCCCCAGGATCAACTTGAGCACGCGCTGGCCGACGTCGGCCAAATCCGCCGCACGCTCAGCCAGCAGCGTTTTACCCAAGCCTTCGAAGAGCCTGGCGGTCGCCACCGTGGCCGTATTCCAGGCAAAGGCCGCGCTCTTGCCTTCGGCCAGCAGGCTATGGGCTTGTTCAAGCAGGGTCGGGTCTTCGAGCAGTTCCTGGTGGGCGCGGAAGATCTCGGCCTGGGCACTGCCGGCCGCCTTGGCCTGCAACGCTTGCAGCGCCTCGTTTGCCGCCCGCAGGCCACGGGCCAATGCGGTACGTTCGAAGGTTTCTCCGGCACCGGCTTCGGGAATCTCAAGCGCCGGTTCAGCCACTTGGACAACCTGGCCGAACGCCGAGCCCGGCGACGCGCAGACGCCTCGCAACACGGACGCAGAAGACGCAGGCGTGGCGGGCTCGTTGATCGCCTCGACCGCTACCGGCAGCGTCTCGCCACAGCCGTCGAGCAGCAACGCCACCAGCGCCTGGATTGCCGCCTCGGCATCTTCCCCCGCCGCGCTCACTTGCACGCTGTCGCCCTGGGAGGTCTGCAGCGCCATGATCGCCACAAGCGACTTGGCATTGGCGCTCAGGGTTTGCTTGTGCAGGAAAATGCTGGAACTGAACCCCTTCGCCGCCTGGGCAAACACCGCCGCAGGGCGGGCGTGCAGGCCGCTGGCATTGGGCAATGTCACTGGCTTGGAAAACAGCGCATTGCCCTCTTCCTCGTCCACCTCAGCGGGCATCGGCCCCGGTGAGACCTGCACCAGAGGCTGGCCGGACTCCACCAGCGCCTGACCGGCCACCAATGGCACAAACGGCTCGCCGCTCACAATGAGCATCAAGGTCAGCAGGCTGCGTGCATTGAGCGCCACGTAATCGGCATCGAACTCGATCAGCGGCTGCCCGGCCTCCACCCGCTGGCTCTCCTCGACCAGCCGGGTGAAGCCCTGGCCCGCCAGGTTCACGGTGTCCAGGCCAATATGCAGCAGCACCTGCACTCCGTTATCGGCGGTGACACTGACGGCGTGTCCGCTGTCCTGAATATTGCTGATCACCCCGGCCAACGGCGCGCAGAGGGTGTGCGAGGTAGGGTCGATGCACAGGCCATCGCCAATCACGCGGCCGGAAAATACCGGGTCGGGGACCTGATCCAGCGCCAGCAAAACCCCGGACAAGGGTGCCAGCAGTTCCAGGGGTTGAGATGTGGTCATGACTTCACCTGTTTGTGTTGTTCTTTAAAAATCATTGAGCCGATGCAAGGTTGAGGATGACGAAGATCAAAGGTGGGAGCGGGCTTGCTGTGGCGAGCAAGCTTGCTTGCGCTGGGGTGCGAAGCGCCCCCAAAAGCCTGCGACTGCTGCGCAGTCGAGCGGGAGCAAGCTCCCTCGCCACAGCAAGCCCGCTCGCACACGAGCCCGGCTTACTTCCACCAATATTCGACCTGCACACCGACGTTTGACCCATGCCGCGCCGTGCCATAGGCGCCGGTGTCGGACAACGCCGAGCCCGCCGCCAGCTCATTGGCCGCACGCTTGGCCGCTTTGTTCCAGGACGCATAGGTGTAATACAACCGTACTTCCGGCCGCGCCCAGAACTCAGGGCCTTTGGGCGACCAGGTCGGGGCGAAGGTAAATTTGCTCAATTTGCGCGTACCGCCGGCGGCCTCGACCTGATCGTGCCCCAGCTCAGTGACCAGTTTGAATTGCTCGCTGAGCGCATACGCAGGACGCACACCGAGCGACATCCAGTTCTGGTCCTGACGCCCTGGGCGCACATCTTTCTGGTACACCGCCTCGACTTGCCCGCCGAAACGCGGGGTCACTTGCCAATCAAAGAACTCCACGGCGCGGTAACTTTTGCTGCTTTTGTCCAACGTGGTATTGCCGGTGTAACCCAGACCGGTGCCGGGGCCTTCGCCGTACTGCAGGGCAAACTTGTTCTTGCCACCCAGGAAGGCCGCTTGTACATGCTGCGCCGTCAGCGCCCAGCCACTGTTGGTGTCACGCCCACCGGCCTTGGCGATGTAGCTCAAGCCAAGTTCCAGTTCGCCACCGGCGTTGGTCTTGAAACCTGCGACGTTGAAGTCGTGACGGGTGGCGTACTCCTTCTGGTACAGGTTGTCCTTGCGCGACAGGGCGTAGCTGTATTTCAAGCCGCCGATCAACACGTCCTCGATCCCTCCACCGGTGGCGCTCTGGTTCCAGTAGTAGAAGTCGGAAATATGGATGTCGTTACGTTTGTAGTAACGCCGCCCGGCCCACAGCGAACCGCCATTGAGACTGGGCAGGTTGGACCATTGCGCATACATCTGCGGCATGCGCGCCGAGCCATTGTTTTCACCCTGGAACTTCAGGGCACGGTCGTACTTGTTATAGAGGGAAGCCATGGCATCGACGCTGAACACCGAACCGTCATCGAGGGTCAGCAAATCCTGACGCAGTTCCAGCTCGGCGTACTGCTCGCATTCGTTGCCCAAGCGGTACTTGGTTTGCGCACCCGGCAGTTGGAAACATTGCTGCTTGCCGCTGCCCGTTGACGTGCCCGCGCCGCTGCGCAAATACCCGGCAAATTCCAGGGCTTGGGCGCCGAAAGGCACCGTGAGGCAGGAAGCAATAAGGCCCAGTTTTATTGTTGTTTTCATGAAGTGCTCCTTTTATTTTTATTGTTTTTTCTTGCTGTCTTGCGTGACGCGATCACCTGTAGGAGCGAGCTTGCTCGCGAAGAATTTGCAACCTCCACGCAACACCTGGAGGGGCGCGTTAGCGTTGGCGATCTTCGCGAGCAAGCTCGCTCCTACAGGGGGCATTTCAACCAGTCAGGTGCAGCACGAAGGATTCATAAGGGCGTAGCACCATCGTGCTCGTGCGCAGCGGGCAATCGGGGTAGTTGCTGATCAGAAGGCGTTGCTCGTTTGCGGCCTTGATCACGCCTTCGGGCAGTTGGATCTCGCACGACGATCCATAGAAGTTGTTGAGTACCAACAGGCGCTCGCCGTGGCCTTCACGCAGGTACGCCCAGACCTGGCGATGGTCTTGCAGCATCGGGCGGTAAACGCCTTGCTGTATCAGCGGTTCGCGACGGCGCAAGTCGATCAGCCTGCGGTAGTGATGCAGCACTGAATCGGGGTCATTCATCTGGCTTGCGACGTTGATCTGCGCAGCATTCGCGGGAATGCCGATCCAGGGTTCACCGCGGCTGAACCCGGCGTTCGCTTCGGTGCTCCACTGCATGGGCGTACGCCCGTTATCGCGGGACTTCTGCATGATCGCCGCCATGCTCGAAGCTTCGGACTCTCCCGCGTCGCGCTTGAGGCGGAAGATGTTCAGGGTTTCCACATCGCGGTATTGCGAAATGCTGTCGAAGCCGGGGTTGGTCATGCCCAGCTCTTCGCCCTGATACACATATGGCGTGCCCTGCAGAAAGTGCAGCGCCGTGGCGAGCATCTTGGCCGAGACCACGCGGTATTCGCCGTCGTCACCAAAGCGCGAGACCACCCGTGGCTGGTCGTGGTTACACCAGAACAACGCGTTCCAGCCGCCACCGGCCTGCATGCCCACCTGCCAGTCGGAGAAAATCTGCTTGAGTTGCAGGAAATCGAAATCGGCCTTCACCCACTTCTGCAGGTTCGGATAATCGACTTTCAGGTGATGGAAATTGAAGGTCATCGACAGCTCTTTCGACGCTGGATTCGAGTAGCGAATGCAGTGTTCCAGGCGGGTGGATGACATCTCGCCCACGTTGATCAGGTCATGGCCTTCAAAGACCTCGCGGTGCATTTGCTGCAGGTATTGGTGCACGTTCGGGCCGTCGGTGTAGAAACGGCGACCGTCGCTGTTGTCTTCGGGGAAATCGGCGGGCTTGGAGATCAGGTTGATCACATCCAGGCGGAAGCCGCCCACGCCTTTGTCGCGCCAGAAGCGCATCATCTTGAAGACTTCGGCGCGCACCTTGGGGTTGTCCCAATTGAGGTCGGCCTGGGTATGGTCGAACAGATGCAGGTAGTACTGACCAGTCTGCGCTTCGTATTCCCAGGCCGAGCCGCCGAACTTGGATTCCCAGTTGTTCGGCTGGTCACGCCAGATGTAGAAGTCACGATAGGGATTGTCGAGGCTGCTGCGCGCCTGCTGGAACCATTCGTGTTCGATGGAGGTGTGGTTGACCACGATGTCGAGCATCAGCTTGATACCACGCTTGGCGGCTTCGCTGATCAGCAGGTCGCAGTCGGCCATGGTGCCGTAGCTGGGGTCGATGGCGTAGTAGTCGCTGATGTCGTAGCCGTTGTCGCGCTGGGGCGAGCGCAGGAACGGAGTAACCCACAGGCAATCCACGCCCAGCCACTTGAGGTAATCGAGTTTGTCCACGATGCCCAGCAGGTCACCGGTGGCGTTACCCGCGTGGCTGTGGAAGCTTTTGGGGTAGATCTGGTAGATCACCGAGTGTTGCCAGGTTTGCATGGTGGGTTCCTTCAGTAGAGTTGGGTGTTGGCCCTTCCGGCCTCATCGCAGGCAAGCCAGCTCCCACATTTGAATGTGTTCACACATAACTGTGGGAGCTGACTTGCCTGCGATAGCGATCTTCAGGCGACCCGGTAACCAGGCCGAACGATCTTCATGCTCAACATGCACGTCAGCGCAAACGACACGACCATCGCCACGACCATGCCAATCACGAACATCGGAATGGCGCTCGGTACGATCGAGATAAACCCGGGTAGCCCACCGACGCCGATGGCCGAGGCCTGCACCTTGTTCAACGACAGGAAAATGCTGCCCAGCGCCGAGCCCAGCAGAGCGGCATAGAACGGGAATTTGAAACGCAGGTTCACCCCGAACATCGCCGGCTCGGTGATGCCGAAGTAAGCGGAAATGGCCGAGGTCGAGGCCATGCTTTTGTCCCGCGCATTGCGGGTCATGTAGAAAACCCCGAGCGCGGCGCTGCCCTGAGCCAGGTTGGACATGACGATCATCGGCCAGATAAAGGTGCCGCCCTGGGTGGAAATAAGCTGCAGGTCGACGGCCAGGAACATGTGGTGCATGCCGGTGATCACCAGCGGCGCATAGAGCAGGCCGAAAATCGCGCCGCCGATCATAGGTGCGATTTCAAACAGCGTGACCAGGCCTTCGGTAATCAGGATGCCGAGGTGACGCGTCACCGGGCCGATGATTGCCAAGGCCAGCACACCAGTGACCACGATGGTGGTGATCGGCACCACCAGCAGTTGAATGGCATTCGGCACCCGCGCCCTCAGCCACTTCTCGATCACGCTCATGACAAAGGCCGCCATCAGGATCGGCAGGATCTGCCCCTGGTAACCCACCTTCTCGATCTGGAACCAGCCGAAGATATCGAAGTACGGAAGGCTCTGGCCGTCGAGGCCGGCGACCGCCTTGCCGTAGTTCCAGGCGTTGAGCAGGTCCGGGTGCACCAGCATCAGGCCCAGCACGATGCCGAGGATTTCACTGCCGCCGAACCGCTTGGCCGCCGACCAGCCCACCAGTGCCGGCAGGAACACGAAGGAGGTGTTGGCCATCAGGTTGATCAGGCTCCACAGGCCATCCAGGTTCGGGTAGGCCTCCAGCAGCGTCTTGCCTTCGATGAACATGCCCTTGGCGCCCATCAGGTTGTTCACGCCCATCAACAGGCCGGCAATGATCAGCGCGGGCAGGATCGGCATGAACACATCGGAGAACACCCGCACCAGGCGCTGCATGGGGTTGGCCTTGTCGCCGCCGGCTTTCTTGACGTCGGCAATGGTCGAAGCGGCAAGGCCGGTCAGTTCGCGCAGGGCGGCGTAGACCTTCTCCACTTCGCCGGGGCCGATCACCACCTGGAACAGGCCGCCGGTAAAGAACGAACCCTTGACCAGGTCAACCTGGTTCAGGGCACTGCTGTTGACCAGGCTGGGGTCCTTGAGCGCCAGACGCAGGCGGGTCACGCAATGGGCAGCCTGCTCGAGGTTTTCGCGGCCTCCGAGGTTGTCGAGGATCTCGCGGGCAATCGTTGAATAGTCGTGGCTCATGCTCGTTTTCCACTGTGATTGTTTTTATGGGTGGCAGTCGTTGGCAGCACGCCGAGGAGGGAAAAGTACTCGTCTGTACGAGTTAAATCAACAACTCGTCTGTACGAGTTACACTTTTGTTTATTCATACGATCTTTCCGTCAGGTTTTTCACCTACGGGCACGGGTGTCCAATGGACAAACCCAACCTCTGCCACTAAGGTTCCTGCCTTGAACGCGCAGTCCACCTTCATAACGCCGGGCAAGAGCCATCCCATGAGCAAATACAACCAGATCTATACGGATCTGCTTGCCAGCATCACCACCGAGCGCCTGCAACGCGGTACGCGCCTTCCCTCCGAAACCGAACTGATGGACGCCTACCAGGCCAGCCGTGGCACCGTACGGCGCGCCATCGAGCAGTTGCAGGAACGTGGCTTTGCGCAAAAGATCCACGGCAAGGGCACCTTTGTGTTGTCGCCCAACCCGATCGAGTTCCAACTGGGCGGCATCGTCAGCTTCCACGAGACCCACGCCGACCTGGGCGATGATGTACGTACCGACGTGGTCGAGTTCACCCAGATTCCGTTGGACGGCTCACTGCTGCAGCACATCGAGGCCGAACCCGGCACATTGATCACGCGCATCAAACGGGTGCGCCGCATCGGCGGCAAACGCGTGATTCTGGACATCAACCACTTCATCAGCGACCTGATTCCCGGCCTGGACCGCGACATCGCCGAGCAGTCGATCTACGCGTTTATCGAGCAAACGCTGCAGCTGCAGATCAGCTACGCGCAACGCACCATCGAAGCCCTGCCACGCAGCAAGGACGACCAGGCGCATCTGGATCTGGAGGGGCAAAGCCATGTGATTGTGGTGAGTAACCAGACGTTTTTGCAGGATGGAAGGCAGTTCGAGTACACCGAGTCGCGGCATACGTTGGATAAGTTTTATTTTTCTGATGTGGCGCGGCGCTGACGCCGGAGACAACGATGAATATTCCCCACAAATGGCGGGAACAATTTCCCCATGCACTGATTGAACAACAGGCCATTGGTGAATCGCGCGCTGACGTCTTTCGCCTGCGCCATGACGGCGGCACGAATCTGTTCCTGAAATCAGAGCTCCTGGAGGAACACAGTGAGTTGGCAGACGAAATTGATCGACTCAGATGGCTGCAGCAAATGGGTCTGCCTGCGCCTGTGGTCCTGGATGAAGTTACAGCGGCCCATCGCCATTGGTTGCTGATGACCACCGTACCGGGACAGGACCTGGCCAGCGCCAGCGAGCTTTCAGCCGAGCAAATTATCAACATCCTGGCGACCGCGCTGCGTACTTTGCACCAGTTACCCGTGGCACTGTGCCCCTTCGATCACTCCCTCCAGCTGCGCATCGCACGCGCACAGCAGCACGTCAGTGCCGGCCTCGTGGACGAGACAGACTTCGACGACGAGCGACTGGGGCAAAGCGCTGAGGATGTGTTTGCTGAACTGGTGGCAACTCAGCCAAAGACTCATGATCTGGTAGTGACCCATGGCGACGCTTGCCTGCCGAATTTCATGGCGGCTGAGGGTTGTTTCAGCGGCTTCATCGACTGTGGACGGCTGGGGGTCAGCGATCGGTTCCAAGACCTTGCCTTGGCAGCACGAAGTATTGAAAGCAATCTGGGGCTGGCATGGGTGAGGCCATTTTTTGAGGCTTATGGCGTTGAGCCCGATGAGCAGCGTATGAAGTTCTATTGTCTGCTGGATGAGTTTTTCTGACGCTGAGCGTACCGCCGTCCCCCCTGTTCAAGCCTGTAATGCCACCACCTAAGGACACAATGTAACCCTGTGGCGAGGGAGCTTGCTCCCGCTGGGGCGCAAAGCGGCCCCTCTTCTGCTGGCGAAGCAGCTTGTTACCGTTGAATTACGCAGCGACCTGACAAACAGATTCAACCTTTCGTAGAATGCCGCCGTGGCTATGGAACACCTTCCTTCTAACCTCCTATGACCTAGGGGTTTCGCTCTCCACACTGCGCCTGCTTCTAGCAGGCGTTTTTACTTCAACTGCAACGCGAGCACGACGGTGGCCAAGGGAGAAAATCTAGTATGAATCAGGGGTTGTTCCTGCGTCGCCGTAGCAAAGTTCACGTCCCCATCGGCACTGGCGGTGCCACGCGTGCGCAGGTCGCATCGGCGGTCCGGGAAGTCGCGGCGTTCCGATGTGTACTGTCAGAATCCCTGATTGAGCAAATTGCCAAGTTGTCAGCAACAGAACTCAAGTATTGGCTGCGCGAAATTATCGGCGTTCTTCGGCGGGAAACTGGCGCTCATGTACATTACAAACCCTTCTACCCAGACTTTCCAGAGCAGGTCCTGACGGCCTCAGAGGCGGAGTTGTACCTTAATGCCGTCATTCACTGCTTAACGCTATTACGTTTACCACCCACCGAACACGCTCGACCTGCGATGCTTGAAGGCAACTTCATATCCCGCGTTATCGAACCGGGAAGCGTCTCCGAGTTCGAGTCACTCCTCGAACCGCTGATTTCATCACGCACCTCGCTCTCCGAACAGGAAACAGCCGACGTCATCTGGTTTATTCGAAAGTATCAAAGCGATGTGTTTCGACTGCTGCCTGAGTCCGTGCCGTTTCGGGAGATCCGTGCACTAGTTGGCGGTGCACTTATCCTGCACGTAGCCGGCGATGCGCGGGTAGATACATTCCTGGAACGAAACGCCGAAACGGCGACAGACGTGCTACGGCTCGCTGTTGCGCTAAGTGGAGGAGACGTGTCACTGACGACAGCTTCGACACGTTTTAAAGCGATGAAGCGCTCAATGCGTCGCCTGCTGTTGCGCCTGCTCGACAAAACACTCAACGTTGCAGAAGACGTGATGCGGCATGCAGAGCGATGGAAACGCCTGGCTGAAGTACTGCATCCGGGCGACTATGCCGATAAGTACCCACGAGCGCTGGCCGCCATCACGGCAGCACGTCGCAACGAAACGCCAAACTCATTTGGATCACGAGTCGAAACATTGCTTGCCCAGCGTGACATCGCCGCGCTTACGCCCATACTACAAAACCGCCCAGGCGAGTTCGCAAGACGGCTGGACGTGACCCTTCGGCGTGCAACGGCACCAGAATCGGTCCTCGACGCGTTCGAGGCGGTTGCGGCACAAGTGTCCTCACCTGTTCTGCTGCAGTTGCTGGCTCAGGTACGCGCTCCTCGCCCACTCCCCCTGCGAGCATTCACACCCAAAGGCGCACTCGCCAAAGTCTACGCAATCAAGGATCGACGCGAACCTCTAGCCCCCAACGTGTTGGCTCGTGCAGCCACAATCTGTGAGAACGCTCTCGTAACGCGTTTTGCGTCACTACCGCCGCTAGGTCGCTGCTTTATCGATCCAGTACTACGCGAGTACAGGGTACCGCTGGCGCAGCGTGCCTCATCGAAAGCCCTGCGCACATTGGTTCGGGGCAGTCGGCTGCCTATACCTGACACCCGCTTCATTCGCCTGTTCCTCTGGTGGAAGAACGGCCATGGGCGTACAGATATCGACTTGTCCGCTGCATTTTTCGACGCCAACTTCGTGTTCATAGAAACAGTCGCTTACTACAACCTGAAGAGTTTCGGCGGCTACCACAGCGGCGACATCGTCGACGCGCCCGATGGAGCTTCAGAGTTCATCGACCTCGACCTTGATGTTCTCGTAGAGAAGGGTATTCGCTACGTTGTTACCTCTATCAACTCATACACCGAGCAGCCTTACTGCGACCTTCCAGAATGCTTCGCTGGCTGGATGGCTCGCGTCGATACGGCGTCAGGTGAAGTATTCGAGCCAAGCTCCGTGTTCGACCGTATCGATATCGCATCCAACACAGGGATCTGCCTGCCATTCGTAATGGACTTGCAAGAGCGACGCATAATTTGGGCCGATCTGGGGCTCACATCATCTCCGAGGTGGAACAACGTCGAGAACAACCTCAGCGGGGTGTCCTTGATGCTGCGAGCTTTAATACATACACCAAGGCCGGATTTGGAGACGCTATTCGACTTACATGCTCGAGCGCGGGGAGAAGGCGTAGCCTCATCGCAGTTGGCACAGACGGTGTTTGCGCCTGATCAAGGGATAACACCGTTCGATACGGATTTGATTCGATCACAGTTTCTCTAATATCTACGCCAGAATTTGCCAACGCCAAAGAGCCAAAAGCCCGCAATTACGCGGGCTCTAGGGCATTTCTTGCTAGATCGTGCCGGACAATGCCGGACGTCCCATCATTCCCACTCAATCGTCGCCGGCGGCTTGCTCGACACGTCATACGTCACGCGGGAAATACCTTCGATCTCGTTGATAATCCGGCCGCTGACCGTCTCCAGCAGTTCGTAAGGCAGGTGTGCCCAACGCGCTGTCATGAAGTCGATAGTCTCTACGGCACGCAGTGCAACAACCCACGCGTAACGGCGGCCATCGCCTACGACGCCAACCGATTTCACCGGCTGGAACACCACGAACGCCTGGCTGACCTTGTGGTACCAGTCGGCCTTGCGCAGTTCTTCGATGAAGATGTGGTCGGCGCGACGCAGCAGGTCGGCGTATTCCTTCTTCACTTCACCCAGGATACGCACGCCCAGGCCCGGACCTGGGAAGGGGTGGCGGTAGACCATGTCGTACGGCAGGCCCAGTTCCAGGCCCAGACGGCGGACTTCGTCCTTGAACAGTTCGCGCAGCGGTTCTACCAGCTTGAGGTTCATCTCCTCAGGCAGGCCACCCACGTTGTGGTGGGACTTGATCACGTGGGCCTTGCCGCTCTTGGCGCCGGCCGACTCGATCACGTCGGGGTAGATGGTGCCCTGGGCGAGGTACTTGATGTTGTCCAGTTTGTTGGACTCGGCATCGAACACGTCGATGAAGGTGCGGCCGATGATCTTGCGCTTCTTCTCCGGGTCGGACTCGCCGGCCAGGTTGTTGAGGAACTGGTCCTCAGCGTTGGCGCGGATCACCTTGACGCCCATGTTCTCGGCGAACATGGCCATCACTTGCTCACCTTCGTGCAGGCGCAGCAGGCCGTTGTCGACGAATACGCAGGTCAGCTGGTCGCCAATGGCCTTGTGCAGCAAGGCGGCCACAACCGAGGAGTCAACGCCGCCGGACAGGCCAAGCAATACGTTGTCAGTGCCGACCTGGGCGCGCACTTGGGCGATGGCGTCTTCAGCAATTTTCGACGGGGTCCACAGGGCTTCACACTCGCAGATGTCGAGGATGAAACGCGACAGGATGCGCCCGCCTTGCTTGGTGTGGGTCACTTCCGGGTGGAACTGCACCCCGTAGTAGCGACGCTCATCGCTGAACATGCCGGCAATCGGGCAGCTCGGGGTGCTGGCCAGGATGTGGAAATCTTCCGGCATTTTGGTGACCTTGTCACCGTGGCTCATCCAGACGTCGAGGCCGAACAGGCCGTCGGCGTCGATGTGGTCTTCGATGCCGTCCAGCAGGCGGCTCTTGCCGACCACGTCCACACGGGCATAACCGAATTCACGCAGCTCGGAGCCTTCTACCTTGCCGCCCAGTTGCTCGGCCATGGTCTGCATGCCGTAGCAGATGCCGAATACCGGCACACCCAAGTCGAATACCGCTTGCGGGCAGCGCGGGCTATTGGCTTCGTGCACGGACTCGGGGCCACCGGCGAGAATGACGCCTTTGGGTGCGAATTCGCGGATCGCTTCATCGTCCATGTCGAACGGATGCAGTTCGCAATACACGCCGATTTCACGCACGCGGCGGGCGATCAGCTGGGTGTACTGGGAACCGAAGTCGAGGATCAGGATGCGGTGGGCGTGAATGTCGAGGGCCATGAAGTCAGTCTCGTCTAATGAATCAGAAACAACTCGGGGCTGAAGAACAGCCCCGGTTACTTAACATTTTGCTGGAAGCCTCAACCTACACGGTAGTTTGGCGCTTCCTTGGTGATCTGCACGTCGTGGACATGGGATTCAGCCATGCCGGCGCCGGTGATCCGTACGAACTCTGGCTTGGTGCGCATTTCTTCGATGTTGGCGCTGCCGGTGTAGCCCATCGAGGAACGCAGGCCGCCCATCAGTTGATGGATGATCGCGCTCAGGGTGCCTTTGTACGGCACACGGCCTTCGATGCCTTCCGGTACGAGCTTCTCGGCGCCTGCCGAAGAGTCCTGGAAATAACGGTCGGAAGAGCCTTGCGCCTGGGACATGGCGCCCAGCGAACCCATGCCACGGTAAGCCTTGTACGAACGGCCCTGGAACAGTTCGATCTCGCCCGGTGCTTCTTCGGTACCGGCGAACATCGAGCCCATCATCACGCAGGAGGCACCGGCTACGATGGCCTTGGACAGGTCACCGGAGAAACGGATGCCACCGTCGGCGATCAAGGGTACGCCAGTGCCTTCAAGGGCAGCGGCGACGTTGGCGATGGCGCTGATCTGCGGCACGCCCACACCGGCGACGATACGCGTGGTGCAGATGGAGCCTGGGCCGATACCGACCTTGACTGCGTCGGCGCCAGCTTCGGCCAGGGCCTTGGCGGCAGCGCCGGTGGCGATGTTGCCGCCGATCACCTGCACTTCAGGGAAGTTCTGCTTGACCCAACGCACGCGGTCGATCACGCCTTTGGAGTGGCCGTGGGCGGTGTCGACCACTACCACGTCAACACCGGCAGCGACCAGCGCCGAGACGCGATCACCGGTGTCTTTACCGGTACCGACAGCAGCGCCAACGCGCAGACGACCTTGGTCATCCTTGCTGGCCAGTGGGTAAGCCTTGGCTTTTTCGATGTCGTTGACGGTCATCATGCCTTTGAGGGCGAATTTGTCGTCGACGATCAGCACGCGCTCGATGCGGTGCTTGTGCAGCAGTTCGCGCACATCGTTCTTGTCGGCGCCTTCCTTGACGGTGACGAGGCGCTCTTTAGGCGTCATCACTTCGCGGACGGTGACTTCAAGGCGGTTCTCGAAACGCACGTCACGGGAAGTGACGATGCCGACCAGGTCGCCATCGTGCAGCACCGGGACGCCGGAGATGTTGTGCATACGCGTGAGTTCGAACAGGTCACGCACGGTGGCGTCAGCTTCGATGGTGATCGGATCTTTCACCACGCCGGCTTCGTAACGCTTGACCTTGCGCACTTCGGCAGCTTGCTGCTCGATGGTCATGTTCTTGTGGATGATGCCGATGCCGCCTTCCTGAGCCATGGCAATGGCCAGACGGGCTTCGGTGACGGTGTCCATGGCAGCGGAAACCAAGGGAATATTCAGCTCGATGCCACGGGTTAGGCGGGTCTTGAGACTGACTTCGTTAGGAAGCACCTCGGAATAACCGGGCACTAGGAGAATGTCGTCGAATGTCAGAGCTTCTTGGCTGATACGCAGCATCGCGGGGGCTCCCGAGCGGGAAAATGGAAGCGCGCCATTATATACATGCACCCTGCCGGGCTCAATGTAAAACTCTGACAAACTTGGTAATACTGATAGATGGGTAATTTCATCGCCCCGATCATTCCCATGCTCCGCGTGGGAATGCCTCTGGTGACGCTCCGCGTCGCCTTGGGGCAGGATTCAAAATCTCCGACAACAACGGGACGCGGAGCGTCCCATGCGGCGTTGCCCACGCGGGAGCGTGGGAACGATCGTGTTCGGCAAAAAGTTACAGTTCGACTTTGACCCAGCTCATTTTTTGATCGAGCCAATCGGCAAACTCGTCGATAAAGCTCTGTTTGAAGCCCGCCTCCGCCCAGTTGTTGAAAATGAATCCCAGGTTGGAAAACCCGCATTCCTGCAGGAACAGAAAGCCATTGATGTCGTCTTCATGCCCACATAGCGGGCAGGTGAAGTTATCGGTGTGACCAGGCATCCAGTCTTCCAGGCTTTCAAACAGCGCCTCGCCGACTTCCTTTAGGCACTCCGGGCAGCCAGCTTCTTCGAGGAACCCCTTGGCCGGCGTGTAGATGCAACGCTTGTAGATGATCTCCAGGCCATTGACCGGCTCGTTGAACGGCAGCGCTTCGGGGTGCAGCACCACCGCGCGGGCACCATCGGCCAGGGCGTAGCCCATGCGGTTGCCGGTACGCCCGCAAGTGGTGAGCTCTTCCTTGATGATGTTCTTGCGCACCAGCCAGCGCACAATCGCCCGGGCGCGGGGTTCGTGGACCGGCAAGGTGGAGATTTTCGGGACAAGGATGCTTTGGGAGTTCATGGAAGTCCTGCGGTGTGGCTATTGGCGCCATCGCGGGCAAGCCCGGCTCCCACATTGGAACGAGATCAACTGAGGGAGCCGGGCTTGCCCGCGATGACGCCCGGGAGGACGGCAGCTTAATCCCTGAAAAAATCAGGTCAAGTACTCAAATACCGTCCGATCAACGCAATACCGCTGGCCAATACCAGCCAGGTCACCAACCGCACGAACGCCTCACGGGACAGCCGCATCGTCAGCCTGCGCCCACACCACAACCCCAGGGCCATCGCCGGCAACAGGCAAACCGCCAACATCAATAACGGCAAATCTGCATACACCCCGGCAATCAGGAACAGACTCAAACGCACGACCGTGCTGCAACTGATCAGCGCGCTTTGCGTAGCCCGCGCAGCGTCCTTGGGCAAACGGCTGTTCAGGTAAATCGCATATAAGAAGCCGCCACTGCCGAATAGCGCCCCAAACAGGCCGCCAACGGTGCCCATGGGAATCGACCAGCCCGCCGTCAACTGAGTCGGCCTTGCTTTCACCGCCAGGCTGTAAATCGCGTAGGCGCTGATAAACAGCCCCATCAATAACAGCAACAGGTCCGAATGCAGGTTGAGCAAAAACACCACGCCCAGGGTGCAGCCGATGGCCATGCAGGGCAGCAACCGCAACAGTTCCGGCTTGTTCACATCGCGCCGTGTTCGCAGCAGGCCGCCAAACGCAGCGACAAAGTCCAGAAGCACCAGCAACGGGATGATCTTCGACAGCGGCATGAATAAAATCAGGATCGGCCCCGCCACCAGCGCCGTGCCGAATCCGGCAACGCCGAACACGATATAAGCCACCGTCACGCCCAGGCCGATCACCAGCCAATCAATACCGCCGAAAGTCCCCTGGCTCATCAGCTCAACCGGGCTCATGACTTATTCCTTCTATTGAGATGCCGTTCACTTTAGCCATCGGCAAGGGTTGCGACTAATATCTTCCAAGCTCACTACTCATCTCAAAAAGGCATGACTCTTGATCTCCACCCGGCAACTGCGTTATTTCGTCGAAATCGCCGACAGCGGTAGCTTCAGTGCTGCCGCCGAGCGCCTGTTCGTGGCGCAATCAGCCTTGAGCCGGCAGATCAAGGAGCTTGAATCTCAACTGCAAACCCCACTGTTCGAACGCACTGCACGCCAGCCAAGGCTGACGGCCGCCGGCGAAGCCTTCTACCCACGGGCGCGCAACCTGCTGAGTGAGTTGCTCAAGGCCAGCGACCTGGCGACACAAGTGGGCCAGGGCCAACTCGGCACCTTGCGCCTGAGCCATTCGAGCACCGTGCCGATGAGCGGCGCGTTACTGCAAGGCATCAGCACGTGGCTGGAGCGCTGCCCGGGTGTGTCGATGGATATCGTCAAACTCTCCTCCGAAGCCCAACTGGAGGAAATCGTCGAGGGCCGCCTGGACGTCGGCCTGCTGCGGTTGCCGGTGTTGCGCCAGCGCGAAGGCGTGCGCGTGGTGCCTTGGTACACCGAGCCGTTGGCGCTGGCAGTGCCTGCGGGTCATCCCTTGGCACGCGGCAACGCAGCGGTCGAGTTAATGCAACTCAAGGATGAGGCGTTTATTTCAATCCCCCACCCTCAGCGCGGCGGGCTGAGCTATCTGTCGGCTGAATTGTGCATGCGTGCAGGTTTTTTCCCCAAGGCGGCGCGGGTAATGTCGCGCAAGACCACGCAGTTGCAATTGATCCAGGCCGGTTTCGGGATTGCCCTGTTACCAAAATCCATGCAGGACATCGCCCCGCCCAACGTGCAATTTTTGCCCTTGGCCGACCCTGACTGCGACAGCACCGTAGCCCTGGCCTGCGCGCAAGCGCCGAACGCGCTGGTGGAGCAATTCTGTCAAACCCTGCACGAATGCCTATAAACTGCCGCCCATGATTAAAGATCCTTTTGCCCGCTTGGGCCTGGACCGCGAAGTCCTGACTGTCAGCCAGCTCAACGGCCGCGCGCGGGTGTTGCTGGAAGACGTGTTCACCAATATCTGGGTGGAAGGCGAGATCTCCAACCTCGCCCGCCCGGCCTCCGGCCATGTGTATTTCACGCTCAAGGACAGTGGCGCCCAGGTGCGTTGCGCGCTGTTTCGCAATAACGCGGCGCGGGTACGTCAGGCGTTGAAGGATGGCCTGGCGGTGAAGGTGCGCGGTAAGGTCTCGTTGTTCGAGGGCCGCGGCGATTACCAACTGATCCTCGATACCGTGGAGCCGGCCGGTGATGGTGCGCTACGCCTTGCCTTCGATGCACTGAAGGAAAAGCTGAGCGCCGAAGGCCTGTTCAGTGCCGAACGCAAAGTGGCGCTGCCGGTGCATCCTCGGCGCATCGGCATTATCAGCTCGCCCACCGGCGCGGTGATTCGCGACATCATCAGCGTGTTCCGCCGCCGCGCGCCGAATGTTGAACTGACCCTGATCCCTACCGCCGTGCAAGGCCGCGAAGCAATCCCGCAGATCGTGCGGGCGCTGAAACTCGCCGACGCCCGGGGTTTCGACGCGCTGATCCTGGCCCGTGGCGGTGGCTCCCTTGAAGACTTGTGGTGCTTCAACGAAGAGGTGGTGGCCCGCGCAATTGATGCTTGCGTTACCCCTATCGTCAGTGCCGTTGGTCATGAAACCGATGTGTCCATCAGCGACTTCGTGGCGGACGTCCGCGCCCCTACTCCCTCCGCCGCCGCCGAGTTGCTGGCTCCCGACGCCAGCCATCTGGTGCGTCAAGTGGAAAACCTGCAGCGCCGCCTGGTGATGCTGATGCGCAACCGCCTGAGCCACAGCCGCCTGCGCCTGGAAGGCATGGCCCGGCGCCTGCGTCACCCGGGCGAGCGCTTGCGCCAGCAGGCCCAGCGCCTGGATGACCTGGACATGCGCTTGCGCCGCGCCTTTGAGCGTAGCCTCAATACCCGTCGCGAGCGCTTGATCCGCCTGGAAACCCGCCTCGCCGGCCAGCACCCCGGCCGTCAACTGGCACTCTTGCGCCAGCGCCTGGACAGCTTCGCCGAACGCCTGCCCCGCGCCATGCGTGAAGGTCTCAAGGCTCGGCGTCTGCAACTGCAGAGCCAAGTGCAGACATTGCAGGTGGTCAGCCCGCTGGCGACCCTGGGCCGCGGCTACAGCATCCTGTTGGACGAGCGCGGCCAGGCGATTCGCAATGCCGCACAAACCCACACCGGCCAGCGCCTCACCGCGCGCCTGGGTGAAGGCCAATTGCAAGTGCGGGTGGAAGACAACCACCTGACACCCGTCACCCTTTCATTATTGGATTGATCGATGCCACGCCTACTGAGCCTGTTGATGCTGTTGTGCCTCACATTTAACGCCCACGCCGACAGTTACATCACGCGAACCCTGAACAAACCGGTGCCAGGCGGCGTGGCCGTCGTCGAACTGGGCCCTTCGGCCACGGCGCCGAAAGCCACCTACCAGGGCAAGCCGGTGCTGGTGGTCAAGGAGCAGGACAACTGGCTGGCGATTGTCGGTATCCCGTTAACGGTCAAGCCTGGCAACGAGCGCATCAGCAGCGGGGGGCGCAACCTGCCGTTTATCGTCGGTTACAAGAAGTATCCGGAACAGCGCATTACTTTGAAGAACAAGAGCCAGGTCAACCCTGACCCGGCTCAGCTCAAGCGCATCGAAGGCGAACTGGCAGTGCAGCTCAAGGCTTACCGCAGCTTCAGCCCGAACCTGCCTAGCAACCTGGTGCTGGATAAACCGGTGAACGGGCCGCTTTCGAGCAAATTCGGGGTGCGCCGCTTCTTCAACGGTGAGGAACGCAACCCGCATTCGGGCCTGGATTTCGCCGTACCGGCCGGCACACCGATCAAGACACCCGCCAATGGCAAGGTGATTCTGGTCGGCAATTACTTCTTCAACGGCAATACCGTGTTTGTCGACCATGGCCAGGGCTTTATCAGCATGTTCTGCCATATGTCGAAGATCGATGTGAAGGTGGGTCAGCCACTGGTGCGCGGTGCGGTAGTCGGCAAAGTCGGCTCGACAGGCCGGGCCACCGGGCCGCATATGCACTGGAACGTCAGCCTGAATGATGCACGGGTAGATCCGGCGATTTTTATCGGCGCGTTTCAACCCTGAATACCGTGGCCGTGAGGGGCGTCAGTGATTTCCTGCGCTGGCGCCTGATCTGCCGGAGGTTCGCTGCAATGCATTGTGATCTTCTTACACTTTTGCGATGAACCATCCGACACCCGAGACTCACTCAACCAGCGATTTACACGGACGTAATGAGCAGGACCTGAGCATTGGAGATCCAATTCCCATGAGACTCTTTCCATGTCACTTACCCCAGCACTGTCAGAGCGACATTCGCAAAACCTCTTGCCCTCATCTCACGCCTCACCCGGTACCCCCCCGACCAGCCCGCCTACACCACCCGCAACTCTGCAACAACCTGCATCAGTCCCCTTGACCGCCGCCGCCAATTACGCCCCCGATGACCCACCTACTCCCGCCTCGTCAGGTATAACCCCGGCGAAAATGCGATACCCGCAGTTGGTGAAGCATTTCAAACCCAGCAATGAAACACAGTTCACCGCTGAACACGCGTTGCTGACCGAAGACAAGCAACGCCTGCATAGCCAGCAACCCGGCTTCAAGGCCTTTGTACAGTCGCAACTTGAGGAAGCCTTCCCCGCGATCAGGCCGCTGAATCCGGACATGCTCAGTTTCAATCGCTACAGAGTGGGCGATGGACGCGAATCACTGGCCTCTTCAGAGCCCCTGATGGCTGCACTGGCCAGGATGATCCGCGACATCCAGGCCAACCCGAATGCGTTGATGCGCCCGGAGCGAGGCATAAGCACTGAATTCACTTATCGACGAACCATTGCCGACATGGCGGTACCGGCCTTTACCGAAGGCACGCTGCAATCCATTGCTCGCAGCATTGCCACGCAATACCCGCAGGCGCTTGAAGAATACTGGAGCACACCGCGGCCGGTGGAAAATCAGCCGACGCTCCAGATGCCGCCGCAAGAGCAACTGTTGTTCCTGCACAAAAAACAGCTGTCGATCCTCGCCTCACTGCGCCTGAGCGATGGCACCCTGAGCGCGACCGGCAAAGGCCTGATCGACTCCGCGTTGCGCTACCCCACCCTGCAAGACCGGGAAAAACGCTTCACCGACGGTGATCGCTTAGGGGTGTACCCCGTTACTGTGGATGACCAAACGGAACATGGCGCGATGCTGCCAGGGGCCTTTCTCATCACCCGAAAAGACGGCTCCTATGCTACGCCGCCCACCTGGCCGAATGGGCGCGCACTTGCGCTCAACGATGACAATGGCCCCGTCGTGATGTACACGCCCAGCGAAGGTTTCGAGGAATTCGCAACCCCGGCCCAGGCACGCCAGGCTTTGGCCAACCGCCTGGACCAGGGCGGTGTCGAGGCCAAGTTGCTCCTGCAAGGCCTGCCCCCGGCTCTGCAAAACAGGCCCGACCCTATTACCGGAAAAGATCTGATGTCCAGTGTCGAGCCATCGGCCGGGGATGTGTTGGCGCAATCCATTCCCTGGATGCTCAAACGCCAGCGGGCAGACATTAATACCCACCTGAGCACAGCATTGGCGCCAGGCAAAACCGTCAACCCCCTTCTCGACAGTGCCACATTGGAAGGTATCGATAATGCGGCCGACTGGTCGTACCTCACCGATGGCACCAACGCCATGCTGGCCCGGGACGCCAAACTGACCGACAAACTCCAACCCGAATGGTTGAAGAATCTAAGCCCCTTTCAAGAAGCCTTGTTTTTGCACTTGGACAAGGCGCAGGAACGGAGCCTGGATGCGCTGACGCCCCTGCTTGAAAAAATCCCGGCGCTGAACACCTTCGCCCGTGACCGCCTGAATGCAGCCATAAAACAGCGATACCCGGCAGCAGAAATCGATGCGGATCAACTCATGGTGCAGGTCCACACCCGCACCGCCATCCACGGCGGCAGAGGGACTGGCCAACCCCTCTATTCGAAACAAGACGCGGTGTCCCTGACCGACTTGGCGCTGAAGAATCCCAGTGGCTTCCCTGCCGTCGAAAGAGGTGTATACACCGATGAGAAAATGACTTTGCCTCTGCGCGACAAGCACGGCAAGCCTGTGCGAGACCTGAGCGGCAAGCCGGTTACCCTGGATACCGACGATCTCAAGGCACTGGTCAATACCGCCGATGTCGGGGGCGAATACACCAAACTACTCAAACAGGAAATGGCCCCAGATGCCCAATCGGGGAGTGCTGTGCACTTGCGCACAGCGTGGAAAGCTCATCTGGCAGACGCGATGGACAAAGAGGCGTTTCTGGCAGAACTCAGCCCCGACGCCTATACGGAACTGGCCAGCGACAACATCCATAAACGCGCGGCGCAGTGGGCGGATGCGGTACTGACTCACCCAGACCCGGCCACCCGCCCTCAAGTCGATGGGAAAACCATCGTCGCCAACAGCCTGCTCCACAGGGGGCTAGCGGTGCAGGGCGTGATGGTGATCGGCAACCAGACAGATCCATCGCTGGTGCTGTACACCCCCAAGGCTCCCGACGGCATTACTTATCGCGAAGTCGCGGACCACAAGGCCCTCGACACCCTCCTGGAGAAAAAAGAGTGGGCAACCTATATCGCGCAAAGAAAATCACCCGTCAGTAAAGATGAGGTCGATCAGTTCAGGGGAGCGCTTAAAGAAGCTGCGTACAGCCCAACGAAATTGATGTCCCCCGAGCTGGCGGTCTCGTCGATCAAGCTGCTGGGAGGCGCCACTCGCCTTGAGCCCATAAAAGGTGATTTCCAAGACCATCTGTACAAGCAACACGTACAGATGGCGATCGACCGAGCGGATCACCAGTCCGTAAGCAGTGCGGAGGTCGCACGGCAATCGCTCAAGAACAAAATCGAGTTCGGCATTGAAGTGGCATTGATCTTTACCGACCTGATACCAGTGGCTGGCAAAGGCATGTCTGCGGGTTTTCGTCTGGGCAAAGCCGGCATCAGCGCACTGCGCGCCAACAGCAGAGTGTTGCCGCACCTGATCAAAAGACCCGGCCTGGGACGGGCGATCTACAGTGATTTCACCCTGTCTGCGGCGGGTATCTCTAATGTTCGCGCGGCCCCCCTACGCCCGGTATTCAAGTCGTCGACGGCGACAGGCGCGATTACCCCGCGCCCAGGGCCAAGAGCACTGCCTGCGCCCGTCAGCCCAGTGCCGGCACGACCCTTAGCCAGCACCGGCAACACTATCGCTGGCTCACGCACGCCCAACGACGCCGTCATTCCCGAGCGCGACTTGAGTGCGTACGCCAGGCCTGGCGATATGATCAACGGCCGGACGCTAAGGAGTGACGGTACCTATAACGTTGGCGACGAGTGGTTCATCCGATTTACCGACAGTACCCGCGTGAGCAGGGTTTATCAGATCGATTCAGCCTTTCACGCTCGCAGTGGCTGGGTCAATATCATCGACCCGAACGTCCCAGCAACTGCGCCCAAAAGCAGCAGAATCGTCGCCTCTGTACAACATGCGGGCAACGGTGAATGGCGCCTGAATCAACTGCCCGGTGGAGCCCCCACGCCGACACCGGGAGCTTCGACGAGAGGCGCCGAGGCCCCTGTCCGACCAGCGTTACCAGACGCCGAGTATTTCAGCCTCAACAGAGGGCGGCTGGTCGAAGCCGACTTCACCGCTAAAACCTTGCCTGTGGCCAGGTATTGGTTCAGGCGGGATTTGTATAACTTCTACAAGAACATGCTCACTCAAGGCCAGATGCCGCCGCGCCCGCCCCGGCTGGAGCTCGCACCCGGCACCTCGCCGGCCGACCTGTTGCGTAAGGCCTACGAAATCACTGATGTGGTGGTACTGGGCGAGCGCCATAACGAAATCGCCAGTTTCCAGATGCTCAAAGAGAATATGCAGGCCCTCAAAGAGTCTGGGGTTACCACACTTTACCTTGAGAATGTCGAAACCAATGCCGCGGGCCAGCTCATGGATGTGGGCATGGGGGCCCACCGTCCTCAAGGCGCGTCTCCCACGCTCTCGGAACTGGTTCAACTTGCCAATGACAATGGAATCACCGTCAAATCCCTAGAGCACCACTACTTGACCCGCCGATCGGATATGCCCGATTTCTATAAGTACGTTGGGGACAACGACGAAGGCATTACGCGCCTGCAGGAATTCAATTACTTCGCGACCCGTATCTTGGAAACACGCAAGCCGGGCGAAAAAGTACTCGCCTTGGTAGGCCGGGCCCATATGAACACGGCCCGAAACGTTCCAGGTCTGGCGGAACTCACTGGAGGGGTGGGCATAGGCGTGTACCCGGACAAAACATTCAACAAGAGTGTTGCCATCAGCGGCCCGTCAATACCAAGGGATCCCGGGGCCAACGTCACGAATAGCCATACGGCAGGGGATTATCAGATCTTCCATAAAGTCATTTGAGTAATCACCGTCGTGCGTTGTTTGCGCGATGGTGAGCCCTTCACTGCCGCATGCGGCGCCACGGGAAAACCTCATCACCAAAATTGCGCCACCACCTACAGCAGCGCAACAATGTGAATAAAACAAGATAGTATTAGCAATAAATATTCATAAAGTTTGTTTTACACAGAAAATCTATCAATTTTTCCTGACCACCTTGCCATCTCACTTGGCCACGGTTAGGGTTGGGCTTATGAAAACCTCTCACACCCTCATTCAGCTCCGCCAGCACCGCAGCCTGTGCCTTGTCAGCGCACGACTGCCAGGCTGAATCGATCTGCCTCGCCCTCAGTTTTATCCCCAATAACAGTTCCACGGCAGGCCGCCTTTTCTCGGCCCCTACAACCAAGGATTTTCCGATGAGCATGCTCAAAGACCCGTCTTCGAAGTACCGCGCGTTCCCCACCATCGACATTCCCGACCGTACCTGGCCGTCGAAAACCATCACCCAAGCGCCTATCTGGTGCAGCTCCGACCTGCGTGATGGCAACCAGTCGCTGATCGAGCCGATGGACGCGGTGAAAAAGCTTCGCTTCTGGAAGACCCTGGTGGCCGTTGGCGTGAAGGAAATCGAAGCCTCGTTTCCGGCCGCGTCGCAAACCGACTTCGACTTCGTGCGCACCCTGATCGAAGACAACCACATCCCCGAGGACACCACCATCCAGGTGCTGACCCAGGGCCGTGAAGACTTGATCGCACGCACCTTCGAATCCCTGCGCGGCGCGAAGAAAGCCATTGTGCACTTGTACAATGCCACCTCGCCGTCGTTCCGCCGCATCGTGTTCAACCAGGACAAGGACGGCATCAAGGCCATCGCGGTCAACGCCGCCAAGCTGTTCGTCAAATACGCCGCCCAGCAGCCGGAAACCCAGTGGACCTTCGAATATTCCCCAGAGACCTTCAGCGCCACTGAGCTGGAGTTCGCCAAGGAAGTCTGCGATGCGGTGATCAAGGTGTGGAACCCGACGCCTGAGCACAAGATGATCCTCAACCTGCCAGCCACCGTCGAGTGCGCCACGCCGAATATCTATGCCGACCAGATCGAGTGGTTCGGTCGCCATATCAACCGTCGCGACAGCGTGATCATCAGCCTGCACACCCACAACGACCGTGGCACTGGCGTGGCGGCCACCGAGCTGGGCCTGATGGCCGGCGCGGACCGTGTGGAAGGCTGCCTGTTCGGCAACGGCGAGCGCACCGGTAACGTCGACTTGGTCACCGTGGCACTGAACATGTACACCCAGGGCCTGGACCCGCAGTTGGACTTCTCGGACATTGACGGCGTGCGCAAAGTGGTCGAGGAATGCAACCAGATCCAGGTGCACCCACGCCACCCGTATGTGGGCGACCTGGTACACACCGCGTTCTCCGGTTCACACCAGGACGCCATCCGCAAAGGCTTCTCGCAGCAGAAAGACGATGCGCTGTGGGAAGTGCCGTACTTGCCGATCGACCCGGCCGATATTGGCCGCAGCTACGAGGCGGTGATCCGCGTGAACAGCCAGTCGGGCAAAGGCGGTATCGCCTACCTGCTGGAGCAGGAATACGACATCAGCTTGCCGCGTCGCATGCAGATCGAGTTCAGCCAGGTGGTGCAGGCCGAAACCGACCGCGTGGGCCTGGAGATGACCGCGCCACAGATCTACGCCTTGCTGCAGCGTGAATACCTGCAAGCCAACACGCCGTATGCGTTGGTCAGCCATCGCTTGCAGGAAGAAAACGGCAACAGCTTTGTCGAAGTAGAAGTCTCGGGCAAAGGCCAGGGCGAAACCAACCTGCATTGGAAGGGCAAAGGCAACGGTGCGCTGGAAGCCTTGGTGGCCGGCCTGCCGATTGGCGTGGAGATCATGGACTACAACGAGCACGCCATTGGCGCGGGTACCAATGCAAAGGCCGCGGCCTACATTGAACTGCGGGTGAACGGTGAGCGCCCGGTGCATGGGGTGGGGATCGATGAAAACATTACTACCGCCAGCTTCAAGGCGCTGTTCAGTGCGCTGAACCGCTCGTTAAGCCAGTTGGAAGCCAAAGCGGCGTAAGCATTGCCGTAATGCAAAAGGCCCCTGGGTGAGAATCCAGGGGCCTGATCGTTCCCACGCTCTGCGTGGGAATGCAGCCCTGGACGCTCTGCGTCCGCCCTTAGAAGCGGTACGCAGAGCGTCCCAAGAGGCGTTCCCACGCAGAGCGTGGGAACAATCTCAGAGCCTTAGACAAACTGAAAGCTATCGGCATCCAGATTCGCCGGGAATCGTGTACGGTAAGCCGCCAGCTCAGCCGCATCCAGAATCACCTGGAACACCCCATCCGCCTCCCCTGCACTCAGCAAAGTCTCACCCTGGAAATCCAACACCTGGCTGTCGCCGGTGTAGGCAAACCCCTTGCCGTCGGTGCCCACCCGGTTCACCGCCGCCACGTAACACAGGTTCTCAATGGCCCGCGCCGGCAACAGCCGATTCCAATGCTGACGCCGAGCGCCCGGCCAGTTGGCGGTGTACAGCAGCAGGTCCGTATCCTGGGCGTCGCGGCT
This sequence comes from Pseudomonas sp. PA-1-3F, assembly GCF_021609665.1. Taxonomy (NCBI): domain Bacteria; kingdom Pseudomonadati; phylum Pseudomonadota; class Gammaproteobacteria; order Pseudomonadales; family Pseudomonadaceae; genus Pseudomonas; species Pseudomonas sp. PA-1-3F. The sequence continues at coordinate 134,761 of NZ_WJZD01000011.1, read as the reverse complement.
CCACACCGGGAAGCGCAGGTCATAGCAGATCAGCGGGCGAATGCGCCACCCCTTCAACTCGAACTGCACCTGGCGCTCGCCGGGGGTGTAATGGTCATGTTCACCGGCCATGCGGAACAGGTGGCGCTTGTCGTAATGCAAGACCTCACCATCCGGCCGCGCCCACAGCAGACGGTTGCGGTGGCTGCCATCGGCGGCCTGGATGATCACACTGCCGGTAATCACGGCCTGATACTTTGCCGCCTGGGCCTGGAGCCAATGATGGGTGGGGCCGTTTTCCGGCTCGGCGAGAGCTTCTGATTCCATCGAAAAACCGGTGGTGAACATCTCTGGCAGCACGATCAAGTCGGCGCCTTTGGCCTGCTCCAGCAGCAACTCGAAGTGTTCGAAATTGGCATGCCGGTCATGCCAGGCCAGGCTCGTCTGCACCAGGGCAATGTTCAGATTGGGCAGTACACTCAGATCACGCATAGTTTTTCCGCCGCTTGTCGCAACGTCTCCTCGCGTTTGGCAAAGCACAGGCGCACCAGGCGCTGGCCTTGGGGTGGGTGCTGGTAGAACACCGAAACCGGAATGGTCGCCACGCCATGTTCGCGGGTCATCCACAGGGACATGGCGACGTCATCCAGGTCTGGGCGTATCTGCGAGTAATCCACCAGTTGGAAGTAAGTGCCGGTCACCCGGGTAAAGCTCAAGCGCGATGGCGCCAACAGGTCGCAGAAAAGGTCCCGCTTGGCCTGATAGAAGGCCGGCAGTTCTTCGACATGTTCCGGGTGTTCGGCCATGAAGTCCGCCAAAGCGTACTGCAAAGGGGTGACGCCGCAGAAGTTGACATATTGATGCACCTTGCGCAGTTCGGCGCTGAGGGCCGGTGGCGCGACCACGTAGCCGGTCTTCCAGCCTGTGACGTGATAGGTCTTGCCGAATGAGCTGACCACGAATGCGCGCTGATACAGTTCCTGATGGGCCAATACGCTGACGTGGGGCACACCGTCGAATACCAGGTGCTCGTAGACCTCATCGCTGACCAGGTAGATATCGCGGTCGCGGATCAGTTCGGCCAACTGGTCCAGCTCGACACGGCTGATCAATGCACCGGTGGGGTTGTGCGGGCTATTGAGGATGATCATGCGCGTACGCGGTGAAAGCGCAGCCTTGAGTTCCTCGAAGTCCAGGACGAAGCCTTGCAGGCTCAGTTGCACATGCACGCAGCGGCCACCGGCCAGTTCAACCGAAGGCTCGTAGCTGTCATAGCTGGGGTCGAACACGATGACTTCATCACCGCTGCGAATCACCGCCTGAATGGCGCAAAAAATCGCCTCGGTGGCGCCTGGCGTGATGGTCACTTCAGTGTCGGCATTCACCGTGACGCCATAGCTGCGGGCGATCTTGGCCGCCACTTGCTGACGCAGCACCGGCAGGCCTGTCATGGGGGCGTACTGGTTATGACCGAGGGCGATGTGCTTACCCACTGCATCGAGCAAACCCTGCGGACCATTGAAATCGGGAAAACCCTGGGACAGATTGAGCGCGCCGGTTTCGGCGGCGAGTTGCGACATGGTGGTGAAAATGGTCGTGCCGACGTTTGGCAGCTTACTGGTGATCATGGGAGCCCCCTTCGGGTGAGCTGCAAGTTTTAAGCTGCAAGCTGCGAGCAGGTCAAGGGGCAAACCGTCAGGCACAAAAAAGGGCTCCAAAGGAGCCCTCTCTTGCAGCTTGTAGCTTACAACTCGAAACTGCCGTTATTTTTTATCACGGCGCTTCTTGTCGGCCTTCTTGTGGTGAGTCATCAAACGACGCTTCTTGTTCACCTGACGGTCAGTCAGTGTGTTCTTGTTGCCTTCGTATGGGTTCTCGCCACCCTTGAACTCGATACGGATCGGCGTACCGACCAGTTTCAAGACACGGCGGTAGGTGTTTTCCAGGTAACGCACATAGGACTTGGGCACCTTCTCGATCTGGTTACCGTGGATCACGATAATCGGCGGGTTGGCACCACCCAAGTGGGCGTAACGCAGTTTGATCCGGCGGTTGTTGACCATCGGCGGCGCGTGCTCGCCGACCGCATCTTCCAGGATCTGGGTCAGGCGGTTGGTCGGCCAGCGGGTAACCGCGGACTTGAACGAGTTCTGTACGGACGCGTAGAGGTTGCCCACGCCGGTGCCGTGCAGTGCCGAGATAAAGTGGATATCGGCGAACTCGACAAAGAACAACCGACGCTGCAGCTCGATCTTGACGAAATCACGCTCGCTCGGCGTCATGCCGTCCCACTTGTTGATCGCGATGACCAGGGCACGACCGGCTTCCAGGGCAAAGCCCAGCAAGTTGAGGTCGTGGTCCACCACGCCTTCGCGGGCGTCCATCACGAAGATCACCACGTTGGCGTCTTTGATCGCCTGCAGTGTTTTGACCACGGAGAACTTTTCAACTTCTTCGTGGATCTTGCCGCGCTTGCGCACACCGGCGGTGTCGATCAGCGTGTACTTTTCCTCGTTGCGTTCGAACGGGATGTAGATGCTGTCGCGGGTGGTACCGGGTTGGTCGTAGACGATAACGCGGTCTTCACCGAGCATACGGTTGACCAGAGTCGACTTGCCGACGTTCGGGCGGCCGATGATAGCGATCTTGATACCGTCTTTTTCGCTCGGGCCAGGAATGCGCTTGGCTTCCTCGCCTTCAGCGACGATCTCTTCCTCGCCCTCTTCTTCCTCGACATCATCCTTTGGGAAGTCGCGCAGGGCGATTTCCAGCATCTGGGTGATGCCGCGGCCGTGAGCACCGGCGACCGGAATCGCATCGCCCAGGCCCATCGGGCTGAATTCGGCACGGGCGGCCTCAGGATCGATGTTGTCGATCTTGTTGGCGACCAGATAGGAACGCTTGTTGCGCTTGCGCAGGTGCTCGCCAATCATCTGGTCAGCGGCGGTATAGCCCGCACGGGCGTCCACCAGGAACAGCACCACATCGGCTTCTTCGATAGCGAGCAACGACTGCTCGGCCATCTTTTCGTCCATGCCATGCTCGTCACCGGAGATACCACCGGTGTCGACAATAATGTAGGAGCGCCCTTGCCACTTTGCCTCACCGTATTGGCGATCACGGGTCAGACCGGACAAGTCGCCGACAATGGCGTCGCGAGTCCTGGTCAGGCGGTTGAACAAGGTGGACTTGCCGACGTTAGGTCGGCCCACCAGGGCGATTACGGGAACCATGCGGCTCTCCACTTCGTTATTTCAGAAAATACAAAAGCCGCTGCAGGGCAGCGGCTGGTGCTCGGGGCGGCATTTAACATGCCACATGCCCTGCTTCTGCCCCCGCCACTGTAGGAGCGAGCTTGCTCGCGAAAAAACCGAGAACGACGCGCTTATGCAGAAAACCCGCGTTATCGTTGACGTCCTTCGCGAGCAAGCTCGCTCCTACAGCAACAGGCATTGAAACAGGGCCGCCTGGGGGTTACCCCAAGCATAGTCAAACCTTTACTTGATGGTCAGGGCTTCCAGCTTGCCGCCGTTGCCATACACATAAAGCATGTTACCCACCACCAGCGGACGCGCACGCAGGCCGTCGCTGTCGATACGCTGGCGACCAACAAAGCGACCATCCACTTGGCTCAGCAGGTGCAGGTAACCTTCGAAGTCACCCACCGCTACGTAGCTGGAAAAGACTTCCGGTGCCGACAGTTGACGGCGAGCCAGGGAGTCATTGCTCCACAGTGCAGTGGTGGAACGCTCATCCACACTTTCAACGGTGCCGGATGCTAGGCTCACATAGACGCTGCCAAACCCTTGGGCGACACCCGCATAGCTGGAGGCATCACGCTGCCAGTTGATGCGACCGCTTTGCAGGTCCAGCGCGGCAACACGCCCCTGGTAGGTGGCGACGTAGAGGGTTTCACCCGACAGCAGCAAGCCGCCGTCGATGTCTACAACGCGATCCAGTTCGGAACGACCTTGCGGGATGGCCACACGAGTTTCCCAGGCCGGCACGCCGTTCTGGGTATTCAGGGCAACCACTTTACCGGTCGACAGGCCAGCAACGGCCAGGTTGTTGGTCACAATCGGACCACTGGTACCGCGCAGGGTCAACACCGCAGGGGTGCTGTCGTACAACCAGCGTTGGTCCCCGGTGGAGGCTTCCAGGCCGATCACGCGGTCGTCCTGGGTTTGCACCACGACGATATCGCCGTTGGTCGCCGGCGCCGAGAGCACTTCACTGGTCACGCGAGCGCGCCACTTCTCTTCACCGGTGCTGGAGTCCAGCGCGACCACGTCACCCTTGAGAGTACCGATCAGCACCATGCCGTAGCCGACGCCCACACCGCCGGAAACCGGCAGTTCGAGGTCTTTCTTCCACTTGACGTCGCCGTTCATGCGATCCATGGCAACCACGACGCCAGTGGAATCAGTAGCCACGATGTTGTCGCCGTCAATCGCGGGCTGCAACAGGTTGTAGAGGTCGCCCTGCCCATCACCAATGGATTGGCTCCATTGTTTTTGCAGGACCACTTCTTCCTTGAAGCTGGTCAGCTCGGCAGGAGGCAGTTCTTTTTTGCTGTTGCTGCTGCAACCCGCGGCCAAAACGGCCAGAGCCAGCAATGCTGCATGTTTCCAACGGATCACGTCACGCATCCCCTTTGGCCAAGTCGTCGAGCTTGATTTGTAAGCCACCGACCGCCGCTTCATCAGACAGCGCCGCCTTGGCTTTTTGGTACGCAGCATGGGCTTCGTCGGTACGACCCAATTGGACCAACAGGTCGCCCTTGAGCTCTTCGCGAGTGGCCACGAATGCCTTGTCAGCATCGCCGTCGAGCAGTTTGAGTGCTTCGTCAGCCTTGTTCTGCGCCGCCAATACCTGTGCCAGGCGCTGACGTGCGATTTCACCCAGGGTCGGGTTGGTCGGCTTGTCGGCAATGGCCTTCAGCTCGGTGGCGGCGTCATCCAGCTTGCCGGTATCGACCGCGACTTTAGCGACGAACAGGCTGCCGTATTGGGCGTAGGTGCTACCGCCGAATTCGTTTTTCAGCTTGCCGGCCAGGTCTGCCACCTGCGCAGGGTCAGGCTTGCCGTCCGGCGTCAGGGTAGTTTCCAGCAATTGCTGATAAACGATCGAAGCGCCCTGGGATTGGTTGGCCTGATACTTGGTCCAGGCTTGCCAGCCGAACACCACCACTAAAGCCAGCAGGCCGCCAGTGACCAGGGGCTTGCCGTTACGCTGCCACCAGTCCTTGAACTCGGCCAGTTGCTCATCATCAGTACTCGACACCCCAATACTCCTTAATCGCTAAATTCGGCTGTTCGACAGCTTCAACCCTGCACGACGCAGGTGGCCAAGTGCGCAGCGAGCGCATCAAAGGCAATGTTCTGTTGTTCACCCTGGCCACGCAGGGGTTTGAAACCTACCACTTGCTGGGCCAGCTCGTCATCGCCGAGGATCAGTGCGTAAAGCGCACCGCTCTTGTCGGCCTTCTTGAACTGGCTCTTGAAGCTACCAGCGCCGGCATTGATCTGCAGGCGCAGGTTGGGCAACTGGTCACGTACTTTTTCGCTCAAGGCCAGGGCCGCCAGTTCGGCAGCCTCGCCGAAGGCGCACAGGTACACGTCCACCTGACGGGAAATTTCTTCCGGGACCTGCTCCAGGGTTTCCAGTAGCAGGATCAGCCGCTCGATGCCCATGGCAAAGCCTACGCCCGTGGTCGGCTTGCCGCCCATTTGCTCGACCAGGCCGTCGTAGCGACCACCGGCGCACACGGTGCCCTGGGCGCCGAGCTTGTCGGTGACCCACTCGAACACGGTCTTGCTGTAGTAGTCGAGGCCACGCACCAGCTTGGGGTTGATCACGTAGGGAATACCGGCTGCATCCAGACGCGCCTTGAGGCCCTCGAAATGCACCCGGGACTCGTCGTCCAGGTAATCAGCCATTTTCGGCGCATCGACCAGCACGGCCTGGGTGTCGGCGTTCTTGGTATCCAGTACGCGCAACGGGTTGGTTTTCAGACGGCGTTGGCTGTCTTCGTCCAGCTTGTCCAGGTGGGCCGACAGGTACTCGACCAGGGCTTCGCGATAGCGACCCCGGGACTCGCTGGTGCCCAGGCTGTTGAGTTCAAGCTTGACCGCATCGCGGATGCCCAGTTGGCCCCACAGGCGCCAGGTCAGCACGATCAGCTCGGCGTCGATGTCCGGGCCGTCCAGGTTGAACACTTCGCAACCGATCTGGTGGAACTGGCGGTAACGGCCTTTCTGCGGGCGCTCGTGGCGGAACATCGGGCCGATGTACCACAGCTTCTGGGTCTGGCCACCACCGGTGATGCCATGTTCCAGTACGGCGCGAACGCACGCGGCAGTGCCTTCCGGGCGCAGGGTCAGGGAGTCGCCGTTACGGTCTTCAAAGGTGTACATCTCTTTTTCGACGATGTCGGTCACTTCACCGATGGAGCGCTTGAACAGCTCGGTGAACTCGACGATCGGCATGCGGATCTGCTTGTAACCGTAGTTATCCAGCAGGCGCGCGACAGTGCTTTCGAAGTAGCGCCACAGTGGCGTCTGCTCCGGCAGGATGTCGTTCATGCCACGAATGGCTTGCAGAGACTTGCTCACATCAGATCCTTAAATTCGTTCAATCAGCCGCGAGCGATCAGCGCTGCGTCAGCGGCGACCTTCTCGGCCGCTTTCTCGCGGATCAGCTTTTCCAGCTCATCCACCAGATTGTCATTCGTTAGCTTCTGCGACGGTTTGCCGTCGATGTAAATCAGGTTCGGTGTGCCACCCGTCAGGCCCACGTGGGCCTCTTTGGCCTCACCCGGCCCGTTGACCACACAACCGATCACTGCGACATCCAGCGGCACCAGCAGGTCTTCCAGGCGCAACTCCAGGTCGTTCATGGTTTTCACCACGTCGAAGTTCTGCCGCGAGCAGCTCGGGCAGGCGATGAAGTTGATACCACGGGAACGCAAACGTAGGGACTTGAGAATGTCGTAGCCGACCTTCACTTCCTCTACGGGGTCTGCCGCCAGGGAGATGCGGATAGTATCGCCAATCCCTTCGGCGAGCAGCATACCGAGACCCACAGCAGATTTCACTGTGCCTGATCGCAAACCGCCCGCTTCAGTGATACCCAGGTGCAGCGGTTGCACGATTTCCTTGGCCAGCAGGCGATAGGCTTCTACGGCCATGAACACGTCCGAGGCCTTTACGCTGACCTTGAAGTCCTGGAAGTTCAGGCGTTCAAGGTGTTCAACGTGGCGCAGTGCCGACTCAACCAGCGCCGCCGGAGTGGGCTCGCCGTATTTCTTTTGCAGGTCTTTTTCCAGGGAGCCGGCGTTGACGCCGATGCGGATCGGAATACCGCGATCACGGGCAGCGTCCACCACGGCACGCACGCGGTCTTCACGCCCGATGTTGCCGGGGTTGATACGCAGGCAGTCCACACCCAGTTCGGCCACGCGCAACGCGATCTTGTAGTCGAAGTGAATATCGGCAACCAGTGGGACCTTGACCAACTGCTTGATACGACCAAAGGCCTCGGCTGCGTCCATGTCCGGAACGGACACCCGTACGATGTCCACGCCAGCCGCTTCCAGACGATTGATCTGGGCAACGGTGGCAGCCACATCGTTGGTGTCACTGTTGGTCATGCTCTGCACTGCAATGGGGGCGTCGCCACCCACCGGCACCGAGCCGACCCAGATCTTGCGCGATACGCGACGTTTGATTGGAGATTCGCCGTGCATGACTATTGTCCCAACTTGAGGCGAGCAGTCTCGCCACTGGTGAACGGCGCCACGTCTACAGGCTGGCCGTTGTAGGCCACTTGCGCGCCACGGGCAAAGCCCAGACGCAGCGTCAAAGGAGGCTTGCCGCCCTGGTCAAGCGTATCTCCCTTACGCTTCAAACCGCTAAACAGCACTTTGCCGTTGCCATCGGTGACCTGCGTCCAGCAGTCAGCGATGAAGGTAATTTGTACGCGCCCATCACCGGCGATCAATGCCGGGGTGGTGGGAGGCGACATCGCCGGCGCTGCGGGTGCGGCTGGCGCAGGGGTCGCAGGTGCAGGCGTCGGAACCGCCGGAGCCTGGGCCACGGGTGCGGCCGGAGCGGTCGGAACAGCCGGAGCCGGTACCGCAGCAGGGGTCGTGCCGGCGTCTGGCGCGGGTTGTTCGGCAGTGGCCGGCGCTTGCGGCGCAGCTTGCCCCTCTACCACGGCCTGGTCTTCCGGCTCGTCCAGGGGGTGAATCTGGGTGGTGCCGTCGGCGCTTTCGACTTCGACATGTTCCATGGCGTTGCTGGTCAGGTCTTTGTTGCGCTGGGAGGTCTGGTCTTGCCACCAGACAAAACCGCCGCCGACCACGGCAATCAGCAACAACAGGCTGACAATCCGCAAAATGGTATGGGAAACGCGCGTAGGCTCTTCGATGCGCCCCAACCCATGGACATTACTGCCCTGGGCATCGGTGCCGGTGAACTGGTCGAACTCCTGGACCAGCACGGCCTGGTCGATACCCAGCAATTTTGCATAAGCGCGGATATAGCCGCGGGCAAAAGTGTGCCCAGGCAGCTTGTCGAACGCGCCGGCTTCCAGATTGGCCAACGAGGTACTGGTCAAATTGAGCTTGAGGGCCACTTCAGGCAGCGACCAACCATTGCTTTCGCGGGCCTGGCGCAAGGTTTCGCCTGGGTTGACGCGATTAGCTGCTACATCTTCCGGGTGCGCGGCTTTCATCATTGCTCCGACAGGTATTGCTGATATTCCGGCGTACCGGGATAGAGTCGTTCGAGTTGCTGGCCAAAACGTGCGGCCGTGTCGTGTTCTTCATGAACCGTCGCCAGGCGCACACCGAGCAATAGACTACGTGCATTTTGCCCGCTGAGCAGGCTAAAACGCTCGTAATAGTCACGTGCTGGCACATAATGCCTGTCTTCGTAAGACAACTCAGCCATTTCGAGCAATGCCCGTGGCTGGCGACTGTTCAGGTGCAGGGCTTTTTCCAACTGCTGGCGAGCGCTGTCGCGCTGACCGAGGCGCATCGAGGTCACACCGAGGTTCTCGAACACCCGCGAACGCTGCGGGTAGAGGGTATCGGCGGCGGCTTGCTGAAAATAACGTGACGCCAGGTCGTACCGTTGCTGCTCGAACAGGAAACTGCCGTAGTTGTTCAGCAGCCGCGGATCGGCAGGGCGGGAGGCCAGGGCCTTGTGGAAATAGCGGTCGGCCAGCTCGGGCTCGGCCTGAGCCTGAAACACCAAAGCCAGCGCGGCGTTGGCATCGGCATCATCGGCGTCCAGCTCAAGGGCCTTTTTCAACGGCACCTTGGCCTGCTCGCTCATGCCTTGGCGCAGATACCCCAAACCCAGTTGCACATAGGCAACTCGCGCCTCATCACGGCCTTTATCAGTGCGCAACGGGCTGTCATGACCCGATGAAACGCAACCGGCCACGAGGCCGGTAAACAGTAAAAGCAGCGCAAGGCGCAAGGGCATAGAGATCCTCTCTCAGATTCGATTCACAGCGATTTGCGGCAAATCTTCAGCGGCGTTAAGTTCGCGCACGGCGATATAACGTTCACTGCGGCGGGTGCGGTCCATCACCTGCCCTACCAATTGGCCACACGCGGCATCGATGTCTTCACCACGAGTGGTTCGCACAGTGACGTTATAGCCGGCCTGGTGCAGTTGATCCTGAAAACGACGGATGGCGTTGTTGCTCGGCCGCTCGTAGCCAGAATGAGGAAACGGGTTGAACGGGATCAAGTTGATCTTGCACGGGGTGTCCTTGAGCAATTCGATCATCTCGACCGCATGCTCCAGCTTGTCGTTGACGTCCTTGAGCATGGTGTACTCAATGGTCAGCACACGCTTCTCACCCAGGGTCGCCATATAACGCTGGCACGATTCGAGCAGCATCTTAAGCGGATATTTCTTGTTGATCGGCACCAATTGGTTACGCAATGCGTCATTAGGTGCGTGCAGCGACAACGCGAGGGAGACGTCGATGTGCTTGGCCAGCTCATCGATCATCGGTACCACGCCGGAGGTCGACAGGGTCACACGGCGCTTGGAGATGCCGTAGCCCAGGTCGTCCATCATCAGGTGCATGGCCGCAATCACGTTGTCGAAGTTCAGCAGCGGCTCACCCATGCCCATCATCACCACGTTGGTGATGGCACGGTCGACGGTCGCCGGGACGCTGCCAAAGGATTTGTTGGCAATCCACACCTGGCCGATGACTTCGGCGGCGGTGAGGTTGCTATTGAAGCCTTGCTTGCCGGTGGAGCAGAAACTGCAGTCCAGGGCACAGCCTGCCTGGGACGAAACGCACAAAGTGCCACGTTTGCCCTGGGGAATGTACACGGTCTCGACACAGCTACCGGACGCCACGCGCACTACCCACTTGCGGGTACCGTCGCTGGAAATGTCCTCGCTGACCACTTCGGGACCACGCACCTCGGCAATGGCCTTGAGCTTGTCGCGCAGGGCCTTGCTGACGTTCGTCATGGCGTCGAAATCGTCGACGCCAAAGTGGTGAATCCACTTCATTACCTGACCGGCACGGAAACGCTTCTCCCCGATTGAGTCGAAGAATTTCTCCATTTCCGGCTGAGTCAGACCCAGCAGGTTGGTTTTAACAGTCGATGTAGTCATGGATTCACCCTCACTCTTTAAGCCGATGCTTAGCGAGCGGTTACTTCAGTAGCAGCGAAAAAGTACGAGATTTCGCGAGCAGCAGCAGCTTCGGAGTCCGAGCCGTGAACAGCGTTGGCGTCGATGGATTCAGCGAAGTCAGCACGGATGGTGCCAGCAGCAGCTTCTTTAGGGTTGGTAGCGCCCATCAGCTCACGGTTCAGAGCGATAGCGTTTTCGCCTTCCAGAACCTGGACAACAACAGGACCGGAGATCATGAAGGCAACCAGGTCGCCGAAGAAGCCACGAGCGCTGTGCTCAGCGTAGAAGCCTTCAGCTTCAGCCTTGGACAGTTGCTTGAGTTTCGAAGCTACAACCTTCAGGCCGGCTTTTTCGAAACGAGTGGTGATCTCGCCGATGACGTTTTTTGCAACAGCGTCAGGCTTGATGATGGAGAAAGTACGTTGAACAGCCATGGTGTAACTCCAGAAACGGTAATTTACGAAAAATTAAACCCGCGAATTATACGCGGGTTATTGGGTATTGCCTAACTGCGTAAAAAGGCGGCTCAGTCTGCTTCTTCGATCCACAGGCCTTGAATCGCCTCAAGGACCTTTTCGCCACCCCGGTCAGGGATGTCGTCGAAATCCGGCAGTGCCATTACGAGGTCGCGCAGCTTGACGAAGTTCACGGTAAGAGGATTGACCTCAGGATGAGCTTCAGCAAGTTGTATAGCGATTTCTTGTACATCAACCCATTTCAGGCTCATGACATTTCCTTGAATCAATGCGGCGCTTCGGCTGCATGGTTGAGCGAATATTTCGGGATTTCGACGGTGAGGTCTTCAGTCCCCACTTTCGCCTGACAACTCAGGCGCGACGTCGGCTCCAGGCCCCACGCCCGATCAAGATAGTCTTCTTCCAGGTCGTCAGCCTCATTTAGGCTGTCGAAACCTTTACGAATGATGCAGTGACAGGTGGTGCAGGCATTGACGCCGCCACAGGCACTTTCGATCTCGATGTGGTTGTCATGGGCGACGTCGAGCAGGGACTTGCCGGTCTCAGCCTCCACGACCATGCCCTCAGGGCAATGTTCGGCGTGCGGTAGAAAAGTGACCTGCGGCATCAGTTATTCCTCAATTTCATTCAGGTTGCGGCCCGCCAGCGCGGCTTTAACCGTCTGATCCATACGGCGGGCGGCAAAGGCATCAGTCACTTGCGACAGGCGCTTGGTCTGTTGCTCGATGGCGTAACCATCGTTGCCTTTCATCAGTTCGGCCAGTTCCTGCATCTGCAGGTCAATGACCATGCGTTCTTCGGCATCCAGCAAGCGCTCGCCGTCGGCTTCAAGGGCGCCCTGCACCGCTTCGAGCAGGCGCTGGGCATCCACTTGTTGCTCGCGCAATACGCGGGCGACCTTGTCGTCACCGGCATACTGGAACGAATCCTTGAGCATCTTGGCGATTTCGCCATCGGTGAGGCCGTAGGACGGCTTGACCTGGATGCTGGCTTCAACGCCAGACGCCAGTTCGCGCGCAGCGACACTGAGCAGGCCATCGGCATCGACCTGGAAGGTCACGCGAATTTTCGCCGCGCCCGCCACCATGGCCGGGATGCCACGCAATTCAAAACGCGCCAGGGAGCGGCAGTCGCTGATCAGCTCACGCTCACCTTGCAGCACATGAATCATCATGGCCGTCTGGCCATCTTTGTATGTAGTGAAATCCTGGGCGCGAGCAACGGGGATGGTGGTGTTGCGCGGGATCACCTTCTCCATCAGGCCGCCCATGGTTTCCAGGCCCAGGGACAATGGGATCACGTCGAGCAACAGCAATTCGCCGCCATCACGTTTGTTACCAGCCAGGGTATCGGCCTGGATGGCAGCGCCGATGGCGACGACTTGATCCGGGTCGATTTCGGTCAGTGGTTGGCGCCCAAAGGCTTCGGCTACCGCTTCACGCACGCGCGGCACGCGGGTGGAACCACCTACCATGACCACTGCGCCAACGTCTTCCAACTCGATACCGGAATCACGCACAGCACGACGGCAGGCTTTGAGGCTGCGGGCAACCATCGGCTCGATCAGCGTATCAAAGGCTTCGCGAGTCAGTGGCGCCGACCAGTTACCGTAGCAAACATCAACAGAAGCAGCGTCAGTCAGCGCCTCTTTGGCCGCACAGGCAGTTTGCAGCAGGTTGCGCTGCGCGCCTGGGTCCAGGTCGGCCGACAAGCCGGCACTGCTGATGATCCAGCCAGCGATGGCGTGATCGAAATCATCGCCGCCCAGAGCGCTGTCGCCGCCGGTCGCGAGCACTTCAAACACACCGCCGGTCAGGCGCAGGATCGAAATATCGAAGGTACCGCCGCCCAGATCATAAATAGCGACCAGGCCTTCAGCGTGCTGATCCAGGCCATAGGCCACAGCCGCAGCGGTCGGTTCGTTGAGCAGGCGCAGCACATTCAGGCCGGCCAGCTTCGCCGCGTCCTTGGTGGCTTGACGCTGGGCGTCATCGAAATACGCCGGCACGGTGATAACCGCCCCTACCAGCTCACCACCCAAGGTGTTTTCCGCACGCTGGCGCAGCACCTTGAGGATATCGGCCGACACTTCCACCGGGCTCTTGGGCCCTTGGACAGTGTCGATGAACGGCATATGGGACTCGCCGCCGACAAAGCGGTACGGCAATTGGTCACCCAATTGCTTGACGTCGGACAACCCACGACCCATCAAGCGCTTGACCGACAACACCGTGTTCAAGGGGTCTGCGGACGCGGCGAGCTTGGCCGATTCGCCCACTTCAGTGCGGTCGGCGTGATAACGCACGGCAGACGGCAGGATCACCTGCCCATCGGCGTCGGGCAGCGGTTCGGACAGGCCGCTGCGCAAGGCAGCAACCAGGGAATTGGTGGTGCCCAGGTCAATCCCGACCGCCAGGCGACGCTGGTGCGGTTGAGGGCTTTGGCCGGGTTCGGCGATTTGCAGTAGAGCCATGGTAATCAGGTCTTATCTGTCTATCAGGCGTGCATCACGGGCAGCACTGGGTTAATCGTCGAGGCGCTCTTCTAGCTGGCGCACTTCGTAGGTGAGCTTGTCGAGAAACTGCATGCGCCGCATCAGGCGTTCGGCCTGTTCGCGTTGCGCCGCATCATCCCAACAGGCTGCGAAGCTTTCGTTGAGCTCATCCTGGGCGGTTTTCAGACGACGCTTGAAGACCGCAACACCGGCTATATCGGCTTCGTCCTGCAAGTCTTCGAGCTCTTCGCGCCACTGCATCTGCTGCATGAGGAAGTCCGGATCGTGCACCGTAACTTCCAACGGCAACTCGCCACCGTTCAGGGCGAGCAGGTAACGCGCGCGTTTCGCGGGGCTTTTGAGCGTCTGATAGGCTTCGTTGAGGCTGGCCGATTGCTCAAGGGCCAAGCGCTGCTCACGCTCGGAAGCGTCAGCGAAGCGGTCTGGATGCACCCCACGCGCCAATTCACGGTAGCGCGTGGCGAGCTGCTCAAGGTCCAGCCGAAAGCTCGGCTGCAGCTCGAATAAAGCGAAATGACAAGGAGTACCCACGAGTAGCCTCAGATGTTGAAGCTTTCGCCGCAGCCACATTCACCGCGCACGTTAGGGTTGTTGAACTTGAAGCCTTCGTTCAACCCCTCCTTGACGAAATCGAGTTCGGTGCCGTCCAGGTAGGTCAGGCTCTTGGGGTCGATGATCACTTTCTCGCCGTGACTTTCGAACACCTGATCCTCTTCAACCACCTCGTCGACAAACTCCAGCACGTAGGCAAGGCCGGAACAGCCCGTGGTGCGTACACCCAGACGAATCCCCTCACCTTTACCGCGCCCATTCAGGGAGCGGCGAATGTGCTGCGCAGCCGCTTCTGTCATGCTGATAGCCATCGTTGACTCCTTACTCGTCGCCAAATGCTTAGATCAAGCCTTTCTTCTGCTTGTAGTCGCGAACGGCTGCCTTGATGGCATCTTCAGCGAGTACGGAGCAGTGGATTTTCACCGGCGGCAACGCCAGTTCTTCGGCCAGCTGGGTGTTGCTGATAGTGACAGCCTCATCCAGGGTCTTGCCTTTCATCCATTCGGTCGCCAGGGAGCTGGATGCGATGGCCGAACCGCAGCCGTAAGTCTTGAATTTGGCGTCTTCAATAACGCCAGCATCGTTGACCTTGATCTGCAGGCGCATCACATCGCCGCACGCCGGGGCGCCGACCATGCCGGTGCCGACATCTGGATCTTCCGCGTTCATCTTGCCGACGTTGCGCGGGTTTTCGTAGTGGTCGATGACCTTTTCGCTGTAAGCCATGGTACTGAATCCTCACTCATCAGGGCCGCTCTGGAACCCTGTAGAAACGCCTGCGTTTTCCGCCACGTTCCTACAGAGCTTGGGTGGCGGCTTCTATAGTTAGTGTGCCGCCCACTCGATCTTGGAAATATCGACACCGTCTTTGTACATGTCCCACAGTGGCGACAGAACGCGTAGCTTGTTGACGGCTTCGCAGACCTTCTGCGCGGCGTAGTCGACTTGCTCTTCAGTGGTGAAGCGGCCGAACGTAAAGCGGATAGAGCTGTGAGCCAGTTCGTCGTTGCGGCCCAGGGCGCGCAGTACGTACGAAGGCTCAAGGGACGCCGAGGTGCAGGCCGAACCGGACGATACCGCCAGGTCCTTGAGCGCCATGATCAGCGACTCGCCTTCAACGTAGTTGAAGCTCAAATTCAGGTTGTGCGGTACACGGGCGGTCATGCTGCCGTTGATGTACAACTCTTCAAGGTTTTCGACCTGCTTGTAGAAGCGATCGCTCAGGGCCTTGATGCGCACGTTTTCGGCAGCCATGTCTTCCTTGGCTACACGGAAAGCTTCGCCCATACCGACGATCTGGTGGGTCGCCAGGGTGCCCGAACGCATGCCGCGCTCGTGACCGCCGCCGTGCATGGTGGCTTCGATGCGCACGCGAGGCTTGCGGCTCACGTACAGCGCGCCGATGCCTTTGGGGCCGTAAGTCTTGTGGGCCGAGAACGACATCAGGTCGACTTTCAGCTTGGACAGGTCGATATCGACCTTGCCGGTGGACTGAGCAGCGTCGACGTGCAGCAACACACCCTTGGAGCGGGTTAGCTCGCCGATGGCGGCGATGTCGTTGATCGTGCCGATTTCGTTGTTCACGTGGATCACCGAAACCAGGATGGTGTCTTCACGCATCGCAGCTTCGATCATGGCCGGGGTGACGATACCGTCGGTGGTTGGCTCAAGGTAGGTGACCTCGAAACCTTCACGCTCCAGTTGGCGCATGGTGTCCAGGACAGCCTTATGCTCAATCTTGGTGGTGATCAGGTGTTTGCCTTTGGTCGCGTAGAAATGCGCCGCGCCCTTGATAGCCAGGTTGTCGGACTCGGTGGCACCGGAGGTCCAGACGATTTCGCGCGGGTCGGCATTGACCAGATCAGCGACCTGGCGACGAGCGTTCTCGACCGCTTCCTCGGCTTTCCAGCCGAATACGTGGGAACGGGAGGCCGGGTTGCCGAAGTTTCCGTCGACCAGCAGGCATTCGCTCATTTTTTGCGCGACACGCGGATCAACCGGGGTGGTCGCTGAGTAATCAAGGTAAATCGGCAATTTCATGGACTTTCTCCTAAATCAGGCTGGCTGGCGTGCCGTTAGCTCTTCGGCTGTCACTCGACGGCGGACGCTTCGATCTTGTCCAGACGCGGCGCCTTGGTGTTGCAACGGCGCTGGTCCTGACGCTGGGCTACTTCTTGCACCTCACGGCGAGTCACAAGATCAGCCAAGCTGATACCACTCAAAAACTCATGGATCTGCAGGCTCAAGTCACACCACAAGTGGTGTGTCAGGCAGGTGTCGCCGGCATGGCAGTCACCCAAACCCTGGCATTTGGTGGCATCGACGGATTCGTTGACCGCGTCGATCACCTGGGCCACCTGAATACCCTGCATGTCGCGGGACAGCTGATAGCCGCCACCCGGACCGCGAACGCTGGAAACCAGATTGCTACGGCGCAATTTGGCGAACAACTGCTCGAGATAGGACAGGGAAATGCCTTGGCGCTCGGAGATATCGGCCAGGGACACCGGCCCAGTTTGCGCGTGCAAGGCCAAGTCGAGCATGGCGGTCACCGCGTATCGGCCTTTTGTAGTCAGTCTCATGGACAAGTACCAAGGTGTTTCAGAATGGGAGCAAGTATGCGATTCCCGAGTATTTAAGTCAACTATAAGACCTAGTACTTTAGTCAGGATTACCCGTAAAAAGGGCGCGCGAATCATAGCAGGATGGGGTGGGATCGAACAGCGCAACCAGGCCTGCTGCAAGACCACCCAACCAATGGAGATCACATGTGGGAGCTGGCTGGCTTGCGATAGCTGTCTAACAGCTTGCTTATAGGTTGCTGGCCCACCGCAATCGCAGGCAAACCAGCTCCCACAAGAGACCGCGCTCAGCCTGCCTTGGTGGTAGCGGCTTCGTCCTTGATTTCAGCAAAATCTTCCTCACGCAGTTCAGGCAAGTCTTTGGCACAGTAGGGGCTGCCCAACTCCTTCAGCGCCCCGCACATACCCTCCAGCTTGCCGTCCACCGCCTGCAAATGATCAAGCAATTGACCAATCGCACGAGCCACCGGGTCGGGCATGTCTTCACTGACGCCATAGGCATCGAAACCAATCTTCTCGGCCATCGCCTTGCGCTTGGCCTCTTGCTCATCACCGACTTGCGGCTTGACGATGATGCGGCCTGGAATGCCCACAACCGTAGCACCCGGCGGCACAGCCTTGGTCACTACCGCGTTGGAGCCAACCTTGGCGCCGGCACCCACGGTAAACGGCCCGAGCACCTTGGCGCCCGCCCCTACTACCACGCCATCGCCCAGCGTTGGGTGGCGCTTACCCTTGTTCCAGGTGGTGCCGCCCAGCGTCACACCTTGATAGAGGGTGACGTCATCGCCGATCTCGGCCGTCTCGCCAATCACGATACCCATGCCGTGGTCGATAAAGAACCGACGACCTACCTTGGCACCCGGATGGATCTCGATACCGGTCAACCAACGCCCAAAGTTCGATACCAGCCGCGCCAGCCACTTCCAGCCCATGCCCCACAGGGCGCCGGACAAGCGGTGGATCCAGATCGCGTGCATGCCCGGGTAGCAGGTCAGCACTTCAAAGGCGTTGCGCGCCGCCGGGTCACGGTGGAAAACACTTTGGATATCTTCTCGCAAACGCTCGAACATTTTTAATCCTTCCGCTCAAGAAGCTCACCACGGGCCGCTTTCTGGGTTTCCGTGAGGATGCCACGCAATATGTTCATTTCAGCCCGGCTCACCGAGCTGCGGCCGTACAAACGACGCAGGCGCGCCATCAAGTGCCGTGGCTTTTCAGGGTCGAGGAATTCGATGGCTACCAGGGTTTGCTCCAGGTGCTCATAGAACCGTTCCAGCTCGTCCATGGTGGCCAACTCGCCACTTTTGGTCGATGCAACCTCTTCCTTTTCCATTTTGCTCGGCTGGCCAGCAGCGGCCAGCCAGGCCATGCGCACTTCATAAGTCAGCACCTGCACCGCAGCCCCGAGGTTCAGCGAGCTGAACTCAGGGTCTGAGGGAATATGCACGTGGTAATGACATCGCTGCAGCTCTTCGTTGGTAAGGCCGGAGTCTTCACGGCCGAATACCAAGGCGATTTCAGCACCGCCAGCAGCCTCTTCCACCATTTTGGTGCCGCATTCACGCGGATCCAGCAGCGGCCAAGGGATACGACGATCACGGGCGCTGGTGCCGAGCACCAGATTGCAGCCGACCAAGGCATCCTCCAAGGTGGCGACCACTTGGGCATTTTCAAGCAAGTCATTGGCACCGGACGCACGGGCATCAGCCTCGTGGTGCGGGAATACCCGCGGTTCGACCAGCACCAGGCGCGTCAGCCCCATGTTTTTCATGGCTCGCGCCACCCCGCCGATGTTGCCGGGATGACTGGTATTGACCAAGACGACACGAATGTTTTGCAGCAAGGGAGGCGCTCGCGGACACAGGAAAGGGGAGCAAATCTTACAGAACCGCCTAAGGTTATGCCATGAAAGCGAACGTCGTCCTTCACCTGAGGAAAGTTTCTGCTAGAATGCTCGGCTTTCTTTAACAACCTTAGGTGACCTATCCATGCAGCCCATGCTGAATATCGCGCTGCGCGCCGCCCGCAGCGCCAGTGAATTGATCTTCCGCTCCATCGAGCGCCTGGATACCATCAAGGTCGACGAAAAAGACGCCAAGGATTATGTATCCGAGGTGGATCGCGCCGCCGAACAGAAAATCATTGACGCCCTGCGCAAGGCCTACCCTACCCACGGCATCCTCGGTGAAGAAACCGGCCTGCACAAAGGCAGTGGCGAAGGTGAAGACTACCTGTGGATCATCGACCCACTGGATGGCACCACCAACTTCCTGCGCGGCATCCCGCACTTTGCCGTGAGCATCGCCTGCAAATACCGTGGCCGCCTGGAACACGCCGTTGTGCTGGACCCGGTTCGCCAGGAAGAATTCACCGCCAGCCGTGGCCGTGGCGCCCAACTGAACGGCCGCCGCCTGCGTGTCAGCGGCCGCACCAGCCTGGAAGGCGCCCTGCTGGGTACCGGCTTCCCGTTCCGTGACGACCAGATGGACAACCTGGAGAACTACCTGGGCATGTTCCGCGCCCTGGTTGGCCAGACCGCCGGCATCCGCCGTGCCGGTGCAGCCAGCCTGGACCTGGCGTATGTAGCCGCCGGTCGCTTTGATGCGTTCTGGGAGTCGGGCCTGTCCGAGTGGGACATGGCAGCAGGCGCCCTGCTGATTCAGGAAGCAGGCGGCCTGGTGAGCGACTTCACCGGTGGTCATGACTTCCTGGAGAAAGGCCACGTCGTGGCTGGCAACACCAAATGCTTCAAGGCAGTACTGACGGCGATCCAGCCGCACCTGCCGGCTTCGCTGAAGCGCTAAGCGAGCGAGCACAAAAAAGCACCCCGCGGGGTGCTTTTTTTATGCGTGGGATTTAGCAAAAAACCAATTCCAACTGACTCAATACAATCCAATGTGGGAGCTGGCTTGCCTGCGATGGCGGGCTGCCAGCCAACTGATTAGTTACTGACCCACCGCTATCGCAGACAAGCCAGCTCCCACACTTGGATCGAAACCAGACCTGGGGATTACTGCTGGTTCTGACCGAGGATCAGACGACCTTCCTTATCCACCGGGATCTGGCTGCCAGGGTCGCGCTCCATACGCACGGTACCTTCCTTGCCGTCCAGGTTGTAACGCACGTCATAACCGACCACCTTGTCACTGATGTCGTTAACGGTGTTACAGCGAGTTTGCGTAGTGGTGTAGGTATCGCGGTTCTGCATACCTTCCTGAACCTTGTTACCGGCGTAGCCACCACCGACCGCACCGGCCACGGTGGCCAGCTTCTTACCGTTACCGCCACCAATCTGGTTGCCCAGCAGGCCACCCGCAAGGGCACCCACCACGGTACCGGCGATTTGATGCTGGTCCTGCACCGGACGTTGCCGGGTCACGGTGACGTCCTTGCAGACCTCACGCGGGGTTTTGATCTGGGTTTTAACCGGCTGCACCGCCAGTACTTGCGCATACTCAGGGCCGCTTTTTACCAGGCTGTAGGTGGCAACAGCGCCTCCGGCAGTCACACCGACAGCACCCAATACCGCACCAACCAGCAACGACTTGTTCACATGAACCTCCTGACCATCACAAGCGGACCGAAAGATCCGCGCTATACCCAGCCTTGGAGCAAAAAAAAAGGCGCGAGTTCAATACTCGCGCCTTTCTTGTAACAGCGGATCAACAAACGCCCATCAAGGACGGTCGTCGACCTCCTTGTCGGTAGCGGCAGGAGGGATCAAGTCTTCGCTGTTGAGGTTCAGCCAGATCAGCACCACGTTGGCGATGTAGATCGACGAGTAGGTACCCGCCAGAACGCCGATAAACAGCGCCAGGGAGAAGCCCCACAGGTTGTCGCCACCGAAGATCATCAGCGCAGCAATCGCCAGCAAGGTAGAGATCGACGTCGCCATGGTCCGCAGCAGGGTCTGGGTGGTGGAGATGTTGATGTTCTCGATCAACGTCGCCTTGCGCAGTACGCGGAAGTTCTCACGAACCCGGTCGAATACCACGATGGTGTCGTTGAGCGAGTAACCAATGATCGCCAGCACAGCCGCCAGTACGGTCAGGTCGAAGGTGATCTGGAAGTAGGCCAGGATACCCACGGTCACGACCACGTCGTGGATCAGCGACACAATGGCGCCGACACCGAACTTCCACTGAAAGCGGAATGCCAGGTAGATCATGATGCCGACCAGCGCCATCAGCATGCCGAGGCCGCCCTGATCGCGCAGTTCTTCACCCACTTGCGGGCCGACGAACTCAACGCGCTTGACCGACGCCGGGTTATCGCCGCCGACCTTCTGCAAGGCCTCGGCTACCTGGTGACCCAGTTGCGGGTCTTCGCCAGGCATGCGCACCAGCAGGTCGGTGGTGGCACCAAAGCTCTGCACAACGGCTTCGTGATAGCCGGCCTTGACCAGCTCGCTGCGCACCAGGGTAACGTCGGCCGGCTTCTCGTAGGTCAGCTCGATGAGCGTACCGCCGGTGAAGTCCAGGCCGTAGTTCAGGCCCTTATGGAACCAGCTGAACAACGCCAGAACGGTAAGGAGCACGGTGACGCCGAACGCAACGTTGCGAACGCCCATGAAGTTGATTGTACGTAACATGGCAGCCCCTTAAATCCACAACTTCTTGAAGTCACGCCCGCCAAAGATCAGGTTGACCATTGCGCGGGTCACCATGATGGCCGTGAACATCGAGGTAAAGATCCCGAGGGACATGGTCACCGCAAAGCCTTTCACCGGGCCCGTGCCCATGGCGAAGAGAATCCCGCCGACCAACAAGGTGGTCAGGTTGGAGTCGAGGATCGCGGTAAATGCCCGGCCGAAGCCTTCGTTGATTGCACGCTGTACGGTCATGCCGGCGGCGATCTCTTCACGAATCCGCGAGAAGATCAGCACGTTTGCGTCCACCGCCATACCCATGGTGAGTACGATACCCGCAATACCTGGCAGGGTCAGTGTGGCGCCCAGCAACGACATCAAGGCCAGCAGCATCACCATGTTGCCCGCGAGCGCGACAGTGGCGATCACACCAAAGAAGCGGTAGATGGCGATGATGAACAGCGACACGAACAGCATACCCCACAGCGCTGCATCGACACCCTTGGTGATGTTGTCGGCACCCAGGCTCGGGCCGATGGTACGTTCTTCAGCGAAGTACATCGGTGCCGCCAGGCCACCGGCACGCAGCAGCAACGCCAGCTCGGAAGACTCGCCCTGGCCGTTCAGGCCAGTGATACGGAACTGAGCACCCAGCGGCGACTGGATGGTCGCCAGGCTGATGATCTTCTTCTCTTCCTTGAAGGTCTGCACCGGCACGTCTTTCTCGACGCCATTGACCATTTGCTTGGTGTAGGTGGTCACCGGGCGCTGCTCGATGAAGATCACCGCCATGCTGCGACCGACGTTGCTGCGCGTGGCGCGGCTCATCAGTTCGCCGCCATGGCCATCCAGACGGATGTTCACTTCAGGCGTGCCGTGCTCGCCGAAACCAGCCTTGGCGTCGGTCACCTGGTCACCGGTGATGATCAAGCCACGCTCGATCAGCGCTGGAGGACGGTTGCCTTCGCGGAATTCGAATTCTTCGGAAGTGGCACGCGTAGCGCCTGGGTCTGCCGCGAGACGGAACTCCAGGTTGGCGGTCTTGCCGAGGATACGCTTGGCTTCAGCGGTGTCCTGCACGCCTGGCAGCTCAACCACGATGCGGTTGGCACCCTGGCGCTGCACGATCGGCTCGGCTACACCCAGCTCGTTGACGCGGTTACGGACCGTGGTCAGGTTCTGCTTGATGGAGTATTCGCGAATTTCAGCGATCTTGGCCGGGCTCATCGCCAGACGCAGCACCGCTTGACCATTGAGGTCGGCCGGTACGATGTCGAAGTCATTGAAGTTCTTGCGGATCAGCGCACGGGCCTGTTCGCGGGATGCTTCGTCAGCAAAGCCCAGCTGGATAGCGCCGTTGAGCTGCGGCAGGCTGCGATAACGCAGCTTCTCTTTGCGCAGCAGGCTCTTCACGTCGCCTTCGTAGACCTTCAGACGTGCGTCCAGAGCCTTGTCCATGTCGACTTCCAGCAGGAAGTGCACACCACCGGACAAGTCCAGACCCAGCTTCATCGGGTGCGCGCCAATGCTGCGCAGCCATTGTGGCGTGGTCTGGGCCAGGTTGAGCGCGACAACGTAGTCGTCACCCATGGCCTTGCGTACGACATCCTTGGCCGGCAATTGGTCTTCTTGCTTGGTCAGGCGCAACAAGCCGCCTTTGGAACCAGCAGCCAAGGTTGCCGCTTTAACCTGGATGCCCGCGTCGTTGAGCGCTTTGCTCGCACGGTCCAGATCAGCCTGATTGACCTGCAGCGAAGTGCTGGCGCCAGAGATCTGGATCGCCGGGTCATCAGGATAGAGATTGGGAGCGGAATAAATAAAACCGATCGCCAGCACCGCCAGGATCAGTACGTATTTCCACAGAGGGTATTTGTTCAGCATCACGCCGCCCGCTTATAACGCGGGGCGCCTTGCGCGCCCCGTCGATTGGTAAAGGTTGTTACTCAGATCGCTTTGAGCGTGCCTTTAGGCAGCGTGGCGGCGATGGCGCCCTTCTGGAACTTCATTTCCACGGTGTCGGAGACTTCCAGTACCACGAAAGCATCGGAAACCTTGGTGATCTTGCCGGCGATACCGCCAGTGGTCACGACTTCGTCGCCTTTTTGCAGGCTGCCCAGCAGGTTTTTCTGCTCTTTGGCGCGCTTGGCCTGTGGACGCCAGATCATCAGGTAGAAAATGACCAGGAAGCCGACCAGGAAAATCCACTCGAAACCACCGCCCATAGGGCCGGCAGCAGCAGGCGCAGCGGCGTCAGCCATGGCGTTAGAGATAAAAAAGCTCATTTAGCACTCCAGTTGCAAATAGTGAATCTTAGGGTCGGAAAACTCAGTCCAAGGGCGGCACAGGGAGGCCACGCTTGGCATAGAAGGCATCGACGAAGGCGGCCAATGTACCCTGTTGAATAGCCTCGCGCAAACCAGCCATCAGGACTTGGTAATGACGCAAATTGTGGATGGTATTCAACATGCTACCCAGCATTTCCCCACACTTGTCCAGATGGTGCAGATAAGCACGGGAGAAGTTCTGGCAGGTGTAGCAGTCACAGGTAGGATCCAGCGGCGAATCATCATGGCGATGGAACGCGTTACGGATCTTCAGCACGCCTGTATCGATGAACAGATGCCCATTGCGGGCATTACGGGTTGGCATCACGCAATCGAACATGTCCACACCGCGGCGCACACCCTCTACGAGATCTTCCGGTTTGCCAACGCCCATAAGGTAACGAGGTTTGTCTGCGGGCATCAGGCCTGGCAGGTAATCGAGTACCTTGATCATTTCGTGCTTGGGCTCGCCCACCGACAGACCGCCGATGGCCAGGCCGTCGAAGCCGATCTTGTCGAGGCCTTCCAGCGAGCGTTTGCGCAGGCTTTCATGCATGCCGCCCTGGACAATACCGAACAGCGCCGCCGTGTTATCGCCATGGGCGTTCTTCGAACGCTGGGCCCAACGCAGCGACAGCTCCATGGAGATACGCGCCACGTCTTCATCGGCCGGGTACGGTGTGCACTCGTCGAAAATCATCACGATGTCCGAGCCCAGGTCACGCTGTACCTGCATCGACTCTTCCGGTCCCATGAACACCTTGGCGCCGTCGACCGGCGAGGCGAAGGTCACGCCCTCTTCCTTGATCTTGCGCATGGCGCCCAGGCTGAACACCTGGAAACCACCGGAGTCGGTGAGGATCGGGCCTTGCCACTTCATGAAGTCATGCAGGTCACCATGCTTCTTGATCACTTCCGTGCCCGGGCGCAGCCACAGGTGGAAGGTATTGCCGAGGATAATCTCGGCACCGGTGGCGACGATGTCGCGGGGCAACATGCCTTTGACGGTGCCGTAGGTGCCGACCGGCATGAAGGCCGGGGTCTCCACAGTGCCGCGCGGGAAGGTCAGGCGGCCGCGACGGGCTTTGCCGTCCGTAGCGAGCAATTCAAACGACATACGACTCATAAGTTGTCCTCAGGGCCGCGCGGCGCCGGGTTACGGGTGATAAACATCGCATCACCGTAGCTGAAAAAACGGTACTCGTTAGCAATGGCGGCCTGGTAGGCAGCCATGGTTTCCGGGTAACCGGCAAATGCCGACACCAGCATCAACAGCGTGGATTCCGGCAAATGGAAGTTGGTGACCAGGCAATCGACCACATGAAAAGGTCGCCCTGGAAAAATGAAGATATCGGTGTCGCCACTGAACGGCTTGAGCACGCCATCACGCGCTGCACTCTCCAGCGAACGCACACTGGTGGTGCCCACGGCAACCACTCGACCGCCACGCGCCTTGCACGCCGCCACCGCATCCACCACGTCCTGGCTGACTTCCAGCCACTCGCTGTGCATATGGTGGTCTTCGATGTTATCCACACGCACCGGCTGAAACGTACCGGCCCCCACGTGCAGGGTCACATAGGCCGTGTCGACGCCCTTGGCGGCAATCGCATCCAGCAATGGCTGGTCGAAATGCAGCCCGGCAGTCGGGGCCGCGACGGCGCCGAGGCGCTGTGAGTACACGGTCTGATAGCGCTCGCGGTCCGCGTCTTCGTCGGGGCGGTCTATATAAGGAGGCAACGGCATATGGCCGACGCGCTCCAACAACGGCAACACTTCTTCGGCAAACTTGAGCTCGAACAAGGCATCGTGGCGCGCGACCATCTCGGCTTCGCCACCGCCCTCAATCAGGATGCTCGACCCCGGTTTGGGCGATTTGCTGGAGCGCACATGGGCGAGCACGCGGTGGCTGTCCAGCACCCGCTCCACCAGGATTTCCAGCTTGCCGCCGGATGCTTTCTGGCCAAACAGCCGCGCCGGAATCACCCGGGTATTGTTGAAAACCATCAGATCGCCTGGGCGCAAATGCTCAAGCAAATCAGTGAATTGACGGTGTGCGAGGGCACCGCTCGGCCCATCGAGGGTCAGCAGTCGACTGGCGCGACGCTCGGCCAAAGGGTGGCGAGCGATCAGCGAATCAGGGAGCTCAAAAGTAAAGTCAGCAACGCGCATGATGGGGTTCGTCTAGCAGGGCCGGGAAGTCTAGCGGAAATAGTGAAAATAGACCATGAAACGTGATTGACCAACGGTAATCTCATCTCTATACTTCGCCGCCATTGAGCCCTGATGGCGGAATTGGTAGACGCGGCGGATTCAAAATCCGTTTTCGAAAGGAGTGGGAGTTCGAGTCTCCCTCGGGGCACCATCTTAAAGAAAGACCTTGAAATTCAAGGTCTTTTTTTTCGCCTGCAAAAAAGTGCCAGGCGTGGCAGTGGAGGAAGCGGGACCATGGAGTTGACGCTTGAAGCGGTTGCGTTGTTTGCATTGAAGCTGGTGCATGAGACTGACGACGGCAGCCCGTTGCTGCGCGATGATCCCGTGATGGAGGGCTATGATCGCGAGGTGTTCGGGTTGTTGGTGCGCCAGGGAAACCTGGCCGAGATCCAAGTGAAGCTCGATGAATGCCTGTCTCTGGCACTCGACACCCTGGGTGGCGCCGATACCGTCATGGGTCGCGAGTTGCAGCGGCTCGCAACGGACGTGCGCGAAGCACCGACCCTGGAAACACTCGACGCCCCGCTCCACGCACTCAAGGATTACCTGAAAGCCATCCTGTGACGTGGACTTACTTGCGCCCTTCCACCGCCATCCGCACCGCCAAGCCCATCAATACCGACCCCATCAGCCAGCGCTGCAGCACCTGCCAACCAGGCCGGGTGACGAAGAACACCGCGATGGAACCCGCCATGCAGGCAATCACCGCGTTGACGCTCACGCTGATAAGAATCTGCAGGGAGCCCAGCGCCAGGGATTGCACCAGCACACTGCCATGACCGTTCGGGTCGATGAACTGGGGCAGCAACGACAAATACATCACCGCCACTTTGGGATTGAGCAGGTTGGTGACCAGCCCCATGGTAACCAACTTGCGCGGGCTGTCCTTGGGCAAGTCGCGCACCTGGAATGGCGAACGCCCACCCGGCTTGACCGCCTGCCAGGCCAGGTACATCAGATACAGCGCCCCGCCGAGCCGCAGCGCGTCGTAGGCAAACGGCACCGCCATCACCAACGCCGTGATACCCAGCGCCGCGCACACCATATACACCACAAACCCCAGCGCCACCCCGCCCAGGGAAATCAACCCGGCCGTGCGCCCCTGGCAGATGGAGCGGGAAATGAGGTAGATCATGTTCGGCCCCGGTGTCAGTACCATGCCGAGTGAAATCAGGCCGTAGGCGAGCAAGCTGGACATATCAGGCATGGATTGGCTCCTGGTTTTTTAAGCTGCCAGCGTGAAATCCTTCGCCGACGCGGTCGTGTTGAGCGTCATGCTAGGGGCTTGCAGGCCCAGGAGTTAGATACAGATCCGCAAGCAAAACGTCATACACCGACGGCACCACTTACCCAGGACAGGCACATGATCGACTTCAACAACAAAGGCTTCTTCAAGCTCAAGCAAAACAACGAATACGCCGAACGCGTAGCGGCCCTGCTGCTGGACGGCGAAGAAGTGGTCGACGCGTACAAGGCCATGCGCGACGGCGTCGTGTTCACCACCAAACGCATCATCGCGGTTAACGTGCAGGGAATTACCGGCAGCAAGAAGGACTTCACCTCATTGCCGTACAAGAACATCGTGGCGTACTCGGTGGAAACGTCCGGGACGTTTGATCTTGATTCGGAGTTGGAGATTTACTTTTCGTCGTTGGGGAAGGTGAAGTTCGAATTCACTGGCAAGACCTCGATCGTGGAAATCTCGCGGCTGATTTCCAAGCACCTGCTGAGTTGATCCACAGGCATAAAAAAGACATTGGCGTTTCAAGGTCTTTTTTATTGTGGTTCAACTGACGTACACCGGGCTCATCCTGCTCACAGCATCATTTCATAAGGTCCCATTGCCTTGCTAGTCTGCACCAAGCCCTGCCGCATCAACATTTCGAGATAGCTTTCCGCCTCCATCGCGGGCTTCTTCAACGCCCTCCTCTGCTTCTGCGCTGCTCCCAACACTGCCGCCTGATCCAAATCCCAGAGATCCGAAATAAAGTCATCCGGATGCATCGGTTCAATGTCATAGGCAGCCAATACATGCGGTGGAAAGTCTTTCAAATTGAAGGTCACGATAACCTCAGCTTTACTTCGAATGGCCGCTGCCAACACATGCCGGTCATCCGGATCTGGTAAATCCAAACTCGAACACAGGTCCTCATATCCGGTCACCAGAGCGTCAGGTATCGCAATGTCCATAAGCGCCGACGTGCAGTCCACCTGAGCCGCCGTAAGATCGGGTCGGTTCTTGAGTACGTTGCGCTTCCACTCATCCTGAATCTGGGCAGTCCATCGCGCTCGATACAAACCAGACAAACCAAGCCACATGAGTAAGTCCCTAAGTGCCGCAGGATAGAGAACACAAGCGTCGTATACCGCAGTAAAGGGCGAACACCTCATCCGTCATACCCCATTCCCAACTCCTGGGCCTGTTGAACCAGCGCTTCCATTGCCTCTTGGCTTTGCTCGTCACGCCGTTGCTTGAACGCCATCAAATCCGAAAAGCGGACTCGCCGATGTCGACCCGTTTTTGTAAAAGGGATAGCGCCGTCCTCGAGCATTTTGACCAAATGCGGGCGTGACACATTAAGCAGGTCGGCCGCCTCCTGCGAGGTCAACTCGGCATGAACCGGCACTACCTTGACGGCATTGCCGAGCGCCAATTCGCCCAGAATATCGACCAGCAGGCGCAGTGCGGAGGTTGGGAGTACAAGCCTGTGTGGCTTATCTTCTTTGTCGAAGATGTCGATGCGCTGGGTTTCAAATTTGGTCGACAATAGGGACGCTAATTCACGCTGGCCTTGCACTGCCGCCTCGACTTCTTTTTCCAGCGGAAGGATCGTTTTGGGAAGGTTGTTGATGGTCATGATGCAACTCCGGTCTTGCGCAATTCAGTTGAGGTCAACGCTAAACGAAACAAACGAAAATCGCAATATTCGAAACA
The DNA here is from genome assembly GCF_021609665.1 of Pseudomonas sp. PA-1-3F. Lineage (NCBI taxonomy): Bacteria > Pseudomonadati > Pseudomonadota > Gammaproteobacteria > Pseudomonadales > Pseudomonadaceae > Pseudomonas > Pseudomonas sp. PA-1-3F. The sequence continues at coordinate 105,917 of NZ_WJZD01000011.1, read as the reverse complement.
ATGCGGCGACTCACGTACCAGTCAACTTTTCCCACATCAACTGAAAATTGAGCTGATATCGGTTCCTGACTCCCCCTCATAGGCTCACTCCCTCGCGCAAGGAAGTGAATCGGTCATGTCAGAACGCTTTTATCCACCCACCGAACAAGCGTTACTCAAGCGACGAATCCTCACCCGGCAACCGTCGCGTATGCCGTATTCGCCTACTGTCGATTTTTTCGAGCCATCCCCTGCCCCGCCACCTACACCAGCCAAACCTCCCGGCTGCGTCTTCATCAAGCCATGCCAACTGCCTGACGGTATCGCCCATTACTCGAGCCCCACCGGTTTTGTTCCACTGGAACTGATCAAGGAGTACAGCCATTTAAGTCTGTTGGGCGGGCGCGAAGTGGACGCCCGAGGCGCGGTTGCCTTGCGCAAGATCAGCGGCAGTGCACTGCCAGCCGGCTTAGGGCAGTTGGCATTGCGTACAGCGTTTTTGGAATCGGCGGCCACAGTCAGCGCATCCGTCGCTGGTAGCCTGTTGACAGGGTTGGTAGCGCTGGCTTGGCCGTCGGATCTAAGTGATAGCGCGCTCTACAACGAGGAACAATTGCGTTCGCTGCAACGAGCGCGTTCGCAGATGCGGCTGCATATCGAGCAACGCGACGACGGCACGCTCAAGGGGTATGGGTTTTACACAGGTAACAATGCCGATTGGCAGATGATTGATGTGGTGCAATTTCAAAACCGCAGTGGCCAGTTAGTAGCAGATTTGAATAATGGCGTAGAGCTGATCTGGACGCCCTCCGTTGATCCAAATGACACCTTAGGTATTCCGGCATTGGAGGCTGCGCCGCAAGCACCGGTGATCTGGATCTACCCACCGACGGGAACGGCGGCGCAGATTCTGGTTAACCCTATTTACCCACCGGACTATCGGGATTTTATTCTGGTGTTTCCGGCGGAGTCGGGGGTTCGGCCGCTGTATGTGGTGGTAGGTGCCAAGGCTGGGGATCACAAGTACCACAAAGCGCCTAACACTGAACAAATAACTGGCTTTGAAAAACTGATAAAAGCAAAACCCAAGACTCCCAGACAAGGAGGCGCCGGGCTGAGAGAACGCTGGATTGAGGAAAAAGGTCGGAAGATCTATGAATGGGACTCTCAGCACGGGAAGCTGGAGGTTTATCTAGCAAGTGATGGGAGCCATATAGGTGCGTTCAACCACATAAGCGGCGAGCAGCTAAAAGGGCCGATCAAAAAACGAAACATCAAAAAATATTTGTGAGGACTACATGGGACTAAAAATAAGGTTGGAATGGTTCGACAGAACCACAGAGAGGCTAAGAGGAACGGAAAGTTCAGCGGACTGCGGAGATGACTATTCGGTGATTTCCACGCTCGGGTTGTTGAGCGCAGCGGAAGTCAATAACGGCATGTTTGAATTGCGCAGGGAATGGCTATCAGTGATACAGCCGCGCTTTTCTCATGAAATTGCTCTTTCAGAAAGTGACTACTTCATCGCATTTGATTACGAAGTTTCAAACGAGTAATGACTCAAAGAATTCAGCCTGAGCTATAGCAGATGAAAAAGCAAATGGTGCACAAGTGACCCGTTCCTCCCTCATCAAAATTGACCTTAGCCGCATCCAGAACCACAAAGAACTTCACGCCACGCTGTGCACTTCACTCAACTTTCCCAACTGGTATCGCCAAAACTGGGATGCTTTTTGGGACGCCATCACCGGCTTGGTAGAAATGCCTGATACGCTTGAGTTTTCTGATTGGGATATTTTTTCAGAGCACCTACCCCGCGATGCCAAGATGCTATGGGAGTGCTTGGCTGAACTCGCGACCCTTTTACCCGGACCTTGCGTCGCGGGTTCAGCAAGGCTTTTTTGTAGGAGCGAGCTTGCTCGCGAAAACGTCAACGATCACGCGTGCTTCCTGAATGAATGCGACGCCTGTGAGCTTTTCGCGAGCAAGCTCGCTCCTACAGAGGACAGAGGACGGTGATGCGTGCCAGCCTGGGCATCTCACTTGGGCTGGAATGTCTCCAAATACGCCAGGATATTTTCAATCTTCTCCTGGTCACTGATCCCCCAGAAGATCATCCGCGTGCCACTGACCACCGATTTCGGGTCTTCAATGTAGGCCGCCAGTTTTTCCCGCGTCCACACCACGCCCGAGTTCTTCATCGCATCCGAATACTGATAGTCCTGAGTGGTACCGGCAGGCCGGCCAATGATGCCGTTCAGTTCCGGGCCAAAACCACCCCGCGCGCCCTCACCAATGCTGTGGCAGCCGCCGCAGGTCTTGGTGAAGAGTTTGCCGCCCGCCTCGGCGTCGCCCGCAGCGAACGCGGGTGCGGCGATAACGGTCAGGGCGAGGGTCAATAACACATACTTCATTCACGTCTCCCTATCGGCTGTTGCCTTGGATTATGCCTGTTCGACCGGCCTTTCTCCCAGCCGCTGCACCAGACGCACCAGATACCCGTCCGGGTCTTGCACGATGAACTGGCGCTGCCCGGCCTCCACGTCACCGGCTCGGTACCAGGCGTCCTCTACATCGCGGAACAAGGGCCAGCCGATCTGCGCCAACCGTTGCAGGATGGGTGCTACGGCGGGCACATCGATTTGCAGGTTGATGCCGCGCCCGAATGGGGGCTGCAACGGTGCGGTAAGCCACTGGCCGGCCTCGGGGTCGTATTGTTCGAGCATGATTTGCGCGCCGTTAAGGTCGAGGTAGGCAAAGCCTTCTTCTGCGCGCTGATAGGCAATAGCGAAACCTAACTGTTCGATCCAGAACGCCAGGCTCGCGCCAAGGCGGGTGACGATCAGTTCAGGCACGAGTGGGTTACGGTTGAACATGGCATTCCTTGGAGGGCAGGGTGGCGTTCACCTTAACGGATTGTCGTGCCCATGGCTCACAAGCAGCCAAATGACCACCCATCGTTTAAAAAACATCCAATCGAACCTATATACCCAACCCCTACTCCACCTTACTGAACCCCTGATGGTGGAGTAAGGATCATGGCTCAGCCATCGATTTTGGTATTGGAAGACGACGAGATCATTCGGGCGTTGATGGTGGATGTGCTGGAAGACTTTGGTGCGGTAGTGACATCGTTTGCATCGGCAGACGAAGGGATGATTTACCTGGAGCGCGGCGATGACCCGGTGGATTTGATTGTCAGTGATATTCAAATGCCCGGCTTGCTCAATGGTTATGACTTGAGCCGTGTCGTCGCCCACCGGTGGCCTGAAGTACAGGTAGTGCTGACCTCAGGTAATACGAAAATCGCCGCCGAGCTGGGCAGTTCCGTGCGGTTTCTGCCCAAGCCCTGGAGTACCGACCACTTGCTTGAGTGCGTGCAGACAGCATTGACGCACTAGGGCCAGTCCCGGGATTGATAGCAGCGCGATATCATTTCAACCGAACTTGAGGGCTAGTTCTGCGGTCATGTAAGGTGCAGGGAGCGACTTTTCTGATCCGCTGGTCAGCCTTTTCGCTTCTGCGTTCAGCTGACGACAATGAGTCGTGTAGAATCGTCGCCCATTTTCACGCGTCATTCATGGCCGACAGGCCCACAGTTCGAGCTCATTGAATGCATTCACAGGCCCATGACGTTAGTGCGCCCTCCTTGTTGGAAACGTTGCGCACGGGCACGGGCCTGCTGCATGTGGCGTTGGAACAGCGCCTGCCGTTTTTTTCCGAGCGCCTGGATGCCCAGTGGTATCGGCGCTTGCTGCAGGCGTACCACGGCTTTTATCAGCCAATGGAAGCGGCGCTGTATGACAGCGGTTTGATTCCCGACGGATATGAGTCTGCGTTGCGTGTGAAAACGCCAACCCTGGTCCATGACCTGCACGCGCTCGGCCTGACTGGGCACGCCATCCATGCCCTGCCTCGCTGTACCCAGCTCCCCGTATTAGACACACCAGCTGCGTGCCTCGGCGCCCTGTATGTGCTGGAAGGCGCCACCCTGGGCGGCCAAGTGCTGCGCCGGGAAATGGCCCTGCGCCTGGATGTGAACGCCGACAACGGCGGTGCCTTTCTCAATGTATACGGCGCCGAGACCGGACGGCGCTGGAAAGATTTCCTCGATTATCTGGGCCGCCAGCCACTGGATACAGATGCCGCCGTGCGCGCGGTGATGGCGGCCCGCTCGACATTCAGCGGCTTTGAGCAATGGCTCGACAGCCAGGAGGTATTGCTATGAAACCCGAAGATTTTGAAGAGCTGCTTGCCAACTGCGCCGACGAACCCATTCGTTTTCCGGGGGCCATCCAGCCCCACGGCGTGCTGCTGACTTTGTCGGAACCTGGCCTGAACATCATTCAGGTAAGTGCCAACGTCGGTACGTTGTTCGGCCACGCCCCCGAGGCGCTGTTGGATCAACCGTTGCACAGATTGATTGGCGAGGAGTACGCCCGGGCCGTGCAAACCATGGCCGAGGACAGCGCATTCCTGGACTCGCCGCCCCTGCTGATAACCTTCAAGGGTGAGCAGTTCGAAGGCCTGTTGCATCGCCATCAGGGCGTGTTAGTGCTGGAATTCGAACCACGGCTCAAGGATTTCAAACCCCGAGCGCACAATGGCCGCACCAGCGACCTGGGCAAGATGCTGCACCGCCTGCAATCGGCAAAGACCTTGGAGGCGCTCTACGCCATCACCGTCAACGAAATCCAGGCCATGACCGGTTATGACCGGGTGCTCATCTATCGCTTCGAAGAGGAAGGCCATGGCCAGGTGATCGCCGAGGCCTCGGCGCCGTCCATGGAATTGTTCAACGGGCTGTTCTTCCCCGCGTCCGACATCCCCGAGCAGGCTCGCGAGCTGTATCGCACCAACTGGCTACGGATCATCCCGAATGCGTCCTACGAACCGGTACCGCTGGTGCCCAAATTGCGCCCGGACACCGGGCAGCCTCTGGACCTGAGCTTCGCCACCCTGCGCAGCGTGTCGCCGATTCACTGCCAGTACATGCAGAACATGGGCGTGTTGTCGTCCATGAGTATTTCACTGATGAAGGGCGACAAACTCTGGGGCCTGATCAGTTGCGGCAACCGTGAGCCGCTGCTGGTGCCCAACGACCTGCGCATGGCCTGCCAGACCATCGGCCAGGTGCTGTCATTGCAGATCAGTGCCATGGAGGCCCTGGAGCTGACCCGCCAGCGCGACGAGAAAGTCGAAGCGCTGGCGCTGCTGGACCGGGCGATGAAAGCCTCTGCCAATAACGTATTCGACGGCCTGGCCCAGCAAGGCCGACTGCTGATGGACCTGACCCTCTCCGGCGGCGTGGCGATCATCGAAGACAAGCAATTACACCGCTACGGCAACTGCCCGGAACCGGCGCAGATACGCGCGCTGCACAAGTGGTTGCAGGGCAACGGCGCACCGGTATTTTCCAGCCATAACCTGGCCTCGGTTTATCCGCCGGCCGCCGAATACCAGAGCGTGGCCAGCGGCGTGCTCGCCATGAGCTTGCCCAAGCCTGTGGATAACGGTGTGTTGTGGTTTCGCCCGGAAGTCAAAGAGAACATCCACTGGAGTGGCGACCCGCAGAAGCCGCTGAATCTGGAAACCTGCGACGCGGGCATGCGCCTTCGCCCACGCACCTCGTTTGAAATCTGGAAAGTGGAAATGGCTGGTATCTCCACCAAGTGGAGCCATGGCGACCTGTTTGCCGCCAACGATTTGCGCCGCTCGGCCCTGGAGAACGACCTATCCCGCCAAGTGCTGCGCGAGCAACAAGCGGTGCGTGCGCGGGACGAGTTGGTCGCGGTGGTTTCCCACGACCTGCGCAACCCCATGACCGTCATCTCCATGCTCTGCGGCATGATGCAAAAAGCCTTCAGCTCCGATGGCCCCCACACTTCACGGCGCATTTCTTCCGCCATTGACACCATGCAACAGGCTGCCGGGCGCATGAACGTGTTGCTGGAAGACTTGCTCGACACCTCGAAAATCGAAGCCGGGCGCTATGTGGTCAAGCCGGTGGCGCTGGACGTCAGCCAGATTTTTGAAGAGGCGTATTCGCTGCTGGCGCCCCTGGCCTCGGAAAAGGGCATCGACCTGTCGTTCAATGTCGAGCCTGGCCTGCAAATCAAGGCCGACCCGGAGCGCTTGTTCCAGGTGCTGTCGAACCTGATCGGCAATGCGATCAAGTTCACTCCGCGCCAGGGCAACATCGGCATCAGCGCCATGAGCGCCGGCGAGGAGATTGTATTTTCGGTGCGCGACTCCGGTGAGGGCATTGCGCCGGACGATTTGCCCCATGTGTTCGATCGCTATTGGACCCAGACTGAAAACAACCCCACCGGCAGCGGGCTGGGGCTGTATATCACCCAAGGCATCGTTAAGGCGCATGGCGGCAGGATCGAAGCCGAGAGCAAGCAGGGTCAGGGCAGCGAGTTTCGATTTACCGTACCGAAGGTGACGATTGAGGCAAACAACTGAGCCATTTGCCGGCAGGGGCAACCATATTGCCCCTGCTGCCCCATAACCGAGAACGGAAAACCAAACATATACTCATACAACATTGCATTTCTTTAACAAAGTTTCAAAATAAAACAACCAAAATTCAACAATAAAACCAACTCACCCATCACAAACAGAAACATAGAACACCTCGCAAAAAACACCGAACCCCACTAACTTATGCCGGGCACTGTTACAGGGAAGAACATGCCATGTAAACCATGCCATTAATAGTGAGGCGTTACCGTGTTCAATTCTATCGGCTTTAATCCCGTCAATACTTACATTTCCCAATCCGCCCACGACCAAGACACCCAAGCCAGCGAGAAGGTCAACTCACGTTCGAAACGAAGCCTCGATCAAATCGCTCCCGATAATTCGATTAATGACAATGGGGTCACCGCAGACAGAGGCGGCAGACGTAATGGTGGTGGCTTGGACAGTCTCGGCAAAGGCCATGTTCTTTGAGTAAACTTACTTAAGCGCAACTACTAAATAAGTAGCGCCCAGGGCGCTGCTTATTCATTAATAGCCACAACATATTACTGTCTGACGTTCGTTGACGAAATGCCGACATTTTCAGCGTTATACTGAGTGCTTGTCTTGTTAGTGAGCCGATCGCGTCATGCCTGAACTGCAGTCACTTCCCCCCGTACTTGCCGGCCCGTTGCTGCGCCGCCTGGAACCAAAGCGTGTGGTGCTATGGCTGGTGGCGAGCCGGGAACTGAAGCTGGTTATGAGGCTGCAGCACGCTCAGGGATCAACACTGGATATTCACCTTCATGCACATTGTCAAATCGTTCCCGTCGGGCGCCATTCGTTTATCCACTTGATCGATGTGCCCCTGACTGACGCCCTGCCTCTGGATGTAAACATCCACTATGACCTGTTTATTGACGGCTGCGGAATAGCCCAGTGGGCACCCCATCTGCTGTACGCAGGCGCCACGCTGCCCGATTTCGTCGTGCATGGGCGCATCCACCAACTGGTCCACGGCTCCTGCCGCAAGCCTCACCATCGCGCTGATGACGGGTTGCTGTGCATTGATCGTCTGCTGGCGCAAGCTCCCACCGTGGCACAACGCCCCGCCTTGCTGATGATGAGCGGCGACCAGGTCTACGCCGACGACGTCGCGGGACCCATGCTGCGGGCAATTCATGAATTAATCGCGCGCCTGGGCCTGTTCGACGAATACCTGGAAGGGGCCGTGGTTGACGACAGTGCCGCCCTCTACGGGCATCGCGCCAGCTATTACCATCGCGCCGACCTGCTCCCCGCGCTGGACAGTAACGAGACCTTGCGTGAGCGCTTTTTCGGCGGCGTGAAGAAACCGATTTTCACCAGCAGCACCGCCGATAATCACCTGGTGACCTTTGCCGAAGTGATCGCCATGTACCTGCTGGCCTGGTCGCCCACACCGTGGACACTGATCTCCCCCCAACCGCCGCAACTGAGCGCGCAAGAACAGCAGCGTTATGCCCGCGAACAGATACAGATCGATCAATTTCGCAGTGGCCTTCCAGGGGTCGCCCGGGTATTCGCCCACCTCTCGACCCTGATGATCTTTGATGATCACGACATCACCGACGACTGGAACCTCAGCGCCCAATGGGAAGAAACTGCCTACGGCCATCCCTTCTCCAAACGCATCATCGGTAATGCCTTGATGGCCTATCTTTTATGCCAGGGCTGGGGCAACCAGCCCAAGGTCTTTGGCGAACTGGTGAGCCAAACCCAGGCACTTGCCAACCAGGCGCAAGACAACCACCTGGACGCCACACAGCAGGATGAGCTAGTCACAACGCTGCTGAAATTCCAGCAGTGGCACTACGTATTGCCCACCACCCCGGCGCTGGTGGTACTCGACACCCGCACCCGACGCTGGCGCAGCGAGTTCACCCTCAAGCAACCTTCCGGGCTACTGGACTGGGAAGCCTTGAGCGAACTGCAACAAGCGCTACTGGACCACCCGTCAGCCATCATTGTCTCGCCTGCGCCGGTGTTCGGCGTCAAGCTGATCGAGACGGTGCAAAAGGTTTTCAGCTGGTGTGGCTTCCCACTGCTGGTGGACGCCGAGAACTGGATGGCCCACCGCGGCGCTGCCCAAGTGATTTTGAATATCTTCCGCCACTCGCGCACGCCGGGTAACTACGTGATCCTTTCCGGTGATGTGCATTACTCGTTTGTCTACCAAGTGCTGATCCGCCACCGCAACGGCGGCCCCAATATCTGGCAAATCACCAGCAGCGGCATCAAGAACGAGTTCCCGCCACGCCTGCTGGAATGGTTCGACCGCCTCAACCGCTGGCTCTACTCCCCGCGTTCGCCGCTTAACTGGTTTACCCGCCGCCGCACCATGCAGGTGGTGCCCTATATTCCAGAGCACGCCGAAGCGGGTGAGCGGCTGTGGAACTCGGCGGGCATTGGCCAGGTGTTTTTCAATGAGCAGGGCCAACCGCAAGCCATTTACCAGCACAACGCGGATGGGAAGCCTCGGACAAAGATGATGGCGCCAGAAAAATAGCGTTTCGCCACTCGTCAAAAGCAGCACACCTGCCCTATTCAAAGCGCGCAAGCGCCGATGTACAGTAGCGCCAGCCACGGAGTATCGGCGTCAACCATGACTGGCCTTGGGCGCCAGCCCCCGCAGGAAGCGTGCAGATGGACGATACATCCGGCAAAGAACCGCTACGCCATGAGGTTTCCGACCTTAACGTAGACCTGTTGCACGCCATCATGGAACTGGTCAGTGACGGCATCTGGGACTGGAACGCCAATACCGGTTTCGTCTACCGCAATCCCGGCTGGTACGAAATGCTTGGATACTCTCACCACTCTCTGGAAAACAGCGTCTTCACCTGGGAGAACGTGATCCACCCCGAGGATTACCCTCGCGTGATGACGGTGTTCGATGACTACATCAGCCAACGCGCCGCTCATTACCGGGCCGAATACCGTTGCCGAAAAGAAGACGGTACGTACCTCTGGATCGAGGACCGCGGCTACGTCATTGCCCGCAACCCCGACGGTTCCGTGGCGCGCATGGTCGGCGCACACCGCGATATCCATACGCGCAAATGCTCCATCGAACAGTTGCAAAAGCGCAACCAATCCCTGGAAGCACTGGTCGCGGAGCGCACCCTCGAGTTGTCGCGCGTCAACCAGCAACTGCAATTGCAGCTGGACGAAAACCGCTCTTTGGCCGAGCGGGACGCCCTGACGCGCATCGCCAACCGGTACCGCCTGGAAAAAGTGCTGCTGGAGGAATGCGACCGCGCCGAACGCTTCCGCCTGCCCCTGGCACTGGTGGCCATGGATGTCGATGACTTCAAGCCGATCAATGACCAATACGGCCATGGCGTCGGCGACCAGACCCTGATACGGGTAGTGGAACATCTGGAAGCCTGCGTACGTAAAAGCGACTTGCTGGCGCGCTGGGGCGGCGATGAGTTTATGGTGGTGCTGCCCAAAAGCAGCCTGGACGAGGCCAAAGAGTTGGCCGAAAGGATTCGCCATAAAATCAAGGAGGCGGCCCCCTTGGGCGCCTTGAACGTTACCCTGAGCCTGGGCGTGGTGGAGCGGCGCATGGGCGAGTCCCCGGCTGCGCTGATGGCGCGGGCCGATCAAGCCTTGTACCGATCCAAGGCCGCGGGCAAGGATGGGGTGTCGGAATAGTCGCAGCTCCTTCCAAGGTGGAATGACACGGCGACTTTATTTCGTTTGCGGCAAGGCCGGGCGCGCGGCTTAGATAGCGCTGCGCCCACCACTGCCGAGTCCCAGAGCCATGAGTCACGCTAGCATCAGCCAGTCGATTTCCATCGTTCACCCCATCAGCCTCAGTCACGGTAAAAACGCCGAGGTCTGGGACGCTGCAGGCAAGCGTTACATCGACTTTGTCGGGGGTATCGGCGTGCTCAACCTGGGCCATTGCCACCCGGCCGTGGTGGCGGCCATTTGCGAGCAAGCGGCCCGGCTCACCCATTACGCGTTCAACGCCGCACCGCATACGCCCTACATCGAGTTGATGCAACGCCTCAGCGCCTTTATCCCGGTGGGTTACCCCGTCAGCGGCATGCTCACCAACAGCGGTGCAGAAGCGGCAGAGAACGCTTTGAAGATCGCCCGTGGTGCCACTGGTCGCACGGCGGTGATCGCCTTCGACGGTGCCTTCCATGGGCGCACCCTGGCGACCCTCAACCTCAATGGCAAGGTCGCGCCCTACAAACAGAAGGTCGGCGTACTGCCCGGCCCTGTGTATCACCTGCCCTACCCCAGTACCGATAACGGCATAACCTGCGCCGACGCGCTGAAGGCCATGGAGCGTCTGTTCAGCGTGGAAATCGACATAAACGATGTTGCCTGCTTCATCATCGAGTCGGTGCAGGGCGAAGGCGGTTTTCTAGCCTTGGACACTGAGTTTGCCCAAGCTTTGCGACGCTTCTGCGACCAGCACAACATCCTGCTGATCATTGATGAAATCCAGTCGGGTTTTGGTCGCACCGGCCAGCGTTTCGCCTTCTCGCGCCTGGGCATCGAGCCGGACCTGCTGCTGCTCGGCAAAAGCATCGCCGGCGGCATGCCGCTGGGGGCAGTGGTCGGGCGCAAGGCGCTGATGGACAACCTGCCCAAAGGCGGCCTGGGCGGCACCTACTCCGGTAACCCCGTCGCCTGCGCGGCGGCGCTGGCGACCCTTGAGGTGATGAGCGACAAAAACCTGCACGCCTGGGGCGTCGCGCAGGAGGCCGCGATTGTGGGTCGCTATGAAGCCTGGCGCGCGCAGCAACTGTCGCCCTACCTGGGCCGCCTCACCGGTGTCGGCGCCATGCGGGGCATTGAACTGGCCCACGCCGACGGCACACCCGCTCCCAAGCAACTGGCGCAACTGCTGGAGCTGGCGCGAGAGGCTGGCTTGCTGCTGATGCCCAGCGGCAAGTCGCGGCACATCGTGCGCTTGCTGGCCCCGCTGACCATTGAACCTGCGGTGTTGGAGGAAGGCCTGGATATCTTCCAGGCGTGCCTCACACAGCTGGACGAATAGCGGGCTGCCTTGACCTGATCCCCTCACCCGCTGAAAATGCCCGACGTTTTTTTGTCTCTCCGCATACTACGCAGTGAAATTTTAATGTCTGATTCCTACACCGAAAAATCCGCCGAAGAATCCGTAGTCGCCCTGTACGCCAAAGCCGAATACGAAAACGCCATCAATCTTTCACAGCATGTGCCCGCCGCCAAGATCATCAGCGAGATGGTGCTGGACGCGTTTCATACCTCCAAGGAAAGCGACCAGATCCGCGAGCTACGCGTTGCCATCCGCCAGGCCCACGATGCCTTCGACGATGACAAAGCCTATGACCTGATGGGCCAGCTCAAACAATTGAAAGACGCCGAAGCCGCAGACAACGCCGCCCTGGAACACCTGAGCAGCCAGTTCTCGATCAGCCGCATCCTGTCCAGCTTTAAGGACGATCCCGAGTTCCAGGAATTGGTCTATGGCCTGGCCCTCAAAGTGCTTAACCAGTCGCACCAGGCCATCAGCAACCCGAGCGCCGGCAAGGGCAAGGCTGCACGCGCCAAGAAAGACACCGAAGTGTTTGTGATCAGCAAGGATGGCATCAGCGTCACCTTGCCGCTGCGCACGCCGCGCTCCAAGCTCAATGTGGACCGCGAAGCGCTGGAGTTCCTGGGTTTCACCTTTGTGGGCGAAGGCAGCGAGGCGGAACTTGCGAGCGAAACCTTCATCGACAACAGCGGCGCCGAGCAACCGGTCACGCGCAAGAGCATCGTGACCGCGCTGCAACAGCAAAGCGCCTTTGACGGCTACGCCATCGCCGCCCAGTAAGTAGCTGACGCAACCAGGCGCGCGCGCAAGGCGCAGCGCCGGTTGCCGTCTACGCCTCTTTATTCCACAACACCGCCGAGCTTTTCATCATCCCCACGGCGATTGCGAACAGCAACAACACACAGCCTGCCAGCAGCCACGGTGACGGCAAGGTTGGCCGGGCCAGCAACATGAACGCCAACGAGGGCGCGATCATCACGCCGATGTTGACGCCCGCCGAGTAGTAGCCAAGGTTGCGGCCCACGCTGTCGCGGCTGGAAATGCTGCTGACGTAGTGGGTGATCGCGGGGAACACAATCATCTCGCCCAGGCTCCACAACACCGTAGCAAGCACCAACAGCGCGCCGACCTGACCAAAGCCCATCAAGAAGAAACCGCAGCCTGCCAGCAACAGGCCAATGATCAGCGAGCGACTGCTCGACAAGTGCGCCATGCGCAGGTTGATCGGCACTTCAAACACAATCACTAGCAACGCATTGATAAAGAAGATGATGCCCACGTAATAGGCCGGCAATTGGGTGTAGTTGATGATGTACGCCGACAGAAAAGTCGGCGGCAATGCGTAAGCCACGTGCACCGGCAGCGCTGCCAACAGGATCACCAGCAGTCGCGAACGCTCATGAGCCGCCACCTCGGGCAAGCCCTCGCCTTTGACGGCGACAGGTACGCCTTGGGTGGCCTGCCGAGACCGACCAAACCGCAGGCAGGCGGCGAAGGCCAGCAGGGACAGCACGGCATTGATGTAGAAGACCGCATCGGCATTGCTGAGGAAGATCAAGCTGCCCAGTAGCGGCCCGATGGCCATGCCGATGTTGATCGCCAATCGGTTGCAGGAAAACGCCACTTTGCGTGACTCAAGATTACTGTGAGCCACTGTCTCGGAGAACGCGGCCGGTGTGAAGGCTTCGTAACAGGCCCCCCAGAGAAACGACAACAGGAACAGCGCGAGCAGGTTATCCACCGAGGGAATGACCAGCAGCAACACCGCGTTGAACAACAACGAACCGAGAATGACCCGGTTGGCCGAAAACCGCTTGATCACGGCGCCGATGATCAGGTCGGTACACAGGGCGCCCGCGCCATACACGCCGACCAACAGGCCTGCCGTACCTGCCGATATCGCGTGTTGATGAATCAGGTACGCCGCGTAAAAAGGAAACGCCAGGGTGCCCGTGCGGAACACCAGTGTGATCATGAACAATGCTTGCAACCGCGCATTAAGGCCGCGCAAGGCGTGAAAAGTACCCATCAGCGCAGCACGCTGGCACAGGTGTGGAGCAAAGCTGCAGAGCGGCTCATCCGGATGTCCTTTCGCAATGGCGGCGCCGGTGTGTCCGGCGCCAAACTCCATAGCTGGGCAAACTAATGCAGCACTGTGCGGCGAACAAGCTACCCATTTGGACAGGTAGGCGGTGATTGCGGCCTCAGGCCGGGTGGCGGATATAGCCCAATTGCAGGGCCTTGCCGATTGCTGATTTGCCGTTGCTGACCTGCAATTTGCCGAAGATATTCTTCATATGAAACTTGACCGTATGGGAGGTCATCGACGTCAGGAGTGCCACTTCGTTGTAGGTCTTGCCCAGGCTGACCCAGGACAATACTTCGGTTTCCCTTGGGGTCAGCACCGTCTGTTGTTCGACAGGCGCCGCGTGATCTTCCAGGGCCTCGTCGTACATCGAGACCAACAGCATCTGCAGTTCACTTTGATGGGCCAGCACGGTCTCGCGAAATTGCCGATGTTCGCCGAAGCTGCACAGATTGAGCACCGAGTAGAAGCCGCGATTGCCATGCACGATAAAACTGGCGCCCTCGCCAACGGGTTTGTAGGGGCCCGGCACCGGCACCGCCTCATCGGCCACGGCCAGCAGGTGTTCATCACTCCAGAAAAATGGTTTGATCCGCGTACGGGTCAATGAAACCAGCTCGCCACGCCGGTAGAAATCGTCGGCCGTGTCGGAAGGCTCCATGGCCTCGGGGTAATTGGACACAATCTGCGCTTGGTCCAGCGTCGGCCCACACTGGTAGACCTCGAAGTGTCCCAGGCCACGGCGGCTCAGTTCGGTATCGAGCAAGCGGCGCATATCCTCGGGCAGCATGGGCGATTTTTTATCGGGTTGGCCATTAGGTCGCACGGGTGTCTTCCTTGATCATTCAACCCGGTCGAGCATGCAGCATGCCTGGCTTACCTGTCCAGGCAACGGATGCAAACCCAGGGGCTAGACCTGCGCCGCGAACGCCTCGCGAAAGCGCTCCATCTCCTGCTCATTGCCCACCGTCACCCGCACCCACTGCGGCCAGTCCTGCCACACCCGCCCGACCAGTACATTCCGTGCCGCCAACTGCTCAATCACCTGCTCTGCCGGGCGCTTCACGTCGATCATGAAGCAGTTGCTGTGGGAAACGGTGCAGGTAAAGCCCCGGCCCTTGAGCCAGGCGATCGTCTCATCGCGCAATCTGGCATTGAGCGCTCTGCGTTGGCCCACCAGTTGCGCGTCTTCCAGGCTCGCACGGGCGGCCAGCAAGCTGGCGCCGGCCGGGACGTTGTCGCCGCCGAACACGGCCAACCGCTCCAGTAGCGCCGGGTGGCCGATCGCCAGGCCCAGGCGCGCACCGGCCATGCCATAGATCTTCGAGAAGGTACGCAGTACCAGCAGGTCGTGGTGTTCCTTGACCCAACTTACGCAACTGGGGGCGTCGCAGAAGTCGATATAAGCCTCGTCCACCACCAGCACGCTGCCCTTGGGTTTATTCACCAGAGCGTGGCGGATAGCCTCGGTCGAGGTGAGCGTACCGGTCGGGTTGTTGGGGTTGCACAGGTACAGCATGCCGGCCTGTGGGTCCGCGGCGAGCATGGCGTGCACATCGTGGGCATGCTGGGCGTCGAGGTTAACTTCATGCACCGGCGCCTTGATCGATTCGGCCGCCTGGCGCGGTACTTCGTAGGACGGCGTGGCCATCACCAGGCCGCGGGTCTGGCTGGCGAACGCCAGCACCGCGTAACGCAGGGCAGCCATCGAACCGGCAAATACCCCGATGTTTTCTTCGGCGATGCCCTGTTGCTCGGCAAACAACGCGGCCAATGCATACATGTCCGGGTAAGGGTAACGCCCGGAGGCTGCAATCGCGCGCTCCATCGCCTGGCGAGCCGCGTCTGAAGGGCCGTAGGGGCTTTCGTTATAATTGAGTAGTACCTTGTCAGATTTCGTCGGCGCCGGGCTGGCAAGCGCCCAATTGAGCTGCCCCAACACAGGCAGGGCCGCGCCCAGGGCGAGAAGGGATCGACGACTGACACGCACCATGGTGACTACTCCTTGTAGAGGCGCGAGGGATTCGCGCTGGCCGTTCAGAAGAGTATGACGAGAAAGCCGTTGCCTGATTTACCACCGAGGCGTATCCCTGCACTCAGTACTTTATTGTTGTAGCGGGCGCATGCAACACTTTCACTGCCGCGAACCGTCAAGAATGGGTTCTGCCGGCATGGACTGATGACTAAATGGAAGTGGTGAGCACTTGATACACAGACGGGAAAAAACCGAGCACTTGAAGAGCAACATCAAGTACTTGATCAAGAGTCGTGGCGAAACCCAGCTTTCGTTAAGCAGTGCCGCCGGCCTGACCAGGACCACCATCTATAACATCCTGGAAGGCAAGGTCGTTAACGTACAGCAGTCGACGATACGCAAGATCTCTGACTTCTTTGGCGTCTCCTACGAAGAAATCGAGACGATCAGTTTTGAAGCCAAGGAAGTCATCGAGAGCAATGTTTCCCCACTGGGTAACAAGAACCCGGCGGCAGTGCCTGTGCTCAAGGAAAGCCTGCTCATGCAAAGCCTGGGCAAGCGCATCGGTGAGCTGGCCACGCTTCATCCGCTGACCTACTACTTTGGCAGCGCCTGCAACCTGATCGGCGTGCGCCTGGAGCACGGGATTCCCGGCCTCAATGAACCGGGGGACTTGCTGATCGTGCAGAAAGGCTCGTCGAGCGACGATAAAGAAAAACTGGTGTACGACCGCGCCACCAAGAAGCTGTTCATCACCCTCGAACCCTGCGGGAACTCAGAGCGTTTGTGTGTCATCGGCGACATCCTTGAGGAGCGCTTCAATGACAACGTCTGAGGGCGCCGTGGAAAACAGCAAATACAAGTTGCTGGGCTTTGAAAACGACAAGCGCCTGGCGGTGATCATGGTGATCGCCACGGGCAAGGTCCTCAAGATCAAGCTGAGTGAAGTGCTCAGCAGTGAAATGATGGACAACTTCAACAAGATGGAAATCAAGAACCTGTACAAGAAGTTCTACTCCCAAGGCGGAACGCTGACCGCCTACGATATAAACGACCGCAATGAAAACTCCTGGATGATCTACATCATCCTGAACTTGCTGCTGTTCACCTTCTATATCTTCACCAGCATTGCCGCGACCAAACCGATTTACCTGGAGTCGTTGGGCATCATCGTCACGCCGGGCACGTTCCTGTACCCGCTGACCTTCTTGATCGTGGACTTGCTCAACGAGAATTTTGGCTTGCGCCTGGCCAGGCGAGCCATTCTGTTTGCGTTTGCCAGCAACGCGATGATCATCATCCTGCTGTATGGCTCCACGTTCCTGCCGGGGCTACCGGGCTGGAAGCTGGATGGGCCTTATACCGACGTGATCCTGCAAGTGTCGTCGGTGCTGGTGGCCTCTTCGGTCTCGTTCCTGGTGTCGGAGAATATAAATTCCTACTTGCTGTGCAAGATCAAGGAGCTGACCAACTCCAGGTATCTATACCTGCGGATATTCCTCAGTACGTTCTTTGCGGTGATTATCGACAGCTTCCTGTTCTGCTTTATCGCCTTCTACGGGGCGATGCAGACCAGCGACATCCTCAGCATGATCTATGTACAGATCGCGATCAAAGTCGGCTTTGCGTTCTTCAACATCCTGCCGGCCTACGGGGCACGTTCATTGTTCAAGCGCTATCAATAATCCTGTAGGAGCGAGCTTGCTCGCGAAGAACGTCAACGATCACGCAGCGCATCTGGTGGAACGCGGCGCTCTCAGGTTTTTCGCGAGCAAGCTCGCTCCTACAAGGGTTATTTGAGTTGCAACTTGTGCTTGAGGCTCTGCATGACAGGTGTCTTGTTCTGCAGGTAGTCATTCAAGCCCCGAGCGCGCAGGTTGCACGCGTCACACTCGCCACAGCCGGTACCGATGATGCCGTTGTAGCAAGTCAGCGTCTGCTCGCGCACCAGCTCCAGTTGCCCGTGGTAATCGGCCAGGGCCCAGGTCTCGGCCTTGTTCAGCCACATCAACGGCGTGTCCAGGCGCACGTCGTACTCCATGCCCAGCTTGAGAGCCTGGTTGAGTGCTTTGACAAACTCATCCCGGCAATCGGGGTAGCCTGAGAAGTCGGTTTCGCACACGCCGGTGATGACAGTCTCGGCCTTCACTTGGTAGGCGTAGATCGCAGCCAGGGTCAGGAACAGGATGTTGCGCCCCGGCACAAAGGTGCTCGGCAGGCTTTCGCCCGAGCTGTTCACGGTCGGCACCGGAATGTTGTCGCGCGTCAGGCTACTGATCGCCAGCTCATTGAGCAGGGACACATCCATCACTTTGTGCACAGTGGCACCCAACTGCTTGGCCAATTTCTGGGCCACTTCGATTTCTGCCACATGGCGCTGGCCGTAATCAAAGGTAATGCAGTGCACTTCGTCATACAGCGGCAGGGCCTGGATCAGACAGGTGGTCGAATCCTGCCCGCCACTGAAGACCATCACGGCTTTTTTACTCATTGCATTGCTTCCTGCATTTGTAGAATGGGGGGTAGGAGCGAGCTCGCTCGCGAAAAACGTCAACGATAACGCAGCGTATCCGGTTTAGCGCAGCGCTCAATAAAAAACCCCGCGCGACTTTCGAAGGCGGGGCTTTTTACTGCAAGACCACTCAGTGGGCGTAGGTCAGCAACAGCTCTTTCGGCACTTGGAAATCCAGGGACATCATCACGCTGAGCGCGGTGATGGTGAAAATCGAGAACACGAACAGCTTGCGCGCCCAGACGGTGTCATCCACCGCCTTGTAGCCGGTCCAGGCCATGTACAACCAGTACATGCCCATCGCGGCGGCGACGGCGAGGTAGCTCATGCCGGCGTAGCCACTGAAGGTCAACATCAAGGTCGCCACGAGGAAGGCCAGGATGTAGAGCAGGATGTGTTTCTTGGCCACCTGGATGCCACGCTTGACCGGCAATACCGGAATCGACGCAGCCAGGTAGTCATTGAAGCGGAAAATCGCGATGGCGTAGGAATGCGGCATCTGCCACAGGCTGAACATCACCAGCAGCGTCAGCGCGGCCATGTCGAAGCTATTGGTCACAGCTACATAACCAATCACCGGCGGCATCGCCCCCGACAGGCTGCCCACCAGCGTGCCGTGAACCGACTTGCGCTTGAGGTACAGGCTGTAGAGGCCGACGTAGATGACAAAACCGATCACGGCAAACAGCGCCGCCAACGGGTTGGCCACCTTGTACAACAGGGCCACACCGGCAACACCCAGGACGGTCGCATAGATCAGTGCCAGCTTCAGGGAGATGAGGCCCTGGACCAGCACGCGATTCTTGGTGCGCTCCATCTTGATGTCGATGTCACGGTCGATGCAGTTGTTGAATACGCAACCGGAAGCAACCACCAGGGACGTACCGATCATTGCAGCCAGGAAGATGGCCAGATCGACATGTCCCTTGGAGGCCAGGAAGAAACCGCCCGCCACAGAAAGCACGTTACCGAAAATGATCCCCGGTTTGGTGATTTGGATAAAGTGCTTAAGCGACATCGGGTCTTACCTCACTTCGCCATCATGTAGGTGTGGATGCTGAACATGATCCACAGCGACAGACCAACCAGCAGAACGATCACCAGGCCTGCGAACACAAACGCGATCACGTTCTCGCGCTGCTCTTTGGAGCGGTCCAGGTGCAGGAAGTACACCAGGTGAACCAGAACCTGAATCACCGCGAACGCCAGGACGATCATCAAGGTGATCGACTTCGGCAAGGTTGGGTACATCACCAGGCCGAACGGGATCAGGGTCAGGATGACCGACAGGATGAAGCCGATGGCGTAAGACTTTACGCTGCCGTGGCTTGAATCGTGGCTGTCATGGGAGTGTGCATTAGCCATTACAGAGTCCCCATCAAGTAAACGACGGTGAATACGCAGATCCAGACCACGTCCAGGAAGTGCCAGAACAGGCTCAGGCAGCTCAGGCGGGTCTTGTTGGTGTTGGTCAGGCCGTGCTTATTGACCTGATACATCATCACTGCCATCCACAGCAGGCCAGCGGATACGTGCAGACCGTGGGTGCCGACCAGCGTGAAGAACGCCGACAGGAAACCGGAACGGTGCGGGCCGTAGCCTTCGGAGATCAGCAGGTGGAACTCGTTGATCTCCATGCCGATGAAGCCCAGGCCGAACAGGAAGGTCAGGCCCAGCCAGCTCAGTACGCCCTTCTTGTTGCCCTTGTAGAAGGCCAACATGGCGAAGCCGTAGGTGATCGAACTGAACAACAGCAAGGCGGTTTCGCCGAGCACGTAAGGCAGTTCGAAGATGTCGTGGCCCGACGGGCCACCCGCTACGTTGTTTACCAGTACCGCGTACACCGCGAAGATCGACGCAAACAAGATGCAGTCGGTCATCAGGTAGAGCCAGAAACCGTAGACGGTTATCGGCCCCGAGTCGTGGTGGTGGTCATCGTGCCCATGGTCATCGACATGGGCGTGTCCAGCATTGGTCACTAAGTTCGACATGGTTTAAGCCTGTTCCAACGAGGTTTCTACACGGTTGGCCGGGATCTTCTTCTCGGCTACCAGGCGAGCGTGCTGCTCGGCTTCGATGCGTTCGATCGTTTCGACCGGCACCATGTAGCCTTGATCATCACGGGCAGCGTGAATGATGAAGTAACCGATAGTGCCCACCAGGCTCGCGATTGCCAGCCACCAGATGTGCCAGATCATCGCGAAACCGAACACGGTCAACAGCGCACCCATCACCACGCCAGTGGCGGTGTTGTTTGGCATGTGGATCGGCTCGTAGTGCTTGGGCTTCTGGTACGCAGTACCGTCTTCCTTGGCTTCGGTGAACGCATCAATGGTGTTCGCAGTAGGGATCACGGCGAAGTTGTAGAACGGTGGTGGCGACGAGGTCGACCATTCCAGGGTGTGGCCGTTCCATGGGTCGCCGGATTCGCACATGTTCTGCTTGCGATCACGCACGCTGACGTACAGCTGGATCAGCTGGCAGGCGATACCCACAGCGATCATCACCGCACCGAACATGGCAACGTACAGGTACGGTACCCACTCAGGGTTGGTGGTGGCGTTCAGACGACGGGTCATGCCCATGAAGCCCAGTGCATAGAGCGGCATGAACGCGACGAAGAAGCCCGAGATCCAGAACCAGAACGCAGCCTTGCCCCAGCCTTCGTGCAGCTTGAAGCCGAACGCTTTCGGGAAGTAGAAGCTGAAACCAGCGATGTAGCCGAATACAGCACCACCGATGATCACGTTGTGGAAGTGGGCGATCACGAACAGGCTGTTGTGCAGCACGAAGTCAGCACCCGGGATGGCCAGCAGTACGCCGGTCATGCCGCCGATGGCGAAGGTCACCATGAAGCCCAGGGTCCACAGGACCTGGCTGGTCATGCGCAGACGACCGTGGTAGATGGTGAACAGCCAGTTGAATAGCTTCACCCCCGTCGGGATGGAAATCAGCATCGTCGCCAGGCCGAAGAAGGCGTTGACGCTGGCCCCCGAACCCATGGTGAAGAAGTGGTGCAGCCAAACCATGAAGCCCAGTACGGAGATCGCGCCAGAGGCGTAGACCATCGAGTGGTGACCGAACAGGCGCTTGCCGGTAAAGGTCGAGATCACTTCGGAGAAGATACCGAACGCCGGCAGGATCAGGATGTACACCTCAGGGTGACCCCATGCCCAGAACAGGTTCACGTACATCATTGGATTGCCACCAAGTTCATTGGTGAAAATGTGGAAATCCAGGTAACGGTCAAGCGACAGCAGCGCCATGGTAGCGGCCAGGATCGGGAACGAAGCCACGATCAGCACGTTTGCCCAGGTGCAGGTCCAGGTGAAGATCGGCATGTCCATCAGTTTCATGCCAGGGGCGCGCATTTTCAGGACGGTGGCCAGGAAGTTGACCCCCGTCAATGTCGTCCCGAGCCCTGATAACTGTAGCGCCCAGATGTAGTAGTCCACACCCACGCCCGGACTGTATTGCAAGCCCGACAATGGCGGATACGCAACCCAACCGGTCTTGGCGAATTCGCCGACGCCCAGGGAAACGTTGATCAGCACCACGCCGGACACCAGCAGCCAGAAGCTCAGGGAGTTCAGGAACGGGTAGGCAACGTCACGCGCACCGATCTGCAGCGGCAAGGCAAGGTTCATCAAGCCGGTGAAGAATGGCATTGCCATGAAGATGATCATGATCACACCGTGG
Source organism: Pseudomonas sp. PA-1-3F (assembly GCF_021609665.1). NCBI lineage: Bacteria > Pseudomonadati > Pseudomonadota > Gammaproteobacteria > Pseudomonadales > Pseudomonadaceae > Pseudomonas > Pseudomonas sp. PA-1-3F. The sequence goes on along the minus strand of NZ_WJZD01000011.1, from coordinate 84,118 downwards.
GCGGTGAAGATCTGGTCATAGTGTTCAGGTGGCAGGTAGCCAGGCGAACCCTCGGTGGCCATGGCCAACTGGGTGCGCATCATGATGGCGTCGGCAAAACCACGCAGCAGCATGACCATGGCAACGATGACGTACATGACGCCGATTTTCTTGTGGTCGACCGAGGTCAACCACTCGGTCCACAGGTAGGACCACTTCTTGAAATAGGTGATACCCGCAACCAGCGCCAAACCACCCAGCGCGATCATGGCGATAGTCACCATTACGATCGGCTCGTGGAATGGGACCGCGTCCCAACTTAATTTACCAAACATCGTTTACTCCTCTGCCCCAGCAGTTGAATGCGCGCCTGTATCAGAACCTTCAACCGCGGCCACTTCTTTCTTCTCGTGCTTGACCGGCTTGCCTGGCTTCATACCTTCGTACTTGTCGACGATTTTCTGAAACAGGTCCGGCTCGTACGCGGAGTACAAGGCGACAGGGTTGTTCTGGCTCGGTTTGGTCAGAGCGTCGTATTCAGCTTGATCAAGCTGTTTAGGTGCGGCCTTGACTGCAGCTACCCAGGCGTCGAAATCTTCCTGGCTTGTCGAGATCGCTTTGAATTTCATGCCGGTGAAGCCAGCGCCGCTGTAGTTGGCGGAGATGCCTTCCATTTCAGCTTTCTGGTTGGCGATCAGGTGCAGGCGGGTCTGCATGCCTGCCATCGCGTAGATCTGGCCACCCAGTGCAGGGATGAAGAACGAGTTCATCACGGCATCGGAGGTGATCCGGAAGTTAAGCGGGGTGTGCTCCGGGAAGCGGATCTCGTTGACAGTGGCGATACCCAGGTCCGGGTAGATGAACAGCCACTTCCAATCCAGCGCGACCACCTGGATGTTCACAGGCTTGACGTCGGACTCCAGCGGACGATACGGGTCCAGCGCGTGGGTCGACTTATAGGTGATGTAACCCAGGGCGATGATGATGAGGATCGGCACCAACCACACTGCGATCTCGATCTTGGTGGAGTGCGACCACTTCGGCGCATAGGTGGCGCTGGTGTTGGACGCGCGGTATTTCCAGGCGAAGGCGAAGGTCATCACGATCACAGGCACCACAACCAGCAGCATCAGCAGGGTAGCGGTGATGATCAGGTTTCGTTCATCCAGACCGACCTGTCCTTTTGGGTCGAGCAAGGTCCACTTGCAGCCTCCCAGCATTAACATCATGCCAAGCAGCGGCAAAAAGCCTAGTAATCGGGGGTACCTGTTTTTACTCATCTCACGACCTCTAAAGCAGCTTGCGCAATGCAGTTGGGTTTTGATCGCCAACACTTCACCCTGCCAAGGGTTGGCATTTCTCTTCGATTGAATAAGAGCCTGCCCGACACGTCATGACTGTACGTTTCACGGACCTGCAGTGAGTTCTTATTCGATTTCGTGGCTAAAGGCCTTGTTACAGACCAATTCCATTTGGTGCGGATAGTTGAAAGGCTGCCGGAACCTGGGGTCGCATTGAGCCTTCCATCTGCTCCTCGACCGCTCCAATGCTCAAATATTGAACAGCACCGGACATTCAGTGCGGGCGATTGTAGTTAGCTAGCGATGTATAAACCATGTCTTATAGAGAAATAATTTTTATCGATTCCAGCAACAATCCTTCACCAAAGTTGCAAAGATTCGCGATCTTATCGCGTTCGATTCTCAACAAAAACCACAAAAATTGCCGTGTTATTGGGCACAGTGCCACTTCCCTTACGACCTGTAAGGGCATGCCGAGGGTATCCAAGTGCCCATAAAACAAGGCATTCATAGATGCTTCAGGGATTGGGGCCGCACACGAATCGGGCCGCCGTGGGAACCACGAACTGACAGCACAATTTGTACGTGGGGTGCAAATCCAAGGGCCGATTTGGCGGGTCAGAAACGTCCTGCGACAACGTTCATGTGACAACATGTCGCATGCTGCGCGCACCTTCCGTTGCCCCTCGTCACGGTGCTTTCACAAATCCCTACAAAACAAAAACGCTCCGCCTTCATTCAGAAGCAACGGAGCGTTCGGCAGGCGCGGCGGTTCAGGCTTTGGGATGACGGTTGCGATAGATGCACAGGGGCACCAGGATCGCCGTCAGCACGAATGCAACCAGCGCCCATTGGGCCAGGGACAGGCCGAGGACCGGTGGGTAGGGGGTGCTGCAAAAGCCGTCGACCTGGAAGCCCAGGGGAAACACCTTGGCCAGGGGCAGGTCGTCAACGATCGGCTGCAACACATCGATGCCGCAGCTGACCTGGGGAAAGAACTGGGTGTACACATGGTGGCCGGCCGCAGCCACGCCACCCACGGCGCTGAGCACCACCAACCCTTCGAAGAAGGTCAGCGCGCCCTTGGTGCGCATGGCCGCGCCGATGAACGCGAAGAGCGCAATCAGCAGCAAGGCGTAGCGTTGCAGAATGCACAGCGGGCACGGTGCTTCGCCCAGCACCACTTGCATGTACAGCGCCCCGCCAATCAGCGCCAGGCAGATGATGCCCAGCAACACCAGAAAGCGCCGCTCCCTGCCTAAACGCATGTCGTCAATCATCCCCGTCTTTCCCTTTCTCTGATTATGGTTGTGCCTGATGGCAACAAGTTTACACACAGGCAGTGGTTAAAACAGAGGGGGGTTAACAGCGGATTAATCGTGGCAAATGTAGTGATTGTGCGGACGCCATCGCGGGCAAGCCCGGCTCCCACATTGGAATGCGATCCTCTGTGGGAGCCGGGCTTGCCCGCGATAATGCCGATAGGGTCAATTGGCCAAATTCTATTCCAGCGCCGCCGCCGGGCCAAAGAACTCATAGCGCGCCTGCTTCTCCGGCACACCCAGCGCCTTGAGATGCCGCTTGATCGCCGCCATGAAGCCCTTGGGGCCCAAGAAGTAGGCATCAATATCACGTTCCTCAGGCAACCAGGCCGCCAGTTGCTCCTGGTTGAGCATCCCGACCTTGTCTGCCGCCGGGCTGATGCCGTCATCCTCGGCGTAGCAGTAGAAACGCTTGAGCTGCGGATGCTTGGCCGCCAGGGTGTCCACCCAGTCACGGAACGCATGCACCCCGCCGTTACGGGCACAATGGATGAAATGCACCGGGCGCTCGGTTGCCAGGGCGGCTTCGAGCATTGGCAGCGTGGGCGTAATGCCTACCCCGCCGCTGATCAGCACCAGCGGTTTATCACTGGCGGCCAGGGTGAACTCGCCCGACGGCGGGAACAGGTCAATGGTCGCGCCGACATGCATCTGGTCGTGCAGGTAATTGGAGGCCCGCCCGCCCGCTTCGCGCTTGACGCTGATGCGGTACAGCCCGGTGTCGGTGAGGGCCGACAGGGAATAGTTGCGACGCACTTCCTCGCCATCGAGCACCAGTTTCAGGCCGATGTACTGGCCGGGCGCTGCGGCCAGGATCGGGCCGTTGTCCACCGGCGCGAAGTAGAAGGAGATGATCTCGTCGCTCTCCTCCACGCGCTTGACCAACAGGAACGCCCGCGCCCCCCGCCAGCCGCCGGGCGCCTGGGCTTTTTCGTCGTAGATGGCCGCTTCGGCGCCGATCAGAATGTCCGCCAACTGGCCGTAGGCCGCGCCCCAGGCGCTCATGACCTCGGGGGTGGCAATCTCGCTGCCCAGCACTTCGGAAATAGCCCGCAGCAGGCAGGCGCCAACAATGGGGTAATGCTCCGGCAGAATCTGCAACGCCACGTGTTTGTTGATGATCTTGGCCACCAGGTCGCCCAGTTGGTCCAACTGGTCGATATGCCGCGCGTACATCAGCACGCCATTGGCCAGGGCGCGAGGCTGGTCACCACTGGCCTGGTGGGCCTGGTTGAACAGTGGGCGGACTTCGGGATACTCGGACAGCATCATGCGATAGAAATGCGTAATCAGCGCTTCGCCGCCGCTTTCCAGCAGGGGCACGGTAGATTTGATGATTGCACGGTCTTGGGCACTAAGCATGGGAGACTCCTGGGTCTTCTTACTGATTGCCTTATAACAGTCAGTAATCATGCCAACTTATAAATCCTTTATTTTCAACAAGTTAAATATTTTGTAGTCAGTATGACCTCCTACACTTTATAGTCATAAGGACTACAAGGAGTCATTATGACTGCACAACCCCTGCTCACCACCTTGCTGCCGCTGGTCGCTGACCTGTCCCGGGACTTGCCCGAAGGCGAGCGCTACCGGCGCCTGCTGCAAGCCATGCGTGCACTGCTGCCCTGCGACGCCGCCGCGTTGTTACGCCTGGACGGCGAGTGGTTGGTGCCGCTGGCCGTGGACGGCTTGAGCGCCGATACCTTGGGGCGACGCTTCAAGGTCAGCGAACATCCGCGCTTCGAGATCCTGCTGAGCAGCCCCGGCCCTACCCGCTTCGACAGTGACAGCCAATTGCCCGACCCCTATGACGGCTTGGTCGCCGGTTTGCACGGCCAGTTGGAAGTCCACGACTGCATGGGCTGCCCGCTGTTTATCGACGACCAGCCCTGGGGGCTGCTGACCCTGGACGCCCTCGATACCGAGCGCTTTGAACGGGTCGAGCTGGACGCCCTGCAAGCCTTCGCCAGCCTCGCCGCGGCCACCGTCAACGTGGCTGAACGCATCGAGCGCCTGGCGCTGCGGGCCGAAGACGAGCACCAGCGCGCCGAGATCTATCGCCAGGCCAGTGGCCAGCAGCCCAAGGAAATGATCGGCCAGAGCAAAGCGCACAAGCGCCTGGTCGAGGAAATCAACCTGGTCGGCGGCAGTGACTTGACCGTGCTGATTACCGGCGAAACCGGGGTCGGCAAGGAGTTGGTGGCCCAGGCGATCCACGCCGCCTCCTCACGCGCCGACAAACCGCTGATCAGCCTTAACTGCGCCGCCCTGCCCGAGACCTTGGTAGAAAGCGAACTGTTCGGTCACGTGCGCGGCGCCTTTACCGGCGCGTTGAACGAGCGCCGGGGCAAGTTCGAACTGGCCAATGGCGGTACCTTGTTCCTGGATGAAGTGGGCGAGCTGTCATTGACGGTACAGGCCAAGTTGCTGCGCGTGCTGCAAAGCGGCCAGTTGCAGCGCCTCGGATCGGACAAGGAGCACCAGGTTGACGTGCGCCTGGTTGCTGCCACCAACCGCGACCTTGCCGAAGAGGTGCGCAATGGCCGCTACCGTGCCGACTTCTACCACCGTTTGAGCGTCTACCCACTGCAAGTGCCAGCGCTGCGCGAGCGCGGGCGTGATGTGCTGCTATTGGCGGGCTTCTTCCTCGAACAGAACCGCTCACGCATGGGCCTGGGCAGCCTGCGCCTGACCGGAGATGCCCAGGCGGCCCTAACGGCCTACAACTGGCCCGGCAATGTGCGCGAGCTGGAGCACTTGATCGGACGCAGCGCGTTGAAAGCCCTGGGCAACTGCCGTGAGCGCCCGAAGATTCTCAGCCTGAGCGCCCTGGACCTGGACTTGCCCGGCGTGACTGCGGCTGCGGCCGAAGAAGCACCGGCCCCTGCCCTCCCGGTGGTCAGCGGCGACCTGCGCCAGGCCACCGAGCATTACCAGCGCCAACTCATCAGCGCCTGCCTGGAACGCCATCAGCACAATTGGGCCAGCGCCGCCCGCGAACTGGGCCTGGACCGCGCCAACCTGGGGCGCATGGCCAAGCGGCTAGGCCTCAAGTGATCGGTGATCGTTCCCACGCTCCGCGTGGGAATGCCTCACCCGACGCTCCGCATCATGGCCTCGAGAGCGGACGCGGAGCGTCCCCAGCGGTATTCCCACGCAGAGCGTGGGAACAATCGAGCGCACGGGCCTTACGAAACACCAGCACATTCCCCAGCATCACCAGCACCAGCCCCATCAACGCCGGCGCCGTCCACTGGTAACCCTCGGCCACGGCCGACACATTCAGCGCCACCACCGGAAACAGCACCGTGCAATACGCCGCTTTCTCCGGCCCCATGCGGCCCACCAGGGTGAGGTACGCGGTAAAACCAATCACCGAGCCTGGGATTACCAGGTACCACAGCGCGCCGATATACCGCGCACTCCAGTCCATCTCGAAGGGAATACCACGTACTGCGCAATAGGTCGCCAGCATCGCCGCCCCATAGGCCATGCCCCAGGCGTTGGTGGTCAGCGGCTTGAGCCCGGCCTTCTGTTGCAGGCTCGATAACAGGTTGCCCGCCGAGAAGCACAGGGTGCCCAGCAGGGCCAAGCCCAGGCCCAACAAGGTTTGCGGGCTGGCGGTATGCCCAACCAGCTCCGGCCAGAATAAAAAGCCCAGCCCCAACAACCCAAGCGCCCCGCCCATCAGCACGTTACGCGCCACCCGCTGGCCGAAAAACACCCGGGCATTGAGCGCGTTCCACAAGGTCGCCGTGGAGAACACCACCGCCACCAGGCCACTGGGGATCCATTGGCTGGCGGTGAGAAAGCACATGAAGTTGACGCAGAACAGGCACAGCCCCTGCGCCAGGCAGATCATGTGCCCGCGCCGGTTCATCACCTGCAACTTGCGGCTGAGCAGCAACAGCACGAACAGCACCAGAGCGGCCAGGCCGAAGCGATAGACAATCGACACAGGAATCGCGACCACGCCCAACTGCCATTTGAGGGCGATCCAAGTGGTGCCCCAGATGAGCACCGTGAGTAGATACAGGAAAAGATTCATAGCCGGCTCCGTCGATTGAGCCACAGTGTGGCCTTCAACCCCTTGCAGGCTCTTGCACATTCTTGCGCTTTTGTCGGGCGATGGGCTCACAGCGCCAGCCGTGGAGCGTAGGATGCAGGGTGTCGGAGAACACACCATGCCAGAGCTGCAAACGCTGCACGTCTTCCAAGCCCTCAACCGCTCGCCCCACGCACGCCTGCAAGCCTGCGCCGAGCTCGGTGACGGGTTGGCTGCGGCTGTGTGGAGCAACCACCATGACGCCCAGGATTACCAGGCTCCCAGCCATCACACCTTGTCCTGCTACATCGGCGGTGGCACAGGCACCTTTCGGCGTGATCAGCCTGGCCTCAAGGGCGGCCCCGACAAACTGTGCATCCTGCCGGCCGAGCATCAGTCGGCCTGGGTAATCAATGGCGATATTCGCCTGGCCCACCTGTATTTCAGCCCGGAACAATTTGCCCTTGGCTGCGTCACCCTGCTGGACCGTGAGCCACGGGAGCTGCACTTGCGTGAGGGCACCTTCCTTGAAGACCCGTTCCAGGCCAGGCGTTTTCACCAGTTGGTCAGCCTCAACTGGCACGAGCCCGGCGAGCGCCTGCTGACCAGCAGCCTGGCCCACGAACTGCTCAGCCATACCTTGCTCAACCAGGTCGGCGCCCGCGAAGGCTTGCGCTTGAAAGGCGGGTTGGCCGCGCACCAACGGCGGCGGTTGGTGGAGTACATCGATCAACATATGGAAGACGCCATCAGCCTCGGCCAGTTGGCCGCCATGTGCGCGCTGTCCGAATACCATTTCGCCCGAATGTTCCGCCAAAGCTTCGGCGTGCCGCCCCATCAATACCTGCTGGCACGGCGTCTGGCGCGAGCGAAAAACCTGCTGCGCAGCAGCGTTTTGCCGATCAGTGAGCTGGCCTTGCTGTGCGGTTTTTCCAGCGCCAGTCATTTCAACCAGCGCTTTCGCCACGCCATGGGCGCCACGCCGGGCCAATACCGCCAAGCATTCTGCGCCTAGACCATCAAGCCCAACGTCTTCGCCTTGGCCACCGCCTGGGTGCGTCGCTCTACCCCGAGTTTGCTGTGGATACGCCGCGCATGCGTCTTGACGGTATGCAGGGAGATATACAGGCGATCAGCGATTTCCAGGTTGGAGTTGCCCAGGGCGATCAGTTGCAGCACCTCCAGCTCACGCTGGCTCAGCGGGTTCTGCGCCGCCCCGGCAGGCGCGGCCTGGGGCTCCAGGCCCAGCTCACTCAAAAGTCCCGGGGCGCGTAAACGCAACTCGCGGACCGCCTGCTGCACCTGGCAACGCTCTGCCAGCGCCAAGCCAGCTTGCAGCGACCGACGCGCCAACGCCGGGTCGCCAAGCTGCCAGGTCACTTCACCCAGCACCAGGTGCAATTCGGTTTCCAGGCAAAGCATGCCGCGTTGCCGTGAGGTGTCGAGCAAGGCATTGAGCCGTGCGATAGGTTGCTCGGCACAGCCCAGCTTGACCTCGGCCAGTACCAGCAAATATTCCAGGCGCGGGATCAGCTCCAAGGTGGCCGGCGGTGCCTGCTTGGCGCAAGGCCCGCGAAAGTGGCGCAACACCCGGCGCACGGCTTGCACCGTCAATTCGGCGCGGCCTTGCTGCAACCAGAAGTGCCCACTGACCAACAGCAGTACCGCACGGTACACCGTGTCGGGCACATGGCGCTGCTGCATCAGGCGTTCGGCGTCGCGTAATTGAATGAAGGCCTGCGCGTAGTCGCCACGATTGGCCGCCAATAGCGCCAGGCCCAGAAAGCCGTACAGAACGCGCTTGTCCTGGCTCTGCAGGCACATGCTCAAGCCGGCCTCGAAACATTCGGCGGCCAGGCCGTCCTGGCCCTGACGCAAGGCCAGATGCCCGCGGCGCAGAACAATACGCCCCACCAACGGCCCGGCGTTGAGCCGTTGCCCGGCCAACATCGCTTGCACCGTTTCCAACAGGCTTTGCGCCCGGTACGGCGCGCCACGCTGCTCCAGCAATTGGGCGTGGTCCAACTCCAGCAGGGCCTCCAATACCAGCGAACCGTGGACCCGGGCCAGGCACAGCGCTTCACGGTTCAAGCGTTGGGCGGCCTCCAACTCACCGCGCAGCAAGGCTTGCTGGGTCAGGCCCGAGAGGCACATCAGGCGCGATGTCCAGGCGCTGTCGGGCAACGCTTGCAGGGCTTCGAGAAAGTGCTCGCGGGAGCGTTCGGCGTCGCCGCTCAAATGCAGCAACCAGCCCCACTGCGCCTGCCAGCGCGCCAGCAGATAGCGCTGCGCGGCGGGCGTCGGTTGCGGGGCGAACCGGGCCAGTTGGTCGATGCACAAGGCCGCCTGTTCGAAGCGCCCGGCAAACAACAACGCGGCCGTGAGCAGCCCCACCAGTTGCGCCGACCCCAACATCAATTCATCGCCCTGCTGTTCATGCAGGCGCAACAGCAGCACGGCGTTCTGCTGGCGAAACAAATCCTCGAAACTGAAGTGCTGCAACAGGCTCACCGCCACTTCATATTCCTGCGCCAGCAACGCCTGCTCGAACGCGGCCTGCCAGTCACCCTCGGCGCTGAACCATTGGCACGCGCGTCGGTGCCAGGAGCGTTTGGCCGGCCAGGGTTCGTCGCGCAGCAGTCGCGCCAACGGTGGGAAAATGTGGAGCCAGTCGCTGGTGTCTTCCCAGGGCTGGATAAACGCACCCAGTGCCTGCAATTCGCGCAAATGCTCAGCGCCGTCACCACCACCGAACAAGTACTCACACAGGTTCAGGTTGAAACGCGGCAGATGGGCCAGCACGCGCCAAGCCTCAGCCAATGGCGCCGACAAGGTGTTGAACAGCTCATGCTGCAGGTAATCGAGCAGGGTCTTGTCGGGGTGGCCGTCGCCCAACAAGGCGATACGCACACCGGCGCACCAACCGGCGCTGAAATGCATCACGCTGTCGACGGTATGCCCCGGGGCGAGCAGTTGCTCGACTTCCTCAGCGCTGAAAAACAACTCGCTGCACTCCAGCAACTCATCGTCGAGCAACAGGCGTGGCCAATTGCACAACGGGCGCCGTCGCGCGCCCAGCCACCAGGTCAACTGCGGGCTGCCAGCGGCGAGCAAACGGTCCAGCAGCGCATCCAGCTCAGGCGCAGGTGAGCGACAGAAATCATCCAGAAACAACCACGTGGTGTGTGGCCAACGGCCCAAGTCGAGCAATAACGTGGCTTCATCCACAAACGGCAAGCCAAGCTGCTGCGCCAGCCGTGCGCAGAATTCCAAGGGGCTGAGCGCGGCACCGTTGAGTGGCATCCACACCACCTGACAGCCCTTCGGCGCCTGCAGCGCACACTCGGCGAGCAACGCGCTCTTGCCACTGCCTCCCGGTGCGCACAGCAACCTTACCCGCGCCTGCGCCGTCAGCAGAGGCACAGTCAGCCGCGCACGCAACGCATGGTGGGCGGACAGCCGTGGCATAAATCCAGGACGGTCCAGGCAGCGGGTCATGGCGGTCATTGCTGCATCCTGCTGTTTTTATTGTTGCGTCACCCTAGACCTGTGGTTGGCGGTTGTTGAAGAAGTATTCAGCGGGTTGATTGAAGACCATAAAAACCAAGGTATACGCCCTTCAGTGTGGGAGCTGGCTTGCCTGCGATGACCATAGGTATCTACATAACTCTGTAAGCTCAACGGTAACCACGATGCGAAGCGAGCCGCTCTTGATCTGCTTTTGATCTTAGGCGCCCCGTTAAACCACGCTGGCCGGAATTCGACAGTGATTTGGGGGGGTAAACCGGCAGGGATGCCGGTTTAGCCGCCCCGCGCCATGGATGGCGCGTGGCGGCGGCCCCCCAAATCACTGGCGGATTACGGGCACACCGAGCCTAAGCGAGGTGCCGAGTGGTGGGGCAAGAGCGTTTTGCTTACTTTTGCGCTTTTCAAAAGTGAGCCGCTGTAAAAGCGGAACCCTAAGTGGCCGTTACCGCAGGAATGGATATGTACTCGGTATAGCTGTGTCGGCTGGAAGGCCGTCATCGCAGGCAAGCCAGCTCCCACATTTGGATCCTGGGGTGTCAGGTAGAGATGCGTCTGCTGTCAGGCCGTCACGGGAGCAAGCTCCCTCGCCACAGGTCCAGCGTCGCCCCAAAGTTGTGTAGATACCTATGGCCATCGCAGGCAAGCCACACATTTTCAACCTCACTTAGGTGTGGAATCAGCGAACGCCCTCCGATCTCAGTGCAGCCGGGGTGTAGTCCGCCGCCTTGGCCGCGAAGCCGAACACGAAGCTGCTCTTCTCCTCGTTCTTCATGCCCAGCGCGATGTAGCGCCCTGCAATCAGGTCGTACAGGGTTTCCACGGTGTAGGCCGGCACCTGGTGGTCGTAATAGAACTGCGCATGGCCTTCGGCAACGCGCCACAGTTGGCCGCGGCCGTCGTAGTGGTCCACCAGGGCGACTTGCCAGCTGTCTTCGTCGATGAACATATGGCGTTTGGCATAGATGTGCCGCTCGCTGGGCTTGACGGTGCCGACCACTTCCCACACGCGGTGCAACTCGTAACGGGTCAGGTCCTGGTTGATATGGCCGGCCTTGATGATGTCGTCGTACTTGAGGCTCGGCGAATCGAGCTTGTAGCTGTTGTAAGGGATGTACATCTCCTTCTTGCCCACCAGTTTCCAGTCATAACGGTCGGGTGCGCCGGAGAACATGTCGAAGTTGTCGGTAGTGCGCAGGCCGTCGGAGGCGGTACCCGGGCCGTCGTAAGACACCTGCGGTGCACGCCGCACACGGCGCTGGCCGGCGTTGTAGATCCAGGCCAGGCGCGGTTCCTTCACCTGGTCGAGGGTTTCATGCACCAGCAGCACGTTGCCCGCCAGCCGCGCCGGCGCGGTGACCGACTGCTTGAAATAGCTGAGCACGTTGGCGGCCTTGGCCGGGTCGATATCCGGGATAGCTTGCGGCACCGCTACTTCTTCTTCGAAACGGATCGGCGTGTAGCTGCCATTGGTCTGGGGCGTGGCCTGGGTGATGATGCGCCGCAGGTTGCCGCCGTGGTAACGGGTGATGTGATTCCACAGCACCTCGACGCCATTCTTGGGGATAGGGAACGCGTAGTAACGGTTGCCGGTGAAGTTCTCCAGGCCGTTGCCATCGTTGATCGCCTTCACATTCAGGGCGCTTCGCTTGATCGACTCGTAAATGTCCGCCGGCAAGTTGACCGTGCGGTGGCTGGGGTACACCGGGATCTTGTAGGTCTCGGGGTAGCGCTTGAACATCGCCACCTGGCCGTCGGAGAGTTTGTCCTTGTACTTGTCCACCGTGGCGGCGGTGATCACGAACAGCGGTTTTTCGTTAGCGAAGGGGTCGGAGAGGAAGCCCTTGCTGTCCACCGTGCCGGCGTTTTTGGGGATGCCACCGGTCCAGGCGGGGATCGAGCCATCGGCATTGCCGGCTTTTTCGGCGCCGACCGGGGTCAGGGAAGTGCCGAGCTTGGCTGCTTCTTCGGGCGATACCGCCGCCATTACGTTGGCGGCCAATACGCTCAGGGCCAACACTGCAATCATCTTACGCATAGGGTCTTGTCCTTCTTTTAAGCCAGATCAGAAGTTCACGCCGAAGCTGAGGGCGAGGAAGTCGCGGTCGGTCAGGGTGTTGTAGTCACCGCCAAAAAAGTCGGTGTAGCTCAGGCTTGCGGTGTAGGTGCTGCGATAGTCCGCATCCACGCCGACGCTGATGGCCTTGGCGCCTTTGTTGAACAGGCCGTTGGGGCCGTAGCCCGCGACGTCATGGGACCAGGACAGGTTGGGCTTGAGGTTCACACCGGCAATGGCGTTGTTGTAGTCAAGGATCGCCCGCGCCCGGTAGCCCCAGGAGGTGGAGGTGACAAAACCGTCGGTGTCACCTTGAAAACCGTAGGCGCCGTACACCGAGTCTCGGCCGTAACGCAGTTTGGTTTTGTCTTCCAGGCCGGCGACGTGCACCACCGCCGCTTCGCCCACCAGGGTCAGGCGCTCGGCGCCCAGTACCTGGTCGAAGAACTGGGTCATGGTGCTCTGGATCTGGGTGATTTCCTTGCGGCGATAGCCTTTGTTGTCATCGCCGAAATTGCTGCGGATGGGTGAGGCGAGTTGGCCCGCAATGGGGTTGACCAGGGCCAGGGTCAGGTCGGTGGTGTTGAGCTGCACCGGCGCATTGGGCCGATAGCTGATTTCGCCGGTCCACGCCGTGCCCGTGGGCAAGGTGGTGGAGAAACTGGCGCCGAACAGGCGGATGTCTTCCGGGTAATCCAGGTAGTACTGGCCGCGGCCGAGCATGGTGCTTTGCGCCAAACCGCCCCCGGAACCGGGCGCCAGGGCGTTGGCGGTGTTGATGATGCGCCCGATGGTGGCCAGGTTGGTATTGGCGGTCAGGGTGCCGACGGTCGGTGTGCGACTGTGGTAGTTCATGAAGTACAGGCCGTATTCAGTGTCATCACCCAGCCAACGCAGGGCCGCGCCGAACTGGCCGGAGTCACGCGCATCGCGGTCACCGGCACGCCGCACGATCACGCCTTCATTGGTCACGCCAAACCCTTGGCCAAAGGCAGCCGCCACCGGTTGTAGCGGTCGGATCGCCGGGCTGCCCACGGTGTAGTTATTGGTGCAGCCATCCGCCGCCACGTCCCCGCCGAAGAAGGTGCCGCAGTTGTCGAGCACCGTCTGGTCCCATTCCAGTTGATAGAAACCTTCCACGGTCAGTTGATTGGTCAGGCTCTGGGAGGCAAACAGCATGTTCACCGGGATCAAGCCTTCCTTGATCTCGGCACCGGGCCTGCGGAACGCCGACACGTCGATCGGGTTGATGCTGTTGATGGAGTTACCGATGAAGGTACTTTCGCCCCAACTGACCACCTGCTTGCCGGCGCGCACGGTGCCGGGCAGGTCGCCCAGGGAGTAGTTGTGGTAGACGAAGGCATCGAGGATCTGCGCACCGCTGGACTTGGCGCCTTCCTTGCGGTTGTGGTCGCTGATGGGCTTGAACTCGCGGTCTTCGTCCTTGAGCTCGAAGTCGTACCAATACTTGCCACGCACGAATACCCCGGTGTCGCCGTACTTCAACTCAAGGTCGTGCAGCCCCTTGAAGATCTTGGAGAAGGTCTCGCCCTTCTTGAAGTTGAGGCGCCCGTCATCTCCAGTGGACGCCTGGCCCGTCCCGCCATTGACCGTGCCGACCAGGCTTTTGTCGGCATCGCGCATGCCCCAACTGGCGCCGACCGACAGCGAGGAGTCGAATTGCCCTTCGATCTCGCCGATGTTGAACGAAACAGCCTGCGCCTGGGCACAGCAGCCCAGCGCAACCGCAGTGGCCAGCGCCTGTGGCGTGAAGATGGCGCGCATTATTGTTTTTGTCATGCGTCTTCCCCGGTGAGTGACAGAAGGCTCCACCCTACTGCCGCCCTTGAGGGGCGATAAGCGCACCAAGGAGGTATTCGTGTTGTCGCTCGAAAGGATGACGGGGTTCTCTGGCCGGGCGCTGGACCGGGCCATGCATGCGATGGATGAAGGCTTATCAGAGGCATCGATGGTGCCGGGCAATTATTGTCGATTTGGTAACAGTCCTTGTCCCGAACTGCTATTACTCATTCTGTTACAACCGATTATTCTTGCCTGGCTTTCAGGGCAAACGGCCCGCTCCCGCATTGGGGAGAAAAGCTGATTTATAACGGATTGATCCTGTAATCAGTCTGTTCCCGGTGTTCACTGACGTTGATTTGTCGCTCCTTGATCCAACGTCTTACTTCGGCCGCTGCCTATGCAGCGGCCTTTTTTATGCCTGCAATAAAACGGGGCGTCATCGACGCCCCGTGGGATTCATTGATTTACCGGCAATGATCAGAGGCTGAACTTCTGCAAGTTGGCCATCATTTCCTTCAGCGCCTCAATATTGTCCTTGGGGTGCGCAGCCCCTTCGAAATCGCAGATCTGCTGCCAGTGCGCGGCCACATCCTCCGGCGAAAAACCCGCCTCGGGATCAAAACCCACACCCAGGCTGCGCTCCCAACGTGTCTTGCCGATCCAGCCGCCACCCACTTCAAACAAGCCTGCGGTTTCCTCACAGGCGTCACTGCCCAGGTACACCACCAGTGGGCTGACCAGTTCCGGCTTGAGGCGCTCGAACACCTGCGGCGGGATCAGCCCTTCGGTCATGCGTGTGCCACCGGTGGGGGCAATCGCGTTGACCAGGATGTTGTTCTTACGCCCTTCCAGCGCCAGGGTACGCGTCAAGCCATACAGGCCCAACTTGGCCATGCCGTAGTTGGACTGGCCGAAGTTGCCGTAGATACCGGACGTCGACGCCGTGAAGATCACCCGGCCATAACCCTGCTCGCGCAAATGCGGCCAGGCGGCGCGGGTGACTTTGTAGGCGCCTTCGACGTGCACCCGGTAAACCAGGTCCCAGTCGCTGTCATCCATTTTATGGAAGGTCTTGTCGCGCAGGATGCCGGCGTTGTTGACCACCACGTCGACCCGGCCGAAGACATCCAGTGCGTTCTGTACGATCTTGTCGCCGTCGGTGACGGAGTCATGGTTGGCTTCCGCAATGCCGCCCGCCGCGCGGATCTGCGCCACCACCCGGTCGGCCGCCGAGGCGTTGGCGCCCTCGCCTTGGGTTGACCCCCCCAGGTCGTTGACCAGCACTTTGGCCCCGTGCCTGGCGAACAGCAGCGCATGGGCCTGGCCCAAGCCACCACCGGCGCCGGTGACGATCACCACCTTATCCTGGAACTGCACTGACTCACTCATACCGAACTCCGCTGGCGACAATGGGAATAGGCAGAGTGTCACGCAAGCAGCCTTTGGTCACAATAAAGACGGCCAGGGCTGAATGGTGCTTGATAAGGCAGCGGGATGATGCGCAGGCTCAGGAATAGGCCGCGCGCGGTGAAGGCTGGCTGATGCGCTCACGAAACGCCTGGTAATGCTTGAGCACTTGGACCGGCGCCTCGATCTGCGGGTAATGGCCGATATTGGCCAGTCTTATCGTGTCGGGCTGGGGCACCAGTTGGCGATAGCGCTCGACCATATGAGCCCCGGAAATCGGGTCCACCTCGCCGTCGATCACCCGTAAAGGTACTTCGCCTCGCTGCATGGCCGTGAGCCAGCGCTCGCGCAGACGACGGCGCTGGGGGATGTAGGCGATCAGTTTGTGCAGGATACGCGGGCCGTCGTTGCAACTGATCAAACTCCAGAAATCATCCAGCACGCTTTCACTGGGCCGCGTCTGGGGGCCGAAGATCTGGTTGAAACTGCTGGCCAAGGCATTGCGCCCAAAGGCCCGACCGATCATCCAGCCCAACGGGCTGAGCAGCAGCTTTTGCACCAGCGCCGGCCGATGGGTTTCCGGAAACAGCCCGCCGTTGAGAAATACACAACTCGCCATCTGGAACCGGCCCTCGTAATGCCGAGCCAATAATTCCTGGGCGACACTGTCGCCGTAGTCATGAGCCAACACATGCACCGGCTGCTCTACGCGCAGGTGCTCAAGCAACGCCTGTTGCAAATCGGCCTGTTCCAACAGGCAATAGTCGTGGTCCAAGGGTTTGGCCGAGTCGCCAAAGCCGAGCATGTCGCAGGCAATCACCAGGTTGCGCTGGGCCAGGGGTTGCCACAGGTAGTGCCAGTCCCAACTGGCCGTGGGGAAACCATGAATCAGCAGCAACGGCTCGCCCTGCCCGGCCACCCAATACCGCACGGTGTGGCCACGAAAGACGAAGTCCTGGCCGCGCTTGCGCCAGGCTCTGAGCGGTATCTCGGCGAGTGGCATCAGCTTTTATACCCGGGGTCCTGATTATCCAATTTGCGCAGCAGTGCCGGCCAGGCCAGAGCACCGCCCATACCTTGGGCGCTTTTTGTGACAGCTGCCACCATCGCCTTGGCACCGGCGAGAATCTGCGGCTCGATGGCGATCAACTCAGTGCCGCCGCTTTGGGCCAGTACCTGAATCTCGCAGGCGCGCTGGAAGGTAAACATCATCAGGAAGGTGTCGGCGATGGTGCCGGCGCAGGTCAGCAGGCCGTGGTTGTGCAGCATCAGGAAATTGTTCGGACCCAGATCCGCTTGCAACCGGGCCTTTTCCTCATGATTGAGCGCCACGCCTTCATAGGCGTGATAGCCCAGGCTGGAGAGCACAAACAGCGATTGCTGGCTGATGGGCAATACACCCTGCTTTTGCGCACACACCGCCACGCCGGCAGCGGTGTGGGTGTGCAGCACGCAGGTCACGTCGTGGCGCACTTCGTGGATGGCGCTGTGGATGGTGTAGCCCGCAGGGTTGATCTCGTAGGGGCTGTCCATTTGCTTATTGCCGGCCTGGTCAACCTTGACCAGGCTCGACGCGGTGATCTCATGGAACATCAGCCCATAGGGGTTGATCAGGAAATCTTCAGTGCCCGGCACCTTGGCCGAAATATGCGTGAAGATCAGGTCATCCCAGCCGTGCATGGCCACCAGGCGATAGCAGGCCGCGAGGTCCACGCGGGTTTGCCATTCGGCGGCGCTGACCTGGGCTTTGACGTTTTGTGGCGATGGTGCAGGGGCTAGGCTCATGGCAATGACCTCCTTGGCGCACTTCTTATGGTGTCTAAAGTGAGAGCCAGTCTAGTCAGACGCCGAGGCGCAAGGAGTTTCCTTGGCAGCCAGCTTGATGACTGAGCGAGTCAGTCAAGAGAATAGTACAAATACGTGTCAAACAAGCGCCGTCAATAACGGCGCTCCCTGGGGTTCAACCGCGCAGCGCGGTGATCAAATCGGCCAGCCAAGGCTCGGCGTCAGCTTCCGGGGTGACGCTTTCGCTGGCGTCCAGGCGCAGCATCGGCTGCACTTCGCGGATGCCCAGTTCGGCGAACAATTCGCGCATTTGTTCACCGCCGCCACAGAAGGTATCGCCATAGCTGGCGTCGCCCAGGCCGATGACCGCTCCCGGCAGGCCGCGCCAGGCGGCGGGCAGTTGGTCGCGGATGGTTGAGTACAGAGGCTGCAGATTGTCGGGCAGCTCGCCCATGCCGGTGGTCGAGGTCACTGCCAGGAATGCATCGGGAGCAAAGGCCTGCACGTCTGCCAGCGTGGCACGCGCGTTGTGCCAGGCGTTGAAACCTGCGTCCTTGAGGATTTCTTCCGCGTGGCGAGCGACTTCTTCAGCCGTACCGTAGACCGAGCCGGAGAGGATGGCGACTTTCATCAATCTGATCCTGTAGTTGAGTGAAAGCGTGGGATATTAGCAGCCCGTGCCAATATTTCAGTGCGCACCGTGCAACATTCCAGACTTGCCATAAACTGGCAAGGTCAAAACCAGGCCATGGACCGCTCTATGATTAACGCCAAACTGCTGCAAATGGTCGTCAATGCGTCCAACGACGGAATCGTTGTTGCCGAGCGCGAAGGCCGGGAGAAACCACTGATCTACGTCAACCCGGCCTTCGAAAGGATGACTGGCTACACGCTGGACGAGATCCTCTATCAGGACTGCCGCTTCCTGCAGGCGGGCGACCGCGACCAACCGGCCTTGATCGCCATTCGTGATGCACTCGACAGCGGCGGCACCTGCCGAGAGATCCTGCGTAACTACCGTAAGGACGGCACGCCTTTCTGGAACGAGCTATCGCTTTCAACCGTGTACAACGGGGTCGACAAGCAAACCTATTTCGTCGGGGTGCAGAAAGACGTCACCACTCAAGTCAAGGCACAACAGCGTGTCGCCCAACTGGAAGCTCAGTTGGCCGAGCTCAAGAGCGAGCTCGCCGCACTCAAGGCGACGAGTGGATTTAACAAACTGTAAAAAATGCGGTCTTTAGAGCGATAATGGCTTTTTAATGCCTCAGCCTTGAGCCAGATCAATGCAACGCGACACGCTATTGACGCAGGACGAGCTGGATTTTATCCAGGACATGCAGCACAACCCGCAGCTCAACCTGCGGGATGCATGGTCGAGCCTGACGGTTAATGGCGGGGCACAGATTCGCGATCTGCTCACGCGGCTAGCGGCTCACGACCAGGTCACCATCCAGGCGCAGTTCGACAACCAGCAACTCACCTTCCCGTTGCACTTGGTGGAAGATGAGTTTCATGCTGTGCATTTACGCTTGGGCGTACCGAGCATTTTTGAAGATGGGCCGATGATCCGCCCGTGGCGCCTGGCGCTTGAAACGCCGGTGGCGCTGGAAAACATCAAGGGCTACTCCAGCGCGCTGTGGGTGCACGAAGTGTCATTCAAAGGGGTGCTGGTAGAGGTGCGTGGCCGGGTCAAACCGCCAAAGACGTTTTCCCTGTGGTTCAGCCCTTCCGGCTACGAACGCATCGCCCTGCGCGGTACGCTGGAGCGGGTAACCGCCCGCGGCCTGTTCGCCTACCGCCTGAGCCAAAGCGATGCTGATGAGATCGAACGGTTACGCCAGTTCATCCTGCACCAGCATCGCCTGGTCCATCCTCACGTTCATGCCTGAGACTCCAGATGGCCGCTGAGCAGTTGCTGCAAGCGGCGCGGCATCCAGCGTCCGTCATTGCCCAGGCAACCAATCGACGAACCTGCCAGGCTGTGTTCCGCCAGGTCCGACGCCTCACCAGCCAGCAACAACGGGCAATCGAGGGTGAAGGCCAGGCGATTGAGCCGTGACGCCAACTCTGCGCCAGGGGCATGGTTGGAAAACAGCACCAGGGCTTGCGGCCGAGTGCGCTCGCAGATCAGCGTCAACTCATCCAGTGGCTGGCCAACGCCCAGGACCTTGACCGCCAGTTTCTCGCTCGACATCAACAAGCCCGCCACCAGCAACTCCAGCTCACGGCACTCTCCGGCAATGGCTGAGAGCAACACCCTGGGCACTGGCGAGGCACAGGCCATTTGCAGGCACCGTGCGACGCGCGAGCGCAGGAAATTGTCGAAGAACAGCCACTCGCTGGCTTGGCCAAAGCGGCCTTGGTGACGTAGCAACTGCTGCCACAGCGGGACCAAAATGTCCTGGAACACCACGGTCGTCGAATAGACGCTGAAGATCTGGCCGTACAACCGGTCGAGCTCACGATCATCAAAGGCACTGATGGCCTGCCGCAGTTGCGCCTGCCATTGGCGCCACTCCAGTTCGGTATCGCTGCGTGACGCTGTAGCCGGCTCGTTGGGCTGTGGGTCGCGCGCCAAAAGCTTGCCGACTTTGCTCACCGCCACGCCACGCTCGATCCAGTCGAGGATGCGGTGCACGGTTTCGATATCGGTGCTTGAGTAAAGCCTGTGCCCACTTTCGGTGCGTACAGGCTGGATCAAACCGTAGCGACGCTCCCAGGCACGTAGCGTCACCGGGTTCACGCCTGTGAGTCTTGCCACTTCACGAATCGGAAACAGGCCCTCGCAGTCAGTGTGGCTGTCGGGTGTCGTTTCGCGAAGAGGCGCAGTGATTTCAGGCATCAGCAGTCAAAAAACTTGTATGAATTTGGATCCTATTTAACGCCGATTGAACTGCATGATTCAAGATCTACGGCGATCCATCCGAAGTTTCTGGCGTATTTGGGCAAAACCGGAATAATCCTTGCCTGTTCTTTTGCGTCGCTGCACCACCCCGCAGCTTCGTTCGTGCGCCGCCTACCCGGCTCGGCGCACTTGCTGATTTGGAGATATACGATGTCTACCTTACCCGTCACCTTGATGGTTGCGCGCCGCGTGGCCAAAGGTCGCTACGAAGAACTGATGGCCTGGCTGCGCGAAGGCGAGCAATTGGCGACTGACTTCCCCGGTTACCTGGGCTCCGGCGTGCTGGCGCCACCACCCCATGATGATGAATTCCAGATCATCTTCCGCTTCGCCGATGAAAAGACCTTGCACGCATGGGAGTTCTCCGCTTCGCGCAGCGCGTGGCTGAGCCGTGGCAGCGAGCTATTTGCCAACCCGTCGGAACACCGTGTCAGCGGTATCGATGGCTGGTTCGGCGCAGCGGGTGCCCGCCCGCCACGCTGGAAACAGGCGGTGGCCATCTGGTTGGCTTTTTTCCCGGTATCGTTGCTGTTCAACTTCGGCCTGGGGCCGCTGCTCAGCGAGTTGGACCTGTTCAGCCGCGTACTGGTCAGCACCGCAGCCCTGACCCCGCTGATGGTTTACCTTTTTATACCGCTGTCGACCCATCTGCTGGCGAACTGGCTGCACCCTTCGCCCCCTCGCAAAGTCACTGAAGCCGCCGCTTGAGTACAGGGAGGCCGGGGCGCTGGTATAGTTTGAGCCTGCCAGCGACTTGAGCCTCCCATGAATGCAAACAACGCTCCGATCCTGATCACCGGTGCCGGCCAGCGTGTCGGCCTGCATTGTGCCCAGCGCCTGTTGGATGAAGGCCAATCGGTGATTTTCAGCTACCGCAGTGAACGTCCCGGCGTGCAGGCACTGCGTGAGCGGGGCGCCATCGGCGTGTTTGCCGACTTCTCCAGCGAAGCCGGCGTACTGGCTTTCATCGCCGCAGTGAAAACCCATACTCAAAGCCTGCGAGCGATCATCCACAACGCTTCAGCCTGGGTCGCCGAAACCCTGGGCGACGAAAGCCGTGCCTTTATCGACATGTTCAGCGTGCACATGCTTGCGCCGTATCTGATCAACCTGCATTGTTCACCTTTGCTGCAACGCTCGACACCCGCCGATATCGTGCATATCAGCGATGACGTGGTGCGCAAGGGCAGCCAGCAGCACATCGCCTATTGCGCCACCAAGGCCGGGCTCGACAGCCTCACGTTATCGTTTGCCGCACAGTTCGCGCCGCTGATCAAGGTCAACGGTATCGCACCGGCGATGGTGATGTTCAACGAAGGCGATGACGCGGCCTATCGCGCCAAGGTCCTGGCCAAGTCGGCCCTGGGCATCGAACCCGGGCCCGAGGTGATCTACCAGAGCGTGCGTTACCTGCTGGACAATCCCTATGTCACCGGTACCACCCTGACCGTCAACGGTGGGCGGCATATCAAGTAAGCCGTTTACGAGGATGTTGTATGACCTTATCCCTGCCCCACCACTACCGCGAGATCCTCAAGGGCCTGGGCGAAGACCCGCAGCGCGAGGGCCTGCTCGATACGCCCAAGCGTGCCGCCAAGGCCATGCAGTACCTGTGTCATGGCTATGAGCAGAATCTGGAGGAAATCGTCAACGGCGCGCTGTTCGCGTCCGACAATGACGAGATGGTGATCCTCAAGGACATCGAGTTGTACTCGTTGTGCGAGCATCACCTGCTGCCCTTCATCGGCAAGGCCCATGTGGCCTATATTCCGACCGGCAAGGTGCTGGGCCTGTCAAAACTGGCGCGCATTGTCGACATGTTCGCCCGGCGCCTGCAGATCCAGGAGAACCTCACGCGGCAAATCGCCGACGCAATCCAGGACGTGACCCAGGCCGCCGGCGTGGCGGTGGTGATCGAAGCCAAGCACATGTGCATGATGATGCGCGGCGTGGAGAAACAGAATTCAACCATGAACACCTCGGTGATGCTCGGCGCCTTTCGCGAGTCGAACACCACCCGCATGGAGTTCCTGCAACTGATTGGACGGAGCAAGTAGCAATGCCACAACTTCAACCAGGCATGGCGCGTATCCGGGTCAAGGACCTGTGCCTGCGCACCTTTATCGGCATCAACGAGGACGAAATCCTCAACAAGCAGGATGTGCTGATCAACCTGACCATCCTGTATGCCGCCCAGGAAGCCGTGCGTGACAACGACATCGACCACGCCCTGAACTACCGCACCATCACCAAGGCCATCATCGCTCACGTCGAAGGCAATCGCTTTGCCCTGCTGGAGCGCCTGACCCAGGAATTGCTGGACCTGGTGATGAGCAACGAATCGGTGCTGTACGCCGAAGTCGAAGTGGACAAGCCCCACGCGCTGCGCTTTGCCGAGTCGGTTTCGATAACGCTCGCGGCGAGCCGCTCAGCCTCAAGCGATAAGCTTAAAGCCACAAGTTAAAGCCAGCCTCATTCCAACTTGCAGCTTTAAGCTTACCCGCTTGAAGCTGTCTCGAAGAGACCGCCATGACCGACCAACAACGCCTCGAACTCGAAGCCGCCGCCTTTCGCCGATTGGTGGCCCACCTGGACAGCCGCAAGGATGTGCAGAATATCGACCTGATGAACCTCGCCGGCTTCTGCCGCAACTGCCTGTCCAAGTGGTACAAGGCCGAAGCCGACGAACGCCAGATCGAGGTCAGCCTCGATGACGCCCGTGAAGTGGTGTACGGCATGCCGTACGCCGAGTGGAAAGCCCAATACCAGCAAGAAGCCAACGCAGACCAACAGGCCGCGTTCGCCAAAGGAAAGCCTCATGACTGATTTGAACACCCTGCGCGCCAGCCTCAACAGCGGCGAACACGCCTTTGCCGATACCTTGGCGTTCGTCGCGGCGGGTTACGACTACCAGCCGCAAGCCTTCATCAACGGCGGTGTGGAAAATGCCGCTGGGCAGAATGAAGGGTCGTGCAAGACCCTGGGTTTGGCGCTGCTGGAAGGGTTGAGTGATAAGGAAGCACTGCTGGCGTTTGGTGAGCATTACCGGTCGGTAGTGGCGACGCCTGAGGGCAGTGACCATGGCAATATCCGAGCGTTGATTGCCCATGGACTGGCCGCAGTGAAGTTTGCTGAACAGCCTCTGACTCGCCGCTGATTTAATAACCAACCCCACATTTGTTTAGCGGTGTAGGTTAGATCGCAGGCATAAAAAAGCCGGCTTCGCAGCCGGCTTTTTTGAGTCAACGGGTTTAGAACGAAGCGTCCTTCAAACCGTCGAGGTAACGCTCGGCATCCAGGGCCGCCATGCAACCGGCGCCGGCCGAGGTGATGGCCTGGCGGTAAACGTGGTCTGCCACGTCGCCGGCAGCGAAGATACCTTCGATGTTGGTCGCAGTTGCATTGCCTTCGCGGCCGCCCTGCACCACCAGGTACCCGTCTTTGGCTTCCAGCACGCCTTCGAACAGTGAGGTGTTCGGAGTGTGGCCGATAGCGATGAACACGCCGTCGACTTTCAGCTCGTCGAAACTGCCGTCGTTGTTTTTCAGACGGGCACCGGTCACACCCATGTTGTCGCCCAGGACTTCATCCAGGGTGGCGTTGAGCTTGAGGATGATCTTGCCTTCAGCGACACGGGCGTGCAGCTTGTCGATCAGGATCTTCTCGGCGCGGAAGGTCTCGCGGCGGTGAACCAGGGTCACGGTGCTGGCGATGTTGGCCAGGTACAGCGCCTCTTCCACGGCAGTGTTGCCACCGCCGACCACGGCAACCGGCTTGTTGCGGTAGAAGAAACCATCGCAAGTGGCGCAGGCGGAAACACCCTTGCCCATGAACGCTTCTTCCGACGGCAGGCCCAGGTAACGCGCACTGGCACCAGTGGCAATGATCAGTGCATCGCAGGTGTACACACCGCTGTCACCGGTCAGGCTGTAAGGCTTTTTCGAGAAGTCGACCTGGTTGATATGGTCGAAGACGATCTCGGTTTCAAAGCGCTCGGCATGCTCTTTCATGCGTTCCATGAGCACCGGGCCAGTCAAGCCATGGACATCGCCCGGCCAGTTGTCGACTTCAGTAGTGGTGGTCAACTGACCGCCCGCCTGCATGCCGGTGATCAGCAACGGCTTGAGATTGGCCCGGGCAGCGTAGACAGCGGCGCTGTAACCGGCAGGGCCGGAACCGAGAATAATCACTCGGGAATGACGGGTATCAGACATGACTCACTCCTACCGACCGCCCGGACCACAGGGCGGCGGGAATAAAAAAGGACCGCGAAGCACTTGGGGAAGGCTTTGACTCGCCAGGTCCTGAAAAATAATGGGTGCAGCGTATCGAGGGGGGCAAGATTAAGGAAATACGCAATAACAATCCAGCTCATAGGTGTTCTCTATGCGTGCAATCAAGCTAATCGACACCTTTGTAACCCTGGATGTCGCCTACCTGCCCGCGCTTTCACATCAGGTGCAAAGCCGGTAAGGTCGGCGCGTTCGCCATTTTGCTCGGAGTACCCCATGCCTGCCCCTGCTCTTTCCGGCCCGCAATACCTGCGTGAAGGCCTCAAACTGGTGTTGAGCCCAGGCCTGCGCCTGTTTGTGCTGTTGCCGTTGGCGATCAACCTGGTGCTGTTCGTCGGATTGATCTATTTCGCCGGCCATCAGTTCAGCCTGTGGGTCGACAGCTTGATGCCGACGCTGCCCCACTGGCTAGGCTTTTTGAATTACCTGTTGTGGCCGCTGTTTGTCGTGCTGGTGGTGCTGATGGTGTTTTTCACCTTCACCATGCTCGCCAATATTATCGCCGCGCCGTTCAACGGGTTTCTCGCCGAGAAGGTCGAGGTCGTGGTACGTGGCACCGACGACTTCCCGCCGTTCAGTTGGGGTGAGCTGGCTGCCATGGTCCCGCGCACCCTGGCGCGGGAGATGCGCAAGCTGGGTTACTTCCTGCCGCGCGCCATCGGCCTGTTTATCCTGTCGTTCATCCCGGTGGTCAACCTGATCGCGGCGCCGTTGTGGCTGCTGTTTGGCGTGTGGATGATGGCGATCCAGTACATCGACTACCCGGCCGACAACCACAAGCTGGGCTGGAACGAAATGCTCGCGTGGCTGCGCCAGAAACGCTGGCAGAGCATGAGTTTTGGCGGCATTGTCTACCTGGTATTGCTGGTGCCGGTGGTCAACCTGTTGATGATGCCAGCGGCGGTGGCCGGGGCGACGTTGTTCTGGGTGCGGGAGCAAGGCGCCGAGGCGATGGCGCAGCCGGCGGTGGCCAAGTCATAAATCCATCATCACACTGACACAATGGCGACATGGCCCACGCCGACACTGTGGGTCATGACGACAGCCTCGCTTCACATCACCCTCATTACCGAAACCTTCCCGCCGGAAATCAACGGGGTGGCCAATACCCTTGGCCGCCTGTGCGAGGGTTTGCGTTCACGCGGCCATCAGGTCGAGCTGGTACGCCCACGCCAGAGTGCCGACCAAAACCGCTCCAGCGACGATGAACTGCTGCTGTGCCGCGGCTGGCCACTGCCGGGCTATCCAGGCTTGCAATGGGGCCAATCGTCAATGCGCAAGTTGCTGCGCCGCTGGACGCGGCAACGCCCGGATGTGCTGTATATCGCCACGGAAGGGCCGCTGGGGCTCTCGGCGCTGCGCGCTGCGAGGCGCCTGGGGATCGGCGTAGTCAGCGGCTTTCATACCAACTTTCAGCAGTATTCGAACCAGTATGGCTTGAGCCTGTTGAGCCGCGTGGTCACCCATTACCTGCGCTGGTTTCATAACCGCTCGAGCCTGACCCTGGTACCGAGCGCCAGCCAGCGCCTGGAGCTGGAGCGCCGGCATTTTGAGCGTCTGGATATGTTATCCCGGGGTGTCGACAGCCAATTGTTCCACCCGGCCAAACGCGATAACGCCATGCGTGAAAATTGGGGGTTGGAGAACCACGATATTGCCGTGCTGCATGTGGGACGCCTGGCCCAAGAGAAGAACCTGAGGCTGCTCAAGCGCTGCTTTGATGCCTTGCAGGCTGCCTATCCAATGCGGCGGATGAAGCTGATTGTGGTCGGTGATGGCCCCCAGCGCTCGTCGATGGAACACGATTTGCCCGATGCAGTGTTCTGCGGAACGCAGCGCGGCGAAGAGCTGGCAAGGCATTACGCCTCAGGGGATTTGTTCCTGTTCCCCAGCCTGACCGAAACCTTCGGCAATGTGGTGCTTGAAGCGATGGCGTCTGGCCTGGGCGTGGTGGCTTACGACCAGGCCGCCGCGAGCCAGCATCTGCGCCATGGCTATAGCGGCGCACTGTCGATGCCTGGGGATGAAGACGCATTTTGCGACGCGGCCATCTGGCTGCTGGAGGAGCGCGAAACGTTGCGCAGAGTGCGCTTGAACGCCCGACAACATGCCAGCCGTCAGGGCTGGCCGGCGATTATCGAGCAGTTCGAGCGCCAGTTGCGCGGGGTATGCGAGGACGGCCAACCGGTGCCCGCCCTCTTACCGCTCACACCAGAGTCATCAACGCCTCACGACTGAAGGGCAAGATGTCACTCTCGCGCCCTTCGCGCACCTTCACCGCCCAATCCGGGTCCACCAGCAAGGCACGGCCCACAGCCACGAGGTCGAACTCATCGTTGTTCAGGCGCTCCAGCAGTTTCTCCAGGCTGGCAGGCTGGGCAACTTTGTCGGTGTTGACCATGAACTGCAGGAACTCGCCATCCAGGCCCACGCTACCTACCGTGACGGTTGGCTTACCGGTTAGCTGACGCGTCCAACCGGCGAGGTTAAGGTCGGAGCCTTCAAATTCCGGCTCCCAGAAACGACGGGTGGAGCAGTGGAAAATATCCACGCCAGCGTCAGACAGTGGCTTGAGAAACTCACCCAACGCCTCAGGGGTTTGCACCAGGCGCGCGGTGTAGTCCTGCTGCTTCCACTGGGAGAAACGCAAGATGATCGGAAAGTCCGGGCCGACAGCGGCGCGGGTGGCCTGGATCAGCTCAATGGCGAAGCGCGAACGGTTGGCCAGGCTGCCACCGTATTCGTCGGTGCGCTGGTTGCTGCCTTCCCAGAAGAACTGGTCCACGAGGTAGCCGTGGGCACCGTGGATTTCCACGCCGTCCATGCCGATGGCCTGGGCATCCTTGGCGGCCTGGGCGAAGGCGTTGATCACGTCGTTGATGTCCTGTTTGGTCATGCCGTGCACAACGACATTGCCGTCCTTGAGCTTTTCCATCGGGCCATAAGCCGGCACGCTGGCATCAGGCTCAGTGCCCATACGGCGCACACTGCCCACATGCCACAGCTGCGGAACAATCTTGCCGCCTTCGGCGTGGACTGCATCGACCACTTTCTTCCAGCCAGCCAAGGCGGCTTCACCGTAGAAATGCGGCACGTTGGGGTAGCCATTGGAGGCTGGGTGCCCGACCACGGTGCCTTCAGTGATGATCAAGCCCACACCGGCAGCGGCACGGCGGCGGTAGTACTCAATGACTTTGGAATTGGGTACGCCGCCAGGGGAGAACGAGCGAGTCATGGGCGCCATGACCACGCGGGTCGACAGTTGCAATGCACCGAGCTGGAAGGGTTTGAACAAGGCTTGGACGGGCATGGAACGCTCCACGGGAGAGTGAATTTATGATGCGGATAATATGGAGAGCCTGCAGCGCTGAGTAGCACTATTGATCTAAATGATTAAGGAGTAAAAGCGGGACGCGGAGCGCCCAGGGTGGCATTCCCACGCAGAGCGTGGGAACGATCAACGATCAACGCAGAGCGTAGGAACGATCAGGCCTTCACTGACGTCAGCTCAAGGCTTTTTCGATGGCCTGGATGATGGAGGGGTCTTCCGGGGGCGTGCGGGGTGAGAAGCGCGCAAGTACACGGCCATCCTTACCCAACAGGAATTTCTCGAAGTTCCAGGTGATATCCCCGGGGAATTCAGCGCCCTCGCCCGCCAGCAAACGGTACAACTGGTGCCGATCAGGCCCGTTGACCTCGATCTTGCTGCCCAGTGGAAAGGTCACGCCGTAGTTCAGGCTGCAGAACTGCTGAATCTGCTCCTCGGTGCCCGGCTCCTGGCCTGCAAACTGGTTGCATGGCAAGCCGAGCACTGTGAACCCTTGGTCCTTGTACTGTTGATAGAGGTTTTCCAACGCCGCGTATTGCGGGGTCAAACCACATTTGGACGCAACATTGACCACCAGCACAACTTGGCCCTTGAAAGGCGCCAGCGGTAGCGCTTGTCCGTCCAGGGCTTTGAGTTTCAGATCGTGGAAAGCACTCATGACGAACTCCAGATATCCCATGTTCTTTGCATTGCAGCCCTTCGGAGCTTACAACCGGCAAAGCTGCAATCATAGACGCCGGTGACAAAACTCGCCTGCAGGTTACTGAGCGGTCGGCCATGGCAGAATCGGAATTGCCGTCACCGCATTCTGCGGGCTGCCTTCGATCAAACGGTCGCTATAGACCAGATACACCAGGGTGTTGCGCTTCTTGTCGAGGAAACGCACCACCTGCATGGTCTTGAATACCAGCGAGGTGCGCTCCTTGAACACTTCGTCGCCGTCCTTGAGCTCACCCTTGAAGTGGATCGGGCCCACCTGGCGGCAAGCGATCGAGGCTTCGGCACGGTCTTCAGCCAGGCCCAGGCCGCCCTTTACCCCGCCGGTCTTGGCACGCGACAAGTAGCAGGTCACGCCATCGACCTTGGGGTCGTCAAACGCTTCAACCACAATCCGGTCGTTGGGGCCGACAAACTTGAACACCGTCGACACCTGGCCGACTTCTTCGGCCGAAGCCAGCAGCGGCATGGCCAACAGCAAGCCGAGCAATCCCTTCATCACGCGCATCGTGTATTTCCTATGGTTAAACCAGGATCAGGTTGTCGCGGTGAACCAGTTCCGGTTCCGCCATATAGCCCAAGAGTCCGACAATGGCGTCGGAAGATTGTCCAATAATCTTCTGTGCTTCCAGGGCGCTGTAATTGGCCAGGCCGCGCGCAATCTCGCGACCGTCTGGCGCAACGCACACCACCATCTCGCCACGGCGGAAGCTGCCCTGCACCAACTTCACACCCACCGGCAGCAAGCTCTTGTTGCCTTGGGACAAGGCCGATACGGCCCCCGCATCCAGCACCAGCGTGCCACGGGTTTGCAGGTGCCCGGCCAACCATTGCTTGCGCGCCGCCAGCATGCCGCGTTCCGGCGACAGCAGCGTACCGATGCGCTCACCGGCCTTGAGGCGATCAAGCACGCGCTCCAGGCGCCCGCCGACGATGATGGTGTGGGCACCGGAACGCGCGGCCAGGCGAGCGGCGCGCAGTTTGGTCTGCATGCCGCCACGGCCCAGGGCACCACCGACACTGCCGGCGACCGCATCCAGCGCCGGGTCGTCGGCGCGGGCTTCATAGATAAGCTGGGCATCGGGGTTGTTGCGCGGGTCGGCGTCGAACATGCCATCGCGGTCGGTGAGGATCACCAACAGGTCAGCCTCTACCAGGTTGGCCACCAGGGCGGCCAGGGTGTCATTGTCACCGAAGCGGATTTCGTCGGTGACCACAGTGTCGTTCTCGTTGATGACCGGGATGACCTTGAGCTCCACCAGCGCGCGCAAGGTGCTGCGGGCGTTGAGGTAACGCTTGCGGTCGGACAGGTCGTCGTGGGTCAGCAACACCTGCGCCGTGTGGCGGCCGTGCTCGGCAAAGCTGGACTCCCAGGCTTGCACCAGGCCCATCTGGCCGATGGCGGCAGCGGCTTGCAGTTCATGCATCGCGCTGGGTCGCGCGGTCCAGCCGAGGCGGCTCATCCCGGCGGCAACCGCTCCGGACGACACCAGCACCAACTCAACGCCTGCTTCATGCAAGGCCACCATCTGCTCGACCCAGACGCTCATGGCTGCGCGATCCAGACCTTTGCCATCCGCCGTCAACAGCGCACTGCCGATTTTCACGACCCAGCGCTGCGCACCTGTCACTTTGCTCCGCATCATCTTCAACCTTAGAGTGAGGGCCGCGCGACCCAGCGCTGCCCATAACGTTATACCCGGATACCAAAACGCCGCTCCAGAGAGCGGCGTTCAAGTTTATCGCAACGGATCAGTCACGCACGTAAATGATTTCCGGACCGTCTTCATCATCCACGTCTTCTTCGTCCCAATCATCGTCGCCGATGTCGTGGACCGACTTCACGCCGCTGCGGCGCAGAGCACGCTGGTCGTCCAGGGCCTGCAACTGGGCGCGGGCTTCGTCTTCGATCTGCTGGTCGAGTTCGGCGAGTTCGGCCTTGTACACCGGGTCGGCCGCCAGGCGGTCGGCACGGTCTTCCAGGTAACGCATGATGTCGCGGGTCAGGCGCTCGGTGCCTTCTTTGGCGATGGCCGAGATGACGTAGACCGGACCTTCCCACTCCAGGCGATCAACGATCTCCTTGACGCGCTCTTCGTGCTCTTCTTCAAGAATCTGGTCGCACTTGTTCAGTACCAACCAGCGATCGCGCTCGGCCAGGGCCGGGCTGAACTTGGTCAGTTCGCTGACGATGACTTCGGCAGCATCGGCGGCACTGGTGTCATCCAGCGGCGCCATGTCGACGAGGTGCAGCAGCAAACGGGTGCGGGACAAGTGCTTGAGGAAGCGGATGCCCAGGCCAGCACCGTCGGAAGCGCCTTCGATCAAGCCGGGAATGTCGGCAACCACGAAGCTTTTCCAGCGGTCGACGCTGACCACGCCCAGGTTTGGCACCAGGGTGGTGAACGGGTAGTCGGCGACTTTCGGCTTGGCGGCCGATACCGAGCGGATGAAGGTACTTTTACCGGCGTTCGGCAGGCCCAACAGGCCCACGTCGGCAAGTACTTTCATTTCCAGCTTCAGGTCGCGCTGCTCGCCCGGTTTGCCCGGCGTGGTCTGGCGCGGTGCACGGTTGGTACTGGACTTGAATCGGGTGTTACCCAGACCGTGCCAACCGCCCTGCACAACCATCAGCTTCTGGCCGGCCTTGGTCAGGTCGCCAATCACTTCCTGGGTCGCAGAGTCGATGATCGTGGTGCCGACCGGTACGCGCAGTACCAGATCTTCACCTTTTTTACCGGTGCAGTCGGTGCTGCCGCCGTTGGAGCCACGCTCGGCATCGAAGTGCCGGGTGTAACGGTAGTCGACCAGGGTGTTGAGGTTTTCGTCGGCCATCATGTAGATGGAACCGCCGTCACCGCCGTCACCGCCGTTTGGACCACCGTTTTCGATGAATTTTTCGCGACGGAAACTCATGCAACCGTTACCGCCGTCGCCTGCTTTTACTCGGATGGAAACTTCATCAACGAACTTCATAACAAAACGCCTCTCGCCGCATGGACGAGCTTAAGAAACCAAGACATAAGACTCTTGCAAAAATGAGCGCAGCGACCTCAATCAGCGACCGCAAACCTGCGCCTGAGCTCATCACAAACAGCTTTGCAAGAGACTCACTCCACAAACGAAAAAGCCCCGTCGCAAGACAGGGCTTTTCCAGCGATCTCGCAATTAAGCTGCGACAACGCTCACGTAACGGCGGTTGAACGCGCCCTTTACTTCGAACTTGATCACGCCTTCGATTTTAGCGAAGAGGGTGTGATCTTTACCCATGCCAACACCGTAACCGGCGTGGAATTGGGTACCGCGCTGACGCACGATGATGTTGCCCGGAATGATTTTCTGGCCGCCATACATCTTCACGCCAAGGCGTTTGGCTTCTGAGTCGCGACCGTTACGGGTACTACCACCAGCTTTTTTGTGTGCCATGAGTCAATTCTCCTAGTGAGGAATTAGGCTGAAATTAAGCCTGAATACCGGTGATTTTGATCTCGGTGTACCACTGGCGGTGGCCCATACGCTTCATGTGGTGCTTACGACGACGGAACTTGATGATGCGGACTTTATCGTGACGACCTTGGGAGATCACTTCAGCCACAACGGTAGCGCCAGCAACAACTGGAGCGCCGATGTTCACGTCATCGCCATTGGCGACCAACAGAACGCGATCAAAAGTAACGGATTCGCCAGTAGCGACTTCCAGTTTCTCGATCTTCAGGTATTCACCTGGGGCGACTTTGTATTGCTTGCCACCAGTAACAATTACTGCGTACGACATGGTATTTCTCCGATAATCCTGCTCACCCAGCGCTTTATAAGAAGAGGTATTGGCTGGCATGGCTGCATGGGATGGACGTCCCGAATGCAATTGCGTAAGGCAGGTGCTGCCCAGGAAGTTCAGGGTGCGCGATTGTACGCAAGCTATGGGAGGCTTGCAAGGGGCCGTCTATCGCGCCTTGACACCCGGGGGTCAGGGTCCTAGCATGCCGCGCAACCCTTCTGGAGCGACTGTCGCTGATGCAACCCCAAGCTTTCTACCGCGCGGTCGCGGACGATTTTAGCGCCGTCGACGGCATCATCAAGCAGCAGCTGACGTCTAAAGTGCCGCTGGTCTCCAAAATTGGCGACTACATTACGTCGGCGGGCGGCAAACGCCTGCGTCCTTTATTAGTGTTGCTGTGCGGCAAGGCCCTGGGCCGTCAAGGCGATGACCTTCGCCTACTGGCCGCCACGATCGAATTCCTGCACACCGCCACCCTGCTGCATGACGACGTGGTCGACATGTCCGGCATGCGCCGTGGTCGCGAGACCGCAAACGCGATGTGGGGCAATGCGCCCAGCGTGCTGGTGGGCGACTTCCTGTATTCGCGCTCGTTCGAAATGATGGTCGAGCTGGGCTCGATGCCCGTGATGAAGATTCTTTCACAGGCCACACGCATCATCGCCGAAGGCGAAGTGTTGCAACTGTCCAAAGTCCGCGATGCCAGCACCACTGAAGAAACCTATATGGAAGTGATTCGCGGCAAAACCGCGATGCTCTTCGAAGCCTCTACCCACAGTGCCGCCGCGCTGTGTGGCGCCACAGCCGAACAGGCCGAGGCCCTGCGCACGTTCGGTGATCACCTAGGCGTGGCGTTCCAACTGGTGGATGACCTGCTCGACTACAAGGGCGACGCTGAAACCCTGGGCAAGAACGTCGGTGACGACCTGGCCGAGGGCAAGCCGACCTTGCCGCTGATCTACACCATGCGCGAAGGCACGCCGGAACAGGCTGCCCTGGTGCGCAAGGCGATCCAGAAAGGCGGGATCGAAGACCTGGAAGCCATCCGTGCCGCCGTAGAAGCCTCGGGCTCCCTGGAGTACACCGCGCAACTGGCGCGTGACTACGTGGCGCGGGCGATCACATGCCTGGAAGCGCTGCCGGCCAGTGAATACCGGGATGCCCTGGTCGAGCTGAGTGAGTTTGCGGTCGCCCGTACTCACTGATTCCGCGCTGTTTAATGTGGGAGCTGGCTTGCCTGCGATGACGGGAGTGAATTCACTGCCGCTATCGCAGGCAAGCCAGCTCCCACATTAGGACGAGTCCAACCCCACCCGCGTTTAAAACCCTATATAATGTGCGACTTTTAGCCATCCCTGACTTTCTAGGAGCTTTAGTGAGCACGTTGCCACCCTGCCCAAAATGCAATTCCGAATACACCTACGAAGACGGCGCCCAACTGGTCTGCCCGGAATGCGCCCATGAGTGGTCCGCCAACGGCGAGGCCGAAGTGGTCGGCGATGAGACCGTGAAGAAAGACTCTGTGGGCAACGTCCTGCAGGATGGCGACACCATCACCGTGATCAAGGACCTCAAAGTCAAGGGCACTTCCCTGGTGGTCAAGGTCGGCACCAAGGTCAAGAACATCCGCCTGTGCGACGGCGACCACGATATCGACTGCAAGATCGACGGGATCGGCCCGATGAAACTCAAGTCCGAGTTCGTGCGCAAAGTCTGAACCTGCTGCATTCCATCCCGCGCCCGCCGCGGGATGGCGTTTCGCCCTCTGCGTTGATCGAACGCAATACCCACACAGAAAAACCCAGAAATTGCCAATAGACGCTTGCTATTCTACGAATAAGAATTATTCTCATTGAAACCCATCAAGGAGAACGACCATGACTTATTTGATAGATGCCTGGCTGGATCGCCCCCACCCTTACCTGCGAATCCTGCATCGGGAAACCGGTGAAGTCTGTGCGGTGCTTGAGGAAGAAGCGCTGAACGAGCTGCAGGACCAAGGCGATCTGGACGTGAATGGCCTGAGTTCCAGTGAGCCTGGGGTGCTGAAGGAAGTGGTGAGGAATCTGTTTCTGTTCTGCTATGCACGAGCGTTGCGCCCGGCGACCGACTTGAATGGCAAGTTCCATCCATGAAGAAACTGGCAAATACCTGTTGGGGCGAACGCGTTCGTCCCAACAGGTAACCAGCAGGCCTTACAGAACGTCGAGCAGCTCGACGTCGAATACCAGAACGCTGTGCGGCGGGATGCTGCCAACGCCTTGAGCGCCGTAAGCCAGTTCGCTCGGCACGTACAGGCGCCATTTGCTGCCGGCATTCATCAGTTGCAGGGCTTCGGTCCAGCCGGCGATCACGCCACCCACCGGGAATTCTGCAGGCTGGCCGCGCTCGTAGGAGCTGTCGAACACAGTGCCGTCGATCAGGGTGCCGTGGTAGTGAGTACGCACTTGGTCTTCACGGGTCGGCTTGGCGCCGGTACCGGCCGTCAGCACTTCAAATTGCAGGCCGGAAGCCAGGGTGGTGATGCCATCACGCTTGGCGTTTTCTGCCAGGAAAGCCAGGCCAGCGCCCGCTGCAGCTTCGGCCTTGGCAGCGGCTTCGGCTTGCATGATTTCGCGGATCACCTTGAAGCTGGCCGCCATTTGTTCTTGGTCAACACGGCTTGGCGAGCCTGCGAATGCGTCGGTCAGGCCGGCCAGGATCGCGTCCAGGCTGACGCCCGGTGGCGGGTTGTCGCGCAGTTGGTCGCCCAACTGACGGCCGATACCGTAGCTGACGCGGGTTTCGTCGGTGGACAGATTAACTTCGGACATGAAGAGGCTCCGCTGTAGGACGCCACGGTTTCCCGCGCCGCCCAGAACTAAAAGGGCCCGCAGACTAGCACACATGAGCGGGCCGTGATCAGCCCCACCCCGGCATCGCCGTTGCGTGCCGGCGACCCTTCGTCGACGAACAATAAAAGTATTTCAGAATCATCCTTTCCCGCCGATACAGCCCTACACATCTTGGCTGGCTCAAACAAAAACACACCGTCCAGCAGACAGACATCACTCTTCAAGGAGCTTTCGATGAACAGCTGGTTCGGTAACATCAGCGTCAATCTCAAACTCGGCCTGGGCTTCGGCCTGGTGCTGGTCCTCACCTCGATCCTGGCACTCACTGGCTGGACCAGCCTGGGCGGCTTGATCGACCGTAGCAATTGGATGAGCGACATCACCCAGCTCAATGCCTCGCTGACCAAGCTGCGTATCGTGCGCTTGCAATACATGCTGGCCAATGGCGACGAAGCTGTGGCGCAGAACGTGCAGACCAGCCTCGATGCCTTCGCCGCCCAGCAACAGAAGCTGCTCGACAGCTTCAAGAGCCCGGAAAACCTCAAGCTGCTCAATGAGCAGAAAGCCGTCATTACCGCTTACCGCCAGTCCCTGAACAAAATGCGCGAGGCCTACCGCAATGGCAACGCTGCGCGCGATGTCATGGGCGCCAAGGCCGACATTGCGAACGCGCAAATCAATGCGCTGGAAACCAGTGTGCAGCAGTCATCCGACAGCCCGGAACGCTTCACGCAGTTCCTGGCCGTGACCCAGGCCAAGAACGAATTCATGCAGGCTCGCTACGAAGTGCGCGGCTATACCAATAGCCCCAACGCAGAAACCGAAGCCCGCGCGGCTACACAGCTGGAAAAAGCTGTCGCCGGTTTGAAAGGCCTCAGCGTTGCCTTCGGTACTGGCCAGCAAAGCGCATTGTCCGCACTGGAAACCGCGCTAGGCGCCTATCGCAGCGCCGTGCAGAGCTACAAGGCGGCCAATGCCAATATCGTCACCGCCCGTGCCGAAATGACCACCCAGGGCGCCGACATCGTGACGATCAGCGACAAGCTGTACGACATCCAACTGGAACGTCGCGACGCCGAAAGCACCCAGGCCCGCAGCCTGCAACTGATCAGCACCTTGCTGGCCCTGTTGGTCGGCGTGATTGCCGCGTGGGTGATCACCCGCCAGATCACCCGCCCGATCCAGGACACCCTGGCCGTGGTGGAGCGCATCGCTTCGGGCGACCTGAGCCACAACATCCAGGTGACCCGTCGTGACGAACTGGGCGTGTTGCAGCAAGGCATCCAGCGCATGGGCACCACCCTGCGCGAGCTGATCAGCGGCATTCGCGACGGCGTCACTCAGATCGCCAGCGCCGCCGAAGAATTGTCAGCGGTGACCGAGCAGACCAGCGCCGGCGTGAACAGCCAGAAGATCGAGACCGATCAGGTCGCCACCGCCATGCATGAAATGACCGCCACCGTGCAGGAAGTTGCGCGCAATGCCGAACAGGCTTCCCAAGCCGCTTCCGACGCTGACGGCCAGGCCCGCGAAGGAGATAAAGTGGTGGCTGAAGCCATCGCCCAGATCGAACGCCTGGCGGCCGAAGTGGCGCGCTCCACCGACGCCATGACGCACCTGCAACAAGAGAGCAACAAGATCGGCAGCGTGATGGACGTGATCAAGGCCGTGGCCGAACAGACCAACCTGCTGGCACTTAACGCCGCCATTGAAGCTGCGCGTGCCGGGGAAGCTGGTCGAGGCTTTGCCGTGGTCGCCGACGAAGTGCGTGGCCTGGCGCAGCGTACACAGAAGTCCACCGAGGAAATCGAAGGCCTGGTGGCCGGCTTACAGAACGGCACCCAACAAGTCGCCAGCGTGATGAACAACAGCCGCAGCCTCACCGACAGCAGCGTCGAACTGACGCGCAAGGCCGGGGTATCCTTGGAAAACATCACCCGCACCGTGTCGAATATCCAGTCGATGAACCAGCAGATTGCCGCAGCCGCCGAACAACAGAGCGCCGTGGCGGAAGAGATCAGCCGCAGTATCGTGAACGTGCGTGACGTGTCTGAGCAGACCGCTACGGCCAGTGATGAGACAGCCAAATCGAGTGTTGAACTGGCACGCCTGGGTAGCCAGTTGCAGCAGATGGTCAGTCATTTCCGGGTGTAGCACCACAACCATGGTGGCGAGGGAGCAAGCTCCCTCGCCACAAGGGCCTTACCTGCGAACAGCCCAATGGGAGAATCAGCCCTCGCTCTCCTCAACAAACACCAACCGATTCCCAAACGGGTCTCTGATGCTCATCTCCCGCGTCCCCCACGGCGTGTCTTCAACCCCAGGCTTGGCATACCGGTATTCCTTGCCCAGCAATTGCTGCTGATACGCATCGACCCCTTGGGCCTGGACCCGCACAGCCGCCCCTGGCGAAGCATCGCCATGATGCTCGGACAAGTGCAGCACACACTCCCCCAGCGACACTTGCACGTACAACGGAAAATTCGCCTCGAAGCGATGCTGCCAATCGACCTTGAACCCCAGGAAATCGACGTAGAACTCCAACGCCTTGGCCTCGTCGAAAATCCGCAGGATGGGGGTGACTTTTCCTAAGTGCATATAACTCTCCAAGTGCCGGTCGCTCGTTGCTGGCGAGCGACCACCCTAGCTCAGCAAGCGCTCAAAGTGAACACGCTCAATGATGGTGAATTTCCCTGATCCTTGCGCTCGACAGTTGATCATTGTCCACATGCACTTCATCGAACTCATAGGAACTTTCTTCAAACTGATTCAAGTGGCCCGACTTGCGCATCCGCTCGATGGTGCCAGGCGCCACACACTGGCGAGCCTCGACGAACTGCGGGTTTACCTCGATATTTTCGTTGAAAGAGACGACGGGAACACCGCGACTGTCGATTTCGTAAAGGTGGTACTTGCCGCCGAGTGCAGCATCACCAAAATGTATCGCCGCCGCCTTTGAGCGAGACGCCATCACGACATTGCCGTCCATCATTTTTGCAGGCCCGGAAAAGAAGTTTGAGTCCCGGAAACCATAATTTGCCGGATCACCGCGACGCTCTACGCGATCCGCCTTTTCGACGCGGTACAACTTGGGTATATCGGTACGTTCAATCATGCCTCGACTGTTGAAATACCCACCATCAGGCACCTGGACACCGGCCTTGAACGGATTGACCTTGAGCACGTTGCTATCGTCGTACGGCTCGTAATCCCCGGAGGACGTGGCATCGGAAACCACCGAAGACGGCGACTCCTCATTCTCCGACAGTTCGTTTTCCGAGTCCTCGAGTTTGGGCTTCTTCGCCGTAGACGGGCCCTCCTCGACGATCTCATAACGGGGCTGCACTGAGGGACGCTTGGCCCCCCCTTGCAGGTAAATCTCCATGGATGGGTCCCACGCAGGATTCAACCCGTTTGCTGGTTTTTCGGGTAGCCGCGCA
The DNA here is from genome assembly GCF_021609665.1 of Pseudomonas sp. PA-1-3F. Classification (NCBI taxonomy): domain Bacteria; kingdom Pseudomonadati; phylum Pseudomonadota; class Gammaproteobacteria; order Pseudomonadales; family Pseudomonadaceae; genus Pseudomonas; species Pseudomonas sp. PA-1-3F. The sequence goes on along the minus strand of NZ_WJZD01000011.1, from coordinate 45,598 downwards.
GGTTCGGTCGGACTCATCAGCACACCGATCTGCCCGTTCACGCGGCGATAGTTGAAAAACGGTTTTTGCGCCGTCGCCGGTTGAGCGCCGGACTCGACAGAAGGGTCGGCCGTGGAAGGACCGGCTTTGCCGAGGGCGTGAAAAAAAGCCATCGTCGCGACGTCCATCACCGCCGAATGCAGCCCATTCTTGCGCTCGGCCTGAGTGTCACCCTCCACGGCCTGGTCGATTTCCATTCCTACCTGTGCAGTGTAAGAGACGGCGCCAAGCGCCAGACCAATAGGCCCGAGCAAGGCCATGGGGATGGAGAATATCGCGTTGCCGGCTTGCAACAGAGCCAGTGCGTCGTCCTTGCGCACTTCGGCGTTGGATTTCATTTCGGTGTCTGCATCATTGTCGATGCGTTGGCGTGTCTGGCTGGCCATGAAGGAAAACACGTCCCCGCCGATTGGATAATTCAAAGTATCGATAACACTGTCATTCGCTGCCTGGGTGCCTGCACCCAGCCTGGCCAGGGTGACGTCCACGCCGTTGGCACTCAGGGCGCCAAACACGCCCTGCTGACGATCACGCAGCGAGAAATGTTCCTCCAGCACCTTGGCTTTGGCGGGGTCCTTGCTTTGTTCGAGCACCCACTGGTCCACGGCGGCTCGGTCCTTGAAAGTCTGGATCGCGGGTTTTGCGCCGGGGACATAGAGGGTTTCGGTACCACTCTTGGAGATGAAGCGCAGGATGTCATTGGACTTATAACCATTGATATCGAAGCAAAACACCCTGGTGTCCGGACCCGGCGTCGTCTGCGCCTGTAACTGGGCCTTGGACATCGGCCCCTCGAGCGGTACACCTGACGCCGCCGCTTTCATCACCTCGGCATAAGCCTGCGGGCTCAGGCCCTGGCTGGAGTCTTGTTGGTTGAGGGCGCGCGCGGCCCGGGCCTCCATCACGAACTGTTGCTTGGCCAGCATCCGCCACTCGTCGCCGTGCTGCATCCAAAAATTGTCCAGCCTGGTCATCACCTTTTTCTGCAGGTCCCCCTCACGTACCAGGTTCAACAACTCGCTGGGCTTCATGCGCAGTTGGTTGCCGGCGTCGTAGGTGCCCTTTCCCGGCCCATCCAGGTACAGGCCATAGGCGGCGTCCAGATCACGCCAGGTCTCCACGGCGTTGGGCACGTCATCGTGAATTTTCGAGTAGAGGTATCCCGGCCACGTCCGGTCGAAAATGAACTTGCCCAGCCGGCTGAAAAAATCCGGCACACTTTCGCTGTCCAGCAACGAAAACGGGCTGGTATTCGAAGACACGAAATGCGCCAGCGCCTGAGCCTTGCCGGCCGTGCCGTAGCGTTCCGCCGAGAAAAAATCACTGGCCACGGCATCGGTCAGCGTCATGGACGACTCGGGAACTCCGCGATGTTCCCACCCGGTCACGGCGCTGCCAGTGTGGATACTGTTGGCAGGAGAAAACTGATGCAGGTATACCTTGTCGGGGTCGATCCATTGATTGGTCAGGTTCCAGACTTTTTCCTGGATCCAGCCTTTGATCGTGTCACGCGGAAAAGGGAACGCCGACATCGCATCGACGCCCTCATTCACCGCGGCGTCAGGCGACGTGACGGTAGATGAAATGACGGCGTTGCCGGCCCGGTTAGCGAGTTGGCTGGGGCTTACAGGCTGAGTGTTCATACAGGCTCTCCGTAATAAGACCTGCACATGCTAGAGAGCCGTCCTTTGCAATCAATTAGCTTTTTGTAAGCGCTGATTGGCCATATTCAGACACGCTATCGGGCCGAGCACTGTCAGATCGCATCCCGCGCACCAAGCTGAAAACCTCGGCGCAAATCACCGCTGCGCGCCAGAAAACGACCCGCACGCCGTGTATTCGCCTGCCCTCCGCTGTAGCTCAAGACGCCGTTTACCCACACTCGCTCAATCCCTTCGGCCGCACGCTGAGGCGTCTTGAAATCCGCCATGTCACGCACCCGCGCAGGGTCGAAGAGCACCAGGTCAGCCCAGTGCCCCTCGCGAATTTCTCCTCTTTGGGCCAAGCCGAAACGCGCCGCCGACAGCCCGGTCATTTTGTGTATCGCCGTGTACAACGGGAACAATCCGACATCCCGGCTGAAATGCCCTAGCACCCGTGGGAAAGCGCCCCACAAGCGCGGATGAGGAAACGGATCTTCAGGCAACCCATCCGACCCCACCATCGACAATGGGTGCGCAAGAATGCGCCGTACATCCGCCTCATCCATGCCGTAGTACACCGCCCCCGCAGGTTGCAAACGGCGGGCGGCATCCATCAGCGAAACGCCCCACTGGGCGGCAATCTCCTGCAAATCACGCCCGCCCATTTGCGGGTGCGGCGTGGACCAAGTGATGGTGATGCGAAACGCGTCAGTCACCTGCTTGAGGTCCAGGGTCGAGGAGCTGGCGGCATAGGGGTAGCAATCACAACCCACCGGATGATCTTTTGCCGCTGCTTCCAGGGCCGCCAACAGCTGCGGGCTGCGCCCCCAGTTACCGGCACCGGCGCATTTAAGGTGGGAAATGATCACCGGCACCCTGGCGTGTCGACCGATCAGAAACGCCTCATCCATTGCTTCCAGCACTGGTTCGAACTCACTGCGCAAATGCGTGGTGTACACCGCGCCGTAGGCCGTCAGCTCCTCAACGAGCTGCAGCACTTCATCGGTCTTGGCGTTGAAGGCGCTGGCGTAGGCCAGGCCTGTGGATAACCCCAGGGCACCGGCCTCCAGGCTCTCTTGCAACTGCACGCGCATGGCCGCGATTTCATACGGTGTGGCGGTGCGATGCAGGTCGTCCATATGGTTGCTGCGCAGCGCCGTGTGACCGATCAATGCCGCGACGTTCACTGCCGGATGGGCGCCCTGCACCGCGTTGCGATAATCGCTGAACCGCGGATAACAGAACTGCTCACGGTTGCCCAATAAGTTCATCGGGTCCGGCGGGTCGCTGCGCAAACTGACCGGCGAAGCGCTGATACCACAGTTGCCGACAATCACCGTGGTCACGCCCTGGCTGAGCTTGGGCAGCATCTGCGGCTGGCGAATCACTACCGTGTCGTCGTGGGTGTGCACGTCGATAAAACCCGGTGCCAATACCCGGCCATGGCCGTCGATGATCTGCTCGGCCTGGGCTGTGGACAAGTCGCCAATCGTACGGATGCGCCCTGCCTGCACGCCCACATCGGCGACATACCCTGGGGTGTTACTGCCATCGATGATCAGCGCCTGGCGAATCAGCGTGTCGTACTTCATATCAATCTCCAAGCGGCAGGCTACCAGGGCCGCCGCGGTAATCGTCCAGCGCCAGTTTGATCCGGCGCAGGCGTTCCTGGTTGTCGTCCGGCAGGGCCAGCGCCAACTCGGTGGCGAGCAGGTCGATAGCCAGCAGCATGCCGTAGCGGGCCGCAGTGGGCTTGTAGATAAAACTGGTTTCCGCCGATTGCAGCGGCAGCACGACATCCGCCAACTGCGCCAGCGGCGAATCGGCAAGGGTGATGGCAATGATCCGCGCGTCGTAGTTGCGCGCCAGCGTCACTACCTCCAGTAACTCCGGGGTCAGGCCCGTGAGTGAGCAGGCGATCACGGCATGTTCGGGCCCCAGGGTCGCCGCCGTGACACGCATCATCACAGGGTCGTGACTGGCGGCAATCGGATAGCCCAGACGCACCAGGCGCACCTGCAACTCATCGCTGCACAGGCTCGACGGCCCGCCCATGCCGAACGCATGGATCATCCGCGCCTTGCCCAGCAGGGTGACCGCATCGCCAAAGCTGCGCTGATTGAAGCCCGAAAGGTGCTGACGCAACGTCGCCTCGATATCCCCCAGAATCTGCCGATGAAACGCTGACTGTTCTGGCTTGCCCGCCGGGTCCAGGAAGCGGCTGCCCACGCCGCTGGCTTGGGCCAACTGCAGGCGCAAATCGCGCAAGTCACGGCAGCCCACGCTGCGGGCGAAGCGTGACAAGGTGGCGGTACTCACCTCAGCCCGTTGCGACAGTTCCTCCAGGCTGGCGGACGCGGCAAAGCCCACATCCTCAAGCATCAGCTTGGCAATACGCCCTTCGCCGGCACTGAAAGCGTCCTGGCGGGCGCGGATCTGATAGAGGATGTCCATGGGGGCTCCGGGTTACAGGCTCATAACACAAGGGACAGACCGTAGGTCAGGCCGAAGGCGACCAGCGAAATCAGGGTCTCGAGTACGGTCCAGGTCTTGAAGGTCTGGATGACCGTCATATTGAAGTATTCCTTGATCAGCCAGAAGCCGCCGTCGTTCACGTGGGAAAAGATCACCGAGCCCGCACCAGTCGCCAGCACCAACAATTCAGGGTGTGGATAACCCAGGCCCAAGGCGACCGGCGCGACCACCCCGGACGCGGTGGTCATGGCAACCGTGGCCGAGCCCGTGGCGATACGCATCAACGCCGCGAACAGCCAGCCCATTACCAGCGGCGACAAGTGAAACGCATGGGCCAGGCCGAGGATTTCATTGGTCACGCCGGCGTCCACCAGGATGCGATTCAAACCACCGCCCGCGCCCACCAGCAAGGTAATGCTGGCGGTCGGCGCCAGGCATTCGTTGGTGAATTTGAGTATCGACTCCCGGTTAAAGCCCTGGGCCAGGCCCAAGGTCCAGAAACTCACCAGGGTCGCCACCAACAGGGCGATCACCGAGTTGCCGATAAACAACAGGAACTGGTTGAAACCGCTGCCCGGCGTAGAGATCACGTTGGCCCAGCCGCCGATCATCATCAACACCACCGGCAACAGGATGGTGCCCATGGTCAGCGCAAAGCTGGGCAGGCGTGTACGCGGTTCACGCTCGATGAACTGACGCTCCAGCGGGTTCTCCGCCGGCAACTGAATGTGCGGCACGATGAACTTGGCGTAGACGGGCCCGGCAATGATCGCCGTGGGGATGCCAATCAGGATCGCATACAGCACCGTCTGCCCGACCGAGGCGTTATAGGCCAGCACCGCCATCATCGCCGCCGGGTGCGGCGGCACCAACGCATGCACCACCGACAGGCCGGCGACCATCGGCAGCCCGACCATCAGGATCGACACGCCCACGCGTCGCGCCACGGTAAAGGCAATCGGCACCAGCAGTACAAAGCCGACCTCGAAAAACAGCGGCAGCCCCACCAGGAACGCGATACACACCATCGCCCAGTGGGCATTGCGCTCACCGAAGCGGTTGATCAGCGTGCGCGCCACCTGTTCGGCGCCGCCCGACTCGGCCATCATCTTGCCGAGCATGGTGCCCAGCGCCACCACCAGGGCGATATGCCCCAGGGTCTTGCCGACACCCGCCTCGTACGAGCCCATGATGGTGTCCGCCGGCATCCCGGCCATCAGCGCCAGGCCGATGGACACCAGGGTAATCACGATAAAGGGGTTGAGTCGGTAGCGTGCGATCAGCACGATCAATGCAATGATGGCGATGGCAGCGTATGCCAACAGCCCGAAGCCCGGTGATGCGGCCATGCGGTACTCCTCGGAAAGGGTCACGTCGAATTGGTTGTGAAACTCATAAATCATTCCCGAGGAGCATTTTCAATTTTCATGAAAGTAATTTTCGCCCACGGATAAGCGCTGTCGCTTGGGGATATGCCCGACATGGGTGGATGAAAATTCGGGGGGTGTTCTTACATGAAGATCAGAGAAGGCGGAAACTCAGTCGCTGCCCTTGAGTCATAGAATGCGCATCCATTGCCCAGGAACCCGCTCATGATTCGCACCACAATTGCCGCCAGCGTCCTGCTCTTGTGCAGCAGCGCTTATGCCGCCGACAACCCTGCCTTGAAAAAATGCATGGACAGCGCCAATACCACCGCCGACATGGTCAATTGCAACGCCAGGCAAACCAAGGTGCAGGACGACCGCCTGAACCGCGCCTACAAAACCGCCCTCGCCGCCCAGGAAGGGCCGCGCAAACAGCAACTGCAAGACGTGCAGCGCCTGTGGATCAAATACCGCGACGCCAACTGCGCCTTCGCAGGCAGCGCCACCGGCGGCACGATTGATCAGGTAAACGGCTCAGGCTGCGTGCTGGACATGACCCAGACCCGCGCCCAGGAACTCGAAGACCTGGTCGGCCCGTAACTGCTACAGCTCCCCCCTGTGGCGAGGGAGCTTGCTCCCGCTGGGCTGCGCAGCGGCCCCAAAATCTTGGGAGCGCTTCGCACTCCAGCGGGAGCAAGCTCCCTCGCCACAGGGGCTCAATCAGTCGTGATGAACCTTGGCGCGCTTGAGCAGTTTTTTGCAGCGCTCGGATAAATGCAGCACCCGCAGGTGCTTGCCAGCCTTGGTGTAGCGCTCGCGCAGGGTCATCAGGGCGGCAATCGCCGAATAGTCGACAAAGCTCAGGTGACGGCAATCCAGTGTGACCTGGGCCGGGTCGTTGGCCGGGTCGAACTGATTCAAAAACGGCGTGGTCGAGGCGAAGAACAACGTACCATGCAGCCGATAGAGCTTGCTGCCATCGGCCTCCAGGTGTTCATCGGCGTACAGTTCCCGCGCCTGCTGCCAGGCGAAGTTCAGCGCGGCGATGACGATACCGCACAGTACGGCGGTGGCCAGATCGGTGAACACCGTAATGATCGTCACCGCCATGATCACCAGCACATCATTGAGCGGCACCTTGTTGATCACCCGCAACGACGCCCAGGCGAAGGTCTGTTGCGACACCACGAACATCACGCCCACCAACGCCGCCAGCGGGATCCGCTCGATCAGTGGCGACAGAAACAGAATGAACAATAGAATCATCACCCCAGCAAACACCCCGGAGAAGCGCCCACGCCCGCCGGAGCTGAGGTTGATCACGGTTTGCCCGATCATCGCGCACCCCCCCATGCCGCCAAACAGGCCCGAGACCATATTCGCCGCGCCCAGGGCCACGCTTTCGCGGTCAGGATAACCACGGGTCTCGGTGATTTCGTCGGTGAGGTTGAGGGTCAGCAAGGTTTCCAACAGGCCAACCATCGCCATCAAAAACGCGTAGGGCGCAATGATACCGAGGGTTTCCAGGATCCAGGGGATCTGCGGCAGGGCGAAAGTCGGCAAGCCACCGGCGATGTGCGCCATATCGCCCAAGGTGCGGGTCGGCAGGCCAAGCAGGTACACCGCCAGGCCCACACCGAGAATCGCCACCAGCGCGGGCGGTACAGCACGGGTCAGACGAGGCAACAGATACACAATGGCCATGGTTGCCGCCACCAACCCGGCCATCACGTACAACGGCGTGCCGCTGAGCCAGGTTTCACCGCTCTTGAAATGCTCCAGTTGCGCCAGCGCAATGATGATCGCCAGGCCGTTGACGAAGCCGAGCATCACCGAATGCGGCACCATGCGCACCAGCTTGCCCAGGCGCAGCAGGCCGAAAGCGACCATGATCAACCCGCCCAGCAGTACCGTCGCCAGCAAATACTCCACGCCGTGTTGCACCACCAGCGCGACGATCACCACCGCCATCGAACCGGCGGCGCCCGAGACCATGCCCGGGCGGCCGCCGAACAACGCGGTGAGGGTGCAAATGATGAAAGCACCGTAGAGGCCCATCAGCGGGTTGAGATGAGCCACCAGCGCAAAGGCGATGCATTCGGGCAGCAAGGCGAAAGACGTGGTGAGGCCGGCCAGGGCGTCGGCGCGCAGACGGGTGAGGTTCATGGAGTACCAGGGAATTGCGGGGGATAAGGCGGGGAATGGTACGGAATTGCGGCGGGTGGGGCTAGTGAAGTGTCAGGTCCGATATACCGAGTCGCCCCTTTCGCGAACAAGCCCGCTCCCACATTTGGATCTGTGAATAGATTCAAATGTGGGAGCGGGCTTGCTCGCGAAGGCCGCACCGCGGTGCTAAGCGAACATCACACCATCTCGTTGCGAATCCACTCCACCACCGAAGTACGCTTGGGCACCCAACCCAACAGCTCACGAGCGTGCTTGCCGCGCACTCGGCTATTGGAGCCCAAGCCATAGTTGGCCATTTCATACCCCCACTCGGCCTCAGCCTCGGCCAATGACCAATCCTGTGGTTTACCCAGGTTCAGCGCTTGGGCAATCGCCGTGGTCATGTCGATGAATGCTGCTTCGCTGCTTTCCACAAAGTAGAAAGTACCCGGGACGTTTTTGGTCAGCGCCAGCAGATACAGGGCGACCACATCTTCAATATGCACGTTGGACCAGATGTTCTGCCCGCTGCCCACATGGCGCACTACCCCGCTTTTGCGCGCCTGCTTGAGCAAGCGCGGCAATTGCACGCTGTCACGCTTCACGCCCAGGCTGTGGCCGTAGATCAGGGTGTTGCAGATCACCGCCGAATTCACACCGTCATTGGCCGCCGCAAGGATAAGGTTGTCGATCGCCACGCGTGCGGCCTTGTCGACGGTCGGCTCTGGCAGGTTGTCTTCAAAGTAGATGACTTCACTGGCCTTGCCGCCCGACGCATCGCCGACGATGCTCGAACCGCTGGTGTGCAGGAACGGCTTGTTTGAGCCTTTCAAGGCAGCCAGCAAGGTTTCTACGGCACCGCGATGGTCGCTGCTGGCGGCGTTGATCACCGCATCGGCCTTCTGCGCCTGCGCCGTCAACACGGCTGCGTCGTCGAGGGTGCCGATCACCGGCGTGATGCCCAGCGCGGTCAGTTCAGCGGCTTGTTCGGCGCTGCGCACCAGGCCGGTGACGTGATGGCCGGCGTTGACCAGGCCGGTGGCGATCGAACCGCCGATAAACCCTGCTGCACCGGTAACGAATACATTCATGGAGGTTGCTCCTGACTGGGTAAGTGATGCGCCCAGTATCCAGCCCCCACGGCTGCCGAATAAGCCCGTGCGGCCCAATTCACTCTTGCGCTCAGATCACGAATCAGCGCGCATACCGCGCCAGCTTGGCCTGAATAAAGTCCAGGAAGCACTGGATGCGTAGTGCCAATTGCGAGTTGCGATAGAACACCGCGTGGATCGGCTGGCGATAACCGCTGTTGAACGCCTCCAACATGGGCACCAGGCGGCCGGCGTCGATGTCAGCGACGGTCATGAAATTCGACAGGCAACAAATGCCCTGCCCCTGCAGCGCTAACTGGCGCACGGTTTCGCCACTGGAGGCGCTGACGCTGGGCTGAATCAGCCAGCGGTCACCTTCGCCGTGACGCAGCGGCCAGTGGTTGAGAGTCTCGGTGTGGGTGAAGCCCAGCAAGGTGTGATCAGCCAACTCGGCAACGGTCGTCGGCGTGCCGTATTGCTTGAGGTAGCCGGGGCTGGCCAGGACATGCAGCGGCGTGCTGCCCAGGAAACGCGCATGCAGGGTCGAGTCGGCAAGGGCGCCGATGCGAATGGCGATGTCGGTGCTTTGCTCTAGCAGGTCGATGATCAAATCATCGCTGTTGAGCTCCAACTGGATATCCGGGTAAAGGCTGCGAAATTCGGCGATATACGGCACGACCCCATGCAGCATGAACGGCACGGCGGCATTGATACGCAGGCGGCCGGCCGGTTTTTTCTGGCGCGATGACAGGCGCTCTTCCAGCTCATCCATCTGCGCAAGGATCAGCTTGGCCTGCTCGAAGAAGTACTTGCCCTCTTCGGTCAGGTCCATGCGCCGCGTGGTGCGGTTGATCAAGGTGGTGTCGAGCTTGGCTTCCAGGCGCGACAAGGTGCGGCTGACTGCCGATGGCGTTTGCCCGACCTTTTCGGCGGCGGCCGAAATCGAGCCGCATTCAATCACGCTGACGAAGATCTGTAGCTCATCGGAACGGGCTTTCACGGGCGGTCCTTCATTTATCGGCTGACACGTGCCCGCTCATTATTAACCAGCCAGCAACAAATGGCCTCCCAGCAACGCCATGCCGGTGAAAAATCCACGTTTGAACCACAGCGCACTAATGCGTCGGCGCACCACCTGACCCAGCCACATCCCTAGCAATGCCGGCACCAACGCCAGCAATGACGCGCCCATTTCACCGCCGCCCAGTGCCCCGCGCCAGGCCAGCCCGGCGGCAAGTGCCAACGTCGACACGGTGAACGACAGCCCCAGCGCCTGCACCAACTGGTCACGGCTCAAGCCCAGCGCTTGCAGGTACGGCACCGCCGGGATCACGAAGACACCGGTGGCCGAGGTAATGATGCCGGTGATCACCCCGCACAAGGGGCCCAGCCAGCGCTCGGTTCGAGGCGCAACCTTGAAGGTTGGCCGGAATAACCCGCTGAGCGCATACACCAGTAAAGCCGCGCCCAGGGCACGCACCACCCAAGGTCCGCTACCCATGCCCAGCCACAAGGTGCCCAGCCCGGTGCCGAGGAAGATCAGCAACAGCATCGGCCACAGGCGTTTGAGCAAGGCACCCAAGTGCCCGCCAAAGGACAGTTGCCACAGGTTGGTCACCGTCGAAGGAATGATCAGCAATACCGCAGCCTGCGCCGGCAGCATAGCCAGGCCAAGCATGCCCATGGCTACAGTGGGCAAGCCCAGGCCGATGACGCCCTTCACCGTACCGGCCAGCAGGAAGGTAGTAATGACCAGCGCCGTCAGGGCGGGGCCGAGGTTTTGGTAGAACGCGAGGAAGGTATTCATGCACCGATTGTGCAGGGCTGGAGAGTGGCTGAAAATTCGCCATATACTGAGGTAGCCTCTTGTTTTGCGTGAGGCTGATGACGCTATCGCAGGCAAGCCAGCTCCCACATTTGGAATTGTGAATACATTCAAGGGTGGGAGCTGGCTTGCCTGCGATGAGGCCCTTCCAGTCACCGGGAAACTTCATGCACTTTGACCTCATCGACCTGCGCCTCTACCTGCACATCCTGGACACCGGCAATATCACCGCCGGCGCGGCCCGCAGCCACCTGTCCCTGGCTGCCGCCAGCGCACGCATCCGAGCCATGGAGTCTTCACTGGGCATCGCGTTTCTCGAGCGCGGCCGCCGTGGCGTAACCCCAACACCCGCGGGCAAAGCCCTGGCCCGGCATGCTCGCCTGCTGTTGCAGCAGGCCGACCATCTGCAGCAAGACCTGGCCGAATACGCCAATGGCGTCAAAGGCCAGGTACGCCTGCTGTGCAATACCACCGCCCTCAGCGAGTACCTGCCTGAACTGCTCGCGCAGTTTTTGCGCGAGCACCCCAACCTCGATATCGACCTGCAAGAGTTGCCCAGCCTGCGCATCACCCACGCCTTGCGCCAGGGCACCGCCGAGCTGGGGATTATTTCCGATGCGGTAGACACCCACGGCTTGCAGACCCTGGCGTTTCGCGACGACCCGCTGGTGCTGATCATGCCCCTGGACCACCCGTTGACCAGCGCGAGTTTTATCGAGAGCTTGCAATACGACTACGTGGGCCTGGGGGCCAATAGCGCGTTGGCGGTTTACCTGGAAGAACAGGCACTGCACGCTGGCTTTCGCTTGCAGACGCGCATTCGCGCCGACGGTTTTGATGGGGTGATTCGCATGGTCTCCGGCGGCGCGGGCCTGGGCATCGTGCCTCAGGCCGCCTTGGACCGTTGGCCACCTGCACGGCGCTTCAAAGCCCACCCCCTGCAAGAAGAATGGGCCTGCCGCAAACTGTTGTTATGCGCACGCTCGTTCGAGCAACTGCCCGGTTACGTCAGCACATTACTCGCTGCGCTCACCGCCCCCCCTTGTAGGAGCGAGCTCGCTCGCGAAGATCGCCAACGATAACGCGAGCTATCAGGTTTAACGCGGCGCTCTCGGGTTCTTCGCGAGCAAGCTCGCTCCTACAGATGATGCGCGTTTGTGGAAGAAGGTGTAGTAAACCGCCGACAAGATCAGCAGGAACGGCACGCCAAACACCAACGTCATCTTGAACGCTTCGGTGAAATAGGTGGTGATCATCACCGCCCCCATCAGCACCAACCCCAGCAACGTGCTGTAGGGAAACAGGCGCAACTGGAACGACAACTTCGCCCCGCCATGACGCTTGCGATAGCGGCGGAAAAACAGGTGAGTGAGGAAGATCATGAACCAGGTGAAGATTGCACCAAACATCGAGATCGCCATCATCAGGGTGAACGAACTTTCCGGGTACACCACGTTGAGCAACGTCGCCAGGGCAATGCCCGAACTGGACAGCAGCAATGCGTTGAGCGGGATGCCGTTCTTGCTCAGCGCGCCCATGGACTTGGGCGCAAAACCAGCGCGCGACAGGCTGAACATCATGCGCGTGGTGATGTAGAGCTGACTGTTCATGGCCGACAGCGCCGCGATCAGGATCACGAAATTCATCACCCCGGTGGCACCAGGAATGCCGATGGTCTGCATCACTGTGACAAACGGGCTCTGGGCCTGGCCGGCCTGGTTCCACGGTACGATGGCGAGCATCAGCGCCAGGGTCAGCAGATAGAACACCACCAGCCGCACGATGGTAGCGCGGAAGGCTTTCTTCACTGCCTGCTCCGGGTCGGCGGCTTCACCGGCGGCCACGGCGATCATCTCGACACTGAGGTAGCTGAAGATCGACACGATCACCGCGATCCACATGCCACTCAAGCCATGGGGGAAAAAGCCGTCGTGGGCCGTGTAGTTCTGCACCCCGTAGTCAGGGTTACCGGAGCCGAACACCACATACACCGCCAGGATGATGAAACCGACAATGGCGCTGATCTTGATCGTCGAGAACCAGTATTCGAAGTTGCCGAAGGTCTTCACGCTGATCGCATTGAGCAGGATCAGCACACTGGAAAACGACACGATCCACACCCACTCCGGCACGTTGGCGAACCAGTACTTCATGTACATAGCCACCGCCGTGACCTCGGCCCCCACCGCCAGCACAATCGCCGCCCAGTAGGCATAGCGCACCAGGAACCCGGCCAACGGGCTGATGTAGAACTCGGCGTAAGCGCCAAAGGAGCCGGAGGTGGAATGGGCCACCGTCATCTCCGCCAGGCAGCCCATCAGCAGCAAGGTGATCAACGCGCCGATGGCGTAGCTCACCAGCACGCTCGGCCCGGCATAACCGATGGCGTAGGCGCTGCCCATGAACAGCCCGGTGCCGATGGCGCCACCGATGGCGATCATGCTCATCTGGCCGGAAGTGAGCTGGCGCCTCAGGCCCAGTTCACGGTGGGTAATTTCTGCAAAGCCGTTGTCTGGCGTGGTCACTGGTGTGCCCCTTTATTATTGTGATAGTGGCTGACGCTGAACCTGTGGGAGCTGGCTTGCCTGCGATAACGGTAGTGAATGCACCGACGCTATCGCAGGCAAGCCAGCTCCCACATTTGATCTGTGTTGCCCTTAAGTAACGCTGTTGCGCACTTTGAATTGCGCTTGGTCCCACGTAGCGTTATCGAGAATTTCACCGAGAATTTCCACGGCGTCCCACACTTCGGTAAAGCTGGTGTACAACGGCGTGAAACCAAAACGCATGATCCGCGGCTCACGGTAATCGCCGATCACGCCTCGGGCGATCAAGGCCTGGATCACCGCGTAACCTTCGGGGTGTTCAAAGCTGACGTGGCTGCCGCGCCGGGTGTGTTCACGCGGGGTGATCAGCTCCAGGCCGTGGGCGGCGCAACGACTTTCGACCAACGCAATGAACAGGTCAGTCAAGGCCAGGGACTTAGTCCGCAGGCGCACCATGTCGGTCTGGGCAAAAATCTCCAGGCCACATTCCACCATGGCCAACGAGGTAATCGGCTGCGTACCACAGAGGTAGCGGGCAATGCCGGCGCTGGGGGCGTAGGTGGACTCCATGGCGAACTGCCGGGTATGCCCGAACCAACCCGATAACGGCTGGCGCACCACATCCACCAACGCCGGGTTGACCCACACAAACGCCTGGGAGCCCGGTCCGCCGTTGAGGTATTTGTAGGTGCAGCCAATCGCATAATCCGCATTGGCCTGATGCAGGTCGACAGGCACCGCGCCCGCCGAATGCGCCAGGTCCCAGATGCTCAGCGCGCCGCACTCGTGGCTCAGCGCGGTCAGGGCCGCCATGTCGTACATATAGCCGGTCTTGTAGTTGACGTGGGTGAGCATCACCACCGCCACGTCCGCATCAATGGCCTGGGGCAGTTCGGCCGGGCTGTTCACCAGGCGCAGGGAATAGCCTTGTTGCAGCAATTCGGCCAAGCCTTCGGCGATGTACAAGTCGGTGGGAAAGTTGCTCGCTTCGCTGACGATGACCTTGCGCGCAGGTGTACGTTGGCGCTGCACACTCAAGGCGGCGCTGAGCACTTTGAACAGGTTGATCGAGGTGGTATCGGTGATCACCACCTCGCCCTCACGCGCACCAATCAATGGCGCCAGGCGATTGCCCAGGCGCAGGGACAAATCCGCCCAGCCGGCGCTGTTCCAGCTACGAATCAAGCCATTGCCCCACTCCTCGGCGATCACCTGTTGTGCTCGTTCCAGCGCCGCCACCGGGCGAGCGCCGAGGGAGTTGCCATCGAGGTAGATCACGCTTTCGGGCAAGGCGAATTGGGCACGCAGGCGGGCCAACGGGTCCTGGGCGTCGAGGGCTTGGCAATGGCTTCGAGTGGTCATGGGTCGTCCTGGTTTTTATAAGTGAGGATGGACCAAATAATGAACGAACTTTTAGAGAATTTTCGTGCAAAGTGGTGGGCAAACGTCTATTTAAGCTGTAGAAAATTCGAATTTAACCTCCAAACACGCGGATATCTTCCAAGCATGATTCTCGACGCCACCGACCTGCGCCTCCTGCATTTCCTGCAACAGGACGGCCGCATCAGCAACCAGGAACTGGCGGAAAAAGTCGCGTTGTCGCCGTCCGCATGCCTGCGCCGTTTGCGCCTGCTGGAGAGCGAGGGAATCATCAGCGGTTACCGCGCGGTGCTGAACGCCGAGCAGCTAGGAATCGAGCTGGAAGCCATCGTGCACCTGTCGCTGCGCCAGGATGTGGAGGACTGGCATGAGACGTTCATCAAGAAGGTGCAAGGCTGGCCGGAGGTGGCGAGCGCCTATGTGATCACCGGCGCCAGCAACTATGTGCTGCGGGTGCAGGCGCGCAACCTCAAGCACTTTTCGGACTTTATCGTGAACCACCTGAACCGCACGGCGGGGGTGATGGATATCCGCTCGGAGATAGTGCTGCAGAAGATCAAAGACCGGGATGAGGTGTTGGACCTGGTCGTGCGCAAATAACTAGATCACCAAAAAACCAATGTGGGAGCTCCCTAGCCACTGCAAGCCAGCTCCCACAGTTGACCGAGTTGATCAGTCTTCCAGAGCACGGACTCGTTGCATGCGCTGCTGCTCTATTGGCGCATCCGCCACCTGCAACTCAAAGTCAAAATCAATCTGCGCAAACCGCCCTTGCACGCCAAATTCGCGCGCCAGTTGCGGATCGTCGCTGAAGCGAATCTCGGCAATCAGTTCATCCCGGGTGGCATAGGCAAAGTCATCATGCAGATACGGGTCATCCGACAGGTTGATCTGCGTGGTCAGATGCCGGTGCCCAGGTGCCGAGATGAAGAAGTGAATATGCGCCGGCCGTTGCCCGTGGCGCCCCAGTTGGTCGAGCAACTGTTGCGTCGGCCCGCTCGGTGGGCAGCCGTAGCCTGAAGGTACGATGCTGCGAAAACGGTAGTTGCCCTGGGCGTCGGTCTCGATGCGCCGACGCAGGTTGAATTCCGATTGCGCCGGGTCGAACCACGAATAGGTCCCGCTCGTGTTGGCCTGCCACACATCGACAATCGCCCCTGCCAACGGCTTGCCCTCGGTATCGCGTACTTGCCCGCGCATGAACAACGGCACCGCGTCGTCCTTGCCGTCATCCAGCCGTGCCTCGTACTTGGACAGCGGCGCACCGGCCACGTACAACGGGCCTTCGATGGTGCGCGGCGTGCCGCCAGACTTGCCGGCCTCCTCGTCGGCGGCATCCATCAACAGGTCCAGGTAATGCTCCAGGCCCAAGCCGGCGGCAAGCAGGCCGGCCTCCTG
Source organism: Pseudomonas sp. PA-1-3F (assembly GCF_021609665.1). NCBI lineage: Bacteria > Pseudomonadati > Pseudomonadota > Gammaproteobacteria > Pseudomonadales > Pseudomonadaceae > Pseudomonas > Pseudomonas sp. PA-1-3F. Next base: position 29,668 of record NZ_WJZD01000011.1, on the reverse strand, counting down.
GTTTTTGCCCAGTTCATTGAGGTAGTTGACCGCCTTCCAGAATTCTTCCGGGGTCACTTCCAGGTCTTCGATGATGTTCACGGTGTCACGCAGGATCCGATAGATCAGCGCCTTGGTGCGCGGGTTGCCCGCGTCATTGAGATTACCGCTGGCTTCTTCGAGAAACTGTTGGGCGTGGGCAGTCTGGGACAGGCGGATGGACATGGTGCATTCCTCATCTTGTAGTTATAGGTGGAAGCCGGCTCAGCGGTCGTCCGCATGGATCGACGACGGATGGCGGCACAGCGCGTTCACTTCGATGGCCATGTAGGGGAACAACGGCAGTTGCATCAGCAGGTCGTGCAGCTCCTGCACGCTGTCGACATCGAACACGCTGTAGTTGGCGTAATGCCCGGCGATGCGCCACAGGTGGCGCCATTTGCCCTCCTCTTGCAGGCGCTGAGCCAAGGCTTTCTCCTCGGCCTTGAGGCTGGCGGCACGCTCGGGGTGCATGTCGAGGGGCAGGTTCACGGTCATTTTTACGTGGAACAACATGGCAGAGGCCTCTTAGTGTTTGTCACGGCGAAAGAACGCCAGGCGCTCTTCATCGAGCGCCAGGCCCAGGCCCGGCGCGCTGGAAACGTGCAGCTGGAAATCGCGGTACACCGGTGGCTCGGTGAGGATGTCTTCGGTGAGCAACAGCGGGCCGAACAATTCGGTGCCCCACGCCAGGGTGTTCAGCGTGAGAAAGGCATGGGCCGAAGCCAGGGTGCCAATGCCGCCTTCGAGCATGGTGCCGCCGTACAGGCCGATGCCAGCCGCTTCGGCAATCGCCGCCGTGCGCAATACAGCGCGAGGGCCACCGTTCTTGGCGATCTTGAGGGCGAACACTGTGGCCGAGCCTTCACGGGCCAGGTTGAATGCATCCTCGACACACTCGATGGACTCATCGGCCATGATCGGCACCGGGCTCGACAGGTTGAGCCGAGTCATACCACCACGGTTGTTGCGCGAGATCGGTTGTTCGATCAGGTCGATACCGTTGTCGCCGAGCACCTTGCACGCCCGCAGGGCCACGGCTTCATCCCAGGCCTGGTTGACGTCGACGCGCACACTGGCGCGCTCGCCCAGGGCTTTTTTGATCGCGATCACATGGGCCAGGTCGCGGTTGACCTCCCCCGCGCCGATCTTCAATTTGAAGAGACGGTGGCGGCGCAGGTCGAGCATTTTCTCGGCCTCGTTGATGTCCTGTTCGGTATTTCCGCTGGCCAGGGTCCAGGCCACCGGCAACGCATCACGCACACGCCCGCCCAGCAGCTCGCTGACCGGGAGCCCGAGGCGTTTGCCGAGGGCGTCGAGCAAGGCGCTTTCGATACCGGACTTGGCAAAGGTGTTGCCGCGAATACTGCGCTCCAGGCGCAACATCGCCGCGTTGACGTTACTCGCGTCCTGGCCGATCAACAGCGGCGCGAAGTGACAGTCGATGTTGACCTTGATGCTGTCGGGGCTCTCGTTGCCGTAGCTCAGGCCGCCGATGGTGGTGGCTTCACCGATGCCTTCGATGCCGTCGGTGCAACGCAGGCGAATGATGACAAGGGTCTGGTTTTGCATCGTGTGCATCGCCAGCTTGTGCGGGCGAAGGGTGGGCAGGTCGACGATGACAGTTTCAATCGACTCGATGGTGCAAATCGGCATGGCAATACCCATTGGGTTCTTTATAAATTTACGTCGATTCTGTTCCGCATTTTTTTGGGCTTCCAATATAGAATTGGTCTCGTGCGATACCCTCAAGGTATGAAAGGAGTCGATATGGAACTGCGTCACTTGCGCTATTTCCAGGTGCTGGGCGAGACCCTCAACTTCACCCGAGCTGCCGAACGCTTGCATATCGCCCAGCCGCCTTTGAGCCGGCAGATCCAGCAACTGGAGGACGAACTGGGGGTGGTGCTGCTGGAGCGCAGCCGGCCCTTGCGGCTGACAGAGGCCGGACGGTTTTTCTATGAGCATGCCAATATGCTGCTCGAACAACTGGGCAAGGTCTGCGACACCACCCGGCGCATCGGCCAAGGCGAGAAAACCTGGCTGGGCATCGGCTTTGCGCCGTCGACCTTGTATGGCGTGCTGCCGGAGCTGATTCGGCGCCTGCGCACTCACGAGGCCCTGGAGCTGGAGCTGGGTTTGTCGGAGATGACCACTTTGCAGCAGGTCGAAGCGCTCAAGGCTGGCCGCATTGACGTAGGCTTCGGGCGGATTCGCATCGACGATCCGGCCATCGTCCAGCGCGTACTGGTGGAGGACCGCCTGGTAGCAGTGCTGCCCAGTGGTCACCCGTTGCTGGGCGCCCCGGCCACCCTCGCCCAGTTGGCCGGCGAACCCTTTGTGCTCTACCCCGGCAACCCGCGCCCCAGTTATGCCGACCATGTGATCGCGCTGTTCGACGCCCATGGCTTGAGCCTGAAGGTGGCGCAGTGGACCAACGAATTGCAGACCGCTATTGGCCTGGTGGGCGCAGGTATGGGGGTGACGTTGGTGCCGGCGTCGGTGCAGGTGCTGCATCGGGCGGATATTGGCTATACGCCGATTGTGGAGGCCACTGCGACTTCGCCGATCATTCTGAGCCGGCGGGTGAATGACCAGTCGCCGGGGCTGACTCATTGCCTGCAACTGGTTGAAGAGTTGATCTGAGATTTTCCCAAACACCGCAATTCCCTTGTAGGAGCGAGCTTGCTCGCGAAAAACTCACAGGCGCCGCGTTCATCCAGCAAGCACGCGTTATCGTTAACGTTTTTCGCGAGCAAGCTCGCTCCTACATTTGATCTTCATTGGTTTCAAAGGCTGCGCAGGCGCTTGCGTTGCAATGTCTGGCTGGGCGACTCATCGAACAGCTTGCGGTATTCCGCCGAAAACCGCCCCAGGTGCGTAAACCCCCAGCCCAGGGCGATTTCAGAAATAGTGCGCATTGAGCCCTGCTCCAAAATTTCCTGGCGCACCGCCCCCAGCCGATGCTTCTTCAGATACGCCATGGGCGACAGTGCGAAGTACTTGCGAAACGCATCGAACAGTTTGAACCGCGACACGCCCGCCGCCGCTTCCAGGTCTTCCAGGTGCAGCACTTCACGGGCGTTGTCGTGGATGAATTGCCGCGCACGGATCAAGTAGTACGGCAGTTTTACCCCCAACACCTCGCGCAACTCTTCAGAGTAGTTATTCGGTTGGGCCAGGATCAGCCCCTTGATCAGCGAGCTTTCCAGGTCACGGGTAAACGCCGCCTGCTCGTACAACTCGCTGCTGCATTCCAGTTCGGCGATGAAGTATCGCGCCATGCGCCACCACGAGGCCGGTGCTCCGTCCACAGCATCCATCACCGACTCAAACCGCAGCGGTGCATCGATGGGCCGTTGCAGCAAACCTTCCAGTGACTCGCTCATCGCCGCGCGGGTGATCACCACCTGCAACTTGCGGCAGTCACCGGAAATCGCCAGCACCTGATGCTCATTGGGTGAAATGATCACGCCCTGGTCGCGGTTGGAACTGAGGCGCTCACCGTTCTTGCTCAGCTCCTGCTCGCCCACCAGCGGCAGGCTCAAGCTGTAGCTGCGAAAGTGCTCGGCGTCTTCGATGTCGATGGTCACATCGGTACCGTACTCGATCACGCCCAGGGTGGTGGCGCGGGATTTGAACACGTTGGCGCTGTGGTGAAAGCGCAGGCGTTCGGGGGTGGCCGTCGCCAGGCGATGGGGCCCGCAGATGCCGGACATCCAGCTGCGCGCGCCTTCCAGGTCGAAGCGTTGAATATGAATATCGCGTGTCTGGCTACTCATCAGGGTGCACCCACGGCGGTTAGGCATTTGCGCGCTCTGGCGGCGCGTCGTTGAACCTCGACAGCAAGTTCCAGGCCACGCCAGCAGCGTGGCCACTGGGTGGATAGTAAGGGCCGACTATGTGGATAAATCCCAGGGTTCTACGACCATCGCCCACCATCACAGTAGCGCATGCCGTCACCTGCGCGCACCGCCATGGGTATTTGTTGCCCAACTTTGCGGCCTGCGTTCCCCCATTAAGCGGATAGCCCGCTACCGCATTGCAGCCGCTTAATGGCTCACCGTTTAGCCATGATCAAAAGGTGCCTCCCATGAGTGGTGCAAGAACCGTCGAGCAGTGGAAAACCTTTATCGAAAGCTGCCTGGACTTTCGCCCGGCAGATGAAGTGTTCCGCATCGCCCGCGACATGTTCACCGAGCCCGAACTGTTCGACCTGGAGATGGAGCTGATCTTCGAAAAAAACTGGATCTACGCCTGCCACGAAAGCGAACTGGCCAATAACCACGACTTCGTGACGATGCGCGCCGGGCGCCAACCGATGATCATCACCCGTGACGGCGAAGGCCGGCTCAACGCGCTGATCAACGCCTGCCAGCATCGCGGCACTACCCTCACCCGCGTGGGCAAGGGCAACCAATCCACTTTCACCTGCCCGTTCCACGCCTGGTGCTACAAGAGCGATGGCCGACTGGTGAAGGTCAAGGCGCCAGGGGAATACCCGGAAGGTTTCGACAAGGCCACCCGCGGCCTGAAAAAAGCGCGCATCGACAGCTACAAGGGCTTTGTGTTTATCAGCCTGGACGTGAACGGCACCAACAGCCTGGAAGATTTCCTGGGCGATGCCAAAGTGTTCTTCGACATGATGGTGGCGCAATCGGCCACCGGTGAGCTGGAAGTGCTGCCGGGCAAGTCCGCCTACACCTACGACGGCAACTGGAAGCTGCAAAACGAAAACGGCCTGGACGGTTATCACGTCAGCACCGTGCACTACAACTACGTGGCCACCGTGCAGCACCGCCAGCAGGTAAACACCGAAAACGGCACGGGTTCCAGCACCACGCTGGACTACAGCAAGCTCGGCGCCGGCGACGCGAATACCGATGACGGCTGGTTCGCCTTCAATAACGGCCACAGTGTGTTGTTCAGCGACATGCCCAACCCCAGCGTGCGCTCCGGCTACGCCACCATCATGCCGCGCCTGGTAGAAGAACACGGCCAGCAGAAGGCCGAGTGGATGATGCACCGCCTGCGCAACCTGAACATCTACCCCAGCCTGTTCTTTCTCGACCAGATCAGCTCGCAGCTGCGCATCATCCGCCCGGTGGCCTGGAACAAGACCGAAATCATCAGCCAGTGCCTGGGCGTGAAAGGTGAGTCCGACGCCGATCGCGAAAACCGGATCCGCCAGTTCGAGGACTTCTTCAACGTCTCGGGCATGGGCACGCCCGACGACCTGGTGGAATTTCGCGAAGCCCAGCGCGGTTTCCAGGGCCGCCTGGAGCGCTGGAGCGATATTTCTCGCGGCAGCCATCGCTGGGAGACCGGGCCGACGCCCAACAGCGAGGCCATTGGCATCCAACCGGCGATGACCGGCACCGAATTCACCCATGAAGGCTTGTACGTCAACCAGCATCGCAACTGGCAGCAGTTTCTGCTCAAGGGTTTGGACGAGCGAGCCCTGACACTGCGGGAGGTGAAATGATGAATGCGCAATTGCAGTACCAGATCGAGCAGTTCTTCTACCGCAAGTCCGAACTGTGCGATGCCCAGGACTGGGACGCCTACGTGCAATTGTTCGACCCGCAGAGTGAATTCCACCTGCCGCAATGGGATTCCGAACACGTCTACACCCAAGACCCCAAGCGCGAGATGTCGTTGATCTACTATGCCAACCGCTCGGGCCTGGAAGACCGCGTGTTCCGCCTGCGCACCGGCAAAGCCGCCTCTGCCACGCCGATGCCGCGCACCTTGCACCTGATCAACAACGTGCGCATTGCCGAGCAGGCCGACGGCACGTTGGAGGTGCGTTTGAACTGGCACACGTTGTTTTATCGCCTGGCCACGTCCGAGCAGTTCTATGGGCATGCAACCTATCGCCTCAAGCCCGAGGGCGACAGCTGGCTGATCATGCGCAAGCACGCCTTGCTGCTCAACGACACCATCAACTCGGTGCTGGATTTCTATCACCTTTAAAACCAGCACATCCCCCTTGTGGCGAGGGAGCTTGCTCCCGCTGGAGTGCGCAGCGCTCCCATTTTTTTGGGGCCGCTACGCAGCCCAACGGGAGCAAGCTCCCTCGCCACAGGGGCGCTCCTACAGGTTTATCAATGAATCACAAAAAGGCCCTCCGCTTTGCCGGTGGCGAGAACCTGTTTTTTCCCGGGGGGGGTCATGAAATCCTGTTGGACGCGGCCCTGCGCAACGGCATCAAGATCCCGCTCGATTGCCGCGAAGGCGTGTGCGGAACCTGCCAGGGGCGTTGCGAATCCGGCGAGTACACCCAGGACTATGTCGACGACGAAGCCCTTTCCAGCCTCGACCTGCAACAGCGCAAGATGCTCAGTTGCCAGACCCGGGTGAAGTCCGACGCCACCTTCTATTTCGACTTTGATTCGAGCCTGTGCAACGCCCCCGGGCCCGCGCAGGTACGCGGCACGGTGAGCGCGGTGCAGCAGGTCTCGACCAGCACCGCCATCTTGCAGGTGCAACTGGACCAGCCACTGGATTTTTTGCCGGGCCAATATGCGCGTCTGTCGGTGCCCGGCACCGATAGCTGGCGCTCCTACTCCTTCGCCAACCGGCCGGGTAATCAATTGCAGTTCCTGGTACGCCTGCTGCCCGATGGAGTCATGAGCAACTACCTGCGTGAACGCTGCCAAGTAGGTGATGAAATGTTGATGGAGGCGCCCTTGGGTGCGTTTTATCTGCGGCATGTCACCCAACCGTTGGTACTGGTGGCGGGCGGCACCGGGTTGTCGGCGTTGTTGGGCATGCTCGATGAGCTGGCCGTCAACGGCTGCACGCAACCTGTGCACCTGTACTACGGCGTGCGCGGCGCCGAAGATTTATGTGAAGCGGCGCGTATCCACGCCTACGCGGCAAAAATCCCGAACTTTCGCTACACCGAAGTGCTGAGCGACGCCTCAGCCGAGTGGACGGGCAAACGCGGCTACCTCACCGAGCATTTCGACCTGGCCGAACTGCGGGACAGATCGGCGGATATGTACGTGTGCGGCCCCCCTCCGATGGTCGAATCCATCCAGCAATGGCTGGCGGATCAGGCACTTGATGGCGTTCAGCTGTATTACGAAAAGTTTACGCAGAGTAATATCTGACCCTCAGCAGTTCTGAGGGGCCGATGCGGCGTGCAATCACCCTTGAGAAAAACAAGTAGAAGGGAATGTTAATGGCGGATGACATGGTTAACCCGGTGGGCCTCAAGCGTGGCCTGAAAAACCGGCACATTCAGCTGATCGCCTTGGGAGGTGCGATTGGTACAGGCTTGTTCCTCGGCTCGGCCGGGGTACTCAAGTCGGCGGGGCCGTCGATGATCCTGGGCTATGCGGTGGCCGGGTTTATCGCGTTCCTGATCATGCGCCAGCTAGGCGAGATGATCGTCGAAGAGCCGGTGGCCGGTTCCTTCAGCCACTTCGCACATAAATACTGGGGCGGTTACGCAGGCTTCCTGGCGGGCTGGAACTACTGGGTGCTCTACGTGCTGGTGGGCATGGCCGAGTTGACGGCGGTGGGCAAGTACATCCAGTTCTGGTGGCCGGAGATCCCAACCTGGGTCAGCGCGCTGGTGTTCTTCGTCGCGGTGAACCTGATCAACACCCTGAACGTGAAGTTCTTCGGTGAAGCCGAATTCTGGTTTGCGATCATCAAGGTGGTGGCGATTGTCGGCATGATCGTGCTCGGCTGCTACCTGCTGTTCAGCGGCACCGGCGGCCCCCAGGCCTCGGTCAGCAACCTGTGGAGCCACGGTGGTTTCTTCCCCAATGGCGGCATGGGGCTGTTGATGTCGATGGCCTTCATCATGTTCTCGTTCGGTGGCCTGGAACTGGTCGGCATCACCGCCGCCGAGGCCAGCGAACCACGCAAGGTGATCCCCAAGGCAATCAATCAGGTGGTGTACCGCATCCTGATTTTCTATGTCGGTGCGCTGACCGTGCTGTTGTCGCTGTACCCGTGGGATCAACTGCTGCAAACCCTCGGCGCGTCAGGCGATGCCTACAGCGGCAGCCCGTTTGTGCAGATCTTCTCGCTGATCGGCAACGACACCGCCGCCCACATCCTCAACTTCGTGGTGCTGACCGCGGCGTTGTCGGTGTACAACAGCGGCGTGTACTGCAACAGCCGCATGCTGTTCGGCCTGGCCGAGCAAGGTGACGCGCCCAAGGCGCTGATGAAGCTCAACAAGCAAGGCGTGCCGCTACGGGCGTTGGCGATTTCGGCGTTGGTGACGATGCTGTGCGTGGTGGTCAACTACGTCGCGCCGCACAGTGCGCTGGAGTTGCTGTTTGCCTTGGTGGTTGCTTCGCTGATGATCAACTGGGCGCTGATCAGCCTGACCCACATCAAGTTCCGCAAGGCCATGGGCGAGCAAGGCGTGACGCCGTCGTTCAAGACCTTCTGGTTCCCGTTCAGCAACTACCTGTGCCTGGCGTTCATGGTGATGATCATCGGGGTGATGCTGGCGATTCCGGGAATTCGTGAGTCGGTGTACGCGATGCCGGTGTGGGTGGGGATTATCTACGTTGCCTATCGGTTTCGGATCAGAAACGGGAAAGTAGCTGTGGCGCAGTAACACCAGTGGGAGCCGGGCTTGCCCGCGATGGCGGCGTGTCAGCCAACGGGTGGGCCGGCTGATACACCGCCATCGCTGGCAAGCCAGCTCCCACAGTTGACTGTGTTTCACATAAAAAAAGCCCCGGTAATCCGGGGCTTTTTTGTTTAGAGCGTGGAACGTACTCGCCAGAGTTCAGGGAACAGTACCGTGTCGAGCATCTTGCGCAGGTACCCCACGCCTTCAGTACCGCCAGTACCCGGCTGGAAGCCGATGATGCGTTCCACCGTGGTGACATGCCGGAAGCGCCACTGGCGGAACGAATCTTCCAGGTCGATAAACTTCTCGGCCAACTGATACAAATCCCAGTAACGGCTCGGGTCGCGATATACCTCGCGCCAGGCCGCTTCCACCGATTCATCGTGCACCGTGGCTGCGGTCGGGTCGCGCTCGGCGCGCTTGGGATCAATCGCCAACCCCGCCTTGACCATCAGGTTTACGGCCTCGTCATACAGCGACGGCGTGGCAATCGCCACCTGCAATTGCTGCAGCAACTCCGGGCGATGAGCATGGGGCCGCAGCAGCGCCGGGCTTTTGTTGCCGAGGATGAATTCGATCTCGCGGTACTGGAACGACTGGAACCCCGACGACTGCCCCAGGAACGGGCGAATCGCCTTGTACTCTGATGGCGTCATGGTCGCCAGCACCGCCCAGGCGTGCACCAGTTGATCGAAGATCCGCGACACCCGCGCCAGCATCTTGAACGCCGGCGGCAGCTCACCCAGGCGCACATGTTCGCGGGCGGCCTTGAGTTCGTGAAGCATCAGTTTCATCCACAGCTCAGAGGTCTGGTGCTGGATGATGAAGAGCATTTCGTTGTGGTCTGGCGACAGCGGGTGCTGGGCGCTGAGGACTTTGCCCAGGTCCAGGTAGTCGCCATAGCTCATGGACTCGGAGAAATTCAATTCGGCGTTATGCCATTCTTCCGGCGGTTGGTAATCAGCTGAAAAAGGACATTGGCTCATCGCGTGGGCTCCTTGAGCGGGCGGAGAATGGCGCGCACAGGGCTCGCGTCCAGGTTGGCGAAGCGCAGCGGCAGCGCGATCAGTTCATAGTCGCCCTCCGGTACGTCATCGAGCACGATGCCTTCGAGGATCGCCATGCCATGGCGCGCCACGACGTTGTGCGAATCCATGGTCTTGGATTGTTGCGGGTCCAGGGACGGCGTATCGATACCGATCAGGCGCACCCCCAGGCTGGCCAGCAGCTCAATGGTCTGGGGGGCGATGGCGGTGAAGTTCGAATCCCAGTCGGTCAGTGGCGCTTGTGGATAAGTGCGCAGCAGCACGCGCTCGGGCACGTTATCCACACGCCCTTGCAACTGATGGGGCTGCACCAGGGCGCCGCTGCCCAGGCAATGCAATACCCGGCACGGCCCCATGTACACATCCAGCGACACCTCGCCAATCGGCGCGCCATCGGCGCTGTAATGCAGCGGCGCATCCACATGGGCGCCGGTGTGCGGCGACAGGGTCACGCGCCCCACATTCACTGGGCACTCCGGGCCGAACTGCCACACACGCTCTTCCTGAAACGGCGTATCACCCGGCCAGGTCGGGGTGGCCGTGCTCAAGGGCGGGCTGATATCCCACCACGTTTTTATTGGATTCATCGCAAGGCTCTCACTCGTTCTGAGGGCAATGATACGAGGGCCGGCTGTGAATTTTCTTGCGAATTCTGGCGCGATACGGGAAATCTTTCGCAGTTACTGCGAGGAAACATCGGTTTGATGCACAGATCTGTCGCTCAGATACGCCACGACCTCTCGTGGGAGCCTGGCTTGCCAACGATAGCGGAGTGTCAGGCAATGGAGATGCTCGCTGTGCCACTGCCATCGCGGGCAAGCCCGGCTCCCACAGGGGACCGCGGTGTTCAGGTGACTGCGCTTCTGGGCATCCCAATGTCGAGTTCAGACCACTGGCGCAACGCCCGAGGCCTTAGGGTTGAGTTTTCCCTTTCCTGCCTCGGAGTCATCATGTCCAAGCCCATCACCGTACTGCGCGACACCCACCCACTGCCGGTCCTGGATGCCTGCAAATGGGAAAAGCTAGAAGGCGACCCGCACACTGTCAACCTCAACGCCTACACCAGCGAAGACGGCAGCAAGATCATGGGCACCTGGATCTGCACACCGGGCAAGTGGTACGTGGAATACGTGAAGTGGGAATACTGCCATTTCCAGGAAGGCTACTGCGTGATCACGCCTGAAGGCATGGAGCCGATCCATCTGCGCGCTGGGGATATCTTCGTGGTGGAGCCAGGGATGAAGGGGACGTGGGAAGTGGTCGAGACTGTGCGTAAGTATTTTGTGTTTGCCTGACCCATCCCCGTCCCTGTAGGAGCGAGCTCGCGAAGATCGTCAACGAAAACGCGCTCATCCAGGATGAACGCGTTGCTCTCACATTTTTCGCGAGCAAGCTCGCTCCTACAGCTTGCGATAGCTGTTGATGATCGCCGAGAAGTCCTTGCCCCCTTCCCCACGCTGGCTCATGGATTGATACAACTGCTGGGCCACTGCGCCGAGAATCACCGGCTGATGCGCCTGGCGCGCAGCCTCAGTCGCAAGGCCCAGGTCCTTGAGCATCAGGTCGGCACCAAAACCACCGGTATAGCCACGCGATGATGGCGCGGTCTCGATCACGCCTGGCCAAGGATTGTAGGTATCGGAACTCCAGCAGCGCCCCGTGGAGCTGTTGATGATGCCGGCCAGCACTTGTGTATCAATGCCAAGTGCATCGCCCAGGGCCATGGCTTCACTGACGCCGACCATGCTGATACCCAGCAGCAGGTTGTTGCAGATCTTGGCGATTTGCCCAGTGCCGACATCACCACAGTGCACGATGTTGCGGCCCATCTGCGCCAGCACCGGTTGCAGGGTGGCGAACAATTCCGGGTTGGCGCCGACCATGAAGGTCAGCGTCCCGGCCTGGGCACCGCCGGTGCCACCGGAGACCGGCGCATCGGCCACGTCCACGCCTTGTTTGGCTGCCGCAGCCGCTACTTCACGGATGGTTTGCGGGTCAATGGTGCTGCAATCCACGGCGGGGATGCCTTTGCCGATGCCGGCGAGTACACCGTCTTCATTCAGCCACACGCTGCGCACATGGGCGGCTGCCGGCAGCATGGTAATCACCAATTCGGCGCCTTGGGCGGCGTCACGCGGTGAACTGCTGATAGTGCCGCCCAGTTCGGCAAGTTCCTTGAGTACCGCTTGGTTCAGGTCGAACAGGTTAAGCGCGTGCCCAGCCTTGATCAGGTTGCGGGCCATGGGCGCGCCCATGTTGCCCAGGCCGATAAATGCAATTTTCATGGTCGTCTCCCGGATTCAGCGCAGGTTGATGGTGGTGTTGACGCCATCGTTGACCGTGTCGTCATCAAACCAGCGGCTGGTGACGGTTTTGGTCTGGGTGTAGAACTGCACCACTTGCTTGCCGTAAGGACCCAGGTCGCCGAGCTTGGAACCGCGAGAGCCTGTGAAGCTGAAGAACGGCACTGGCACCGGGATGGGGATGTTGATGCCGACCTGGCCCACATCGATTTCGCTCTGGAATTTACGCGCCGCCGCACCGCTCTGGGTGAACAGGCCTGTACCGTTGCCAAACGGATTGGCGTTGACCAGGGCGATGGCTTGATCGAGTGTCTCGACTTCCAGTACCACCAGCACCGGGCCGAAGATTTCCTCGGTGTAGATGCGCATGTCGGTGGTCACGCCTGAGAACAGGGTGGGGCCGACAAAGTTGCCTTGCTCAAAGCCCGGCACTTTGATGTCGCGGCCGTCCAGCTCCAGCTTGGCGCCTTGTTTCACGCCGCTTTCGATCAGCTCCAGGATACGTGCCTTGGCGCGCTTGGAGATCACCGGGCCGACATCCGTGCCCGCTTCGCTGCCGGCGTTGACCTTGAGCTTTTGTGCCAGGGCCTTGAGGTCTGGCAGCCACTGCTTGGCCGCGCCCACCAGCACCACCACCGAGGTGGCCATGCAACGCTGGCCAGCCGCGCCGAAACCGGCACCGACCAGGGCGTTGAGGGTGTGTTCTCGGTTAGCATCCGGCAGCACCACCGCGTGGTTCTTGGCGCCCATCATCGACTGCACACGCTTGCCGTGTTTGCCGGCCAGGTCGTAGACATGCGTGCCCACAGCCGTCGAACCGACGAAGGACACCGCCTTGATGTCTTTGTGAGTGCACAGCGCATCCACCACGTCCTTGCCACCATGCACCACGTTGAGCACGCCGGCTGGCACACCGGCTTCCAGCGCCAGCTCCACCAGCAGCATGGTCGACAACGGGTCTTGCTCGGAAGGCTTGAGTACAAAGGTGTTACCGCAGGCAATCGCCATCGGGAACATCCACAGCGGAATCATCGCCGGGAAGTTGAACGGGGTGATGCCGGCGCACACGCCGATAGGCTGGCGCAGGGTGTAGGTGTCCACGCCGCCGGCCACGTTCTCGGCGAACTCACCCATTTGCAGGGTGCCAATGGAACAAGCGTGCTCCACCACTTCCAGGCCACGGAAAATATCGCCCTCGGCATCGGCAATGGTCTTGCCCTGCTCGGCGCTGAGGACTACAGCAATGCGCTTGGAATGTTCGCGGATCAAGGCTTGCAGCTTAAGCATGATGCGCATGCGCGCGCCGATCGGCGTGAGTTTCCAGGTCTGGAACGCTTGATGGGCAGCATCGATGGCCGCGTTGACTTCATCGGCCGTGGCGAACGGCACTTTGGCCAGCACTTGCTGGGTGGCCGGGTTGACGATGTCTTGCCACTCGGTGGTCTTGGACTCGACCCACTCACCGTTGATCAGCAACTTGACCTGTTGCACGGAAATATCGGCAGATGCGTTCATGGGGTCTCCAGAATCTTGTAGTTATGCAGAGAACCAAGGCGTTGAATCGCCTTGAAGAATGAGGCGTTCGGACTGTTTTTGGAGTATAGATGTGCAAATCTCTAATAAGAACGCACATAAAAGCCGGTCCAATATGCAAAAAAACATCACCTCCCTGGGCGCCCTGAACTGGGATGACCTGAAGTTTTTCCTCGAAGTAGCCCGCACCCGCAAGGCTAGCGTGGCCGCCAAGCGCCTGGCGGTGGACTACACCACCGTGTCGCGGCGCATCAGCTCTCTGGAAGTGTCCCTCGGCACGCTGCTGTTCGAAAAATCCCGGACCAACGGCTTCGTGCTCACCAGCGAAGGCCAGCGGTTGCTGGGTTATGCCGAATCCATCGAAAGCACGCTGCACATGGCCTGCGAACAGGTGTCCGGCTCCGGCGTGGCGCTGTCCGGCCATGTGCGCATGGGCTGCACCGAAGGCTTCGGCAGCTTCTTCGTCACCCCGCAACTGAGCCACTTCGTCGACACTTATCCTGCGATCTCGGTGGATATCCTGCCCCTGCCCCACTTCATCAGCCTGTCCAAGCGCGAAGCCGACATCGTCATCGCCCTGGAACGCCCGGAACACGGACCGTATGTGTGCTGCAAACTGTGCGACTACAAATTGCAGTTGTACGCCACCCAGGACTACCTCGACCAACACCCGCCGATCCGCAAACCTGCGGATCTGGCCGAGCATCCGTTTATCAGCTATGTGGATGATTTGGCCTTCAGCTCGGAGTTGCTGTACCTGGCCAATGTGGTGCCCGGCGCCAGCGCCAGCCTGCGCAGTACCAGCGTGATCGCGCAATACGTGGCGGCCCAGCAAGGCCGGTCGATGGCGATATTGCCGTGCTTTCTGGCCGCGCAGGACCCGCGCTTGCTGCCGGTGCTGGGAGAGCAGATTGCGATTACGCGGCAGTTCTGGATGTATTGCCGAGAGGATTTGAGGAAGTTGAAGCGGATTACGTTGTTGTGGGATTACATTCGGGAAGTGACGGAGCAGAATCAGGGGTTGTTAATGGGGCAGACGCGGGAGATCAGGTTTGCGAAGTGAGGTGCTAAAAGGAGCAACGGAGGCTTCCTACATTTAGACCGCTCCTGCTGCAGCAATTTGCGGATGCCGAAGCCGAACTTCGCGCAGAAACTCACCCGCGCTGTTCTTGAGCCATTCAATCAGCCGAGCAATCTCCGGCTCCGACTGACGCCCGTTTCGACAAATGATGTAGTAGGCCGCAGGGGACATCATCACAGGGCTATTCAACGCAACTAACGCACCGTCTTCCAGTTGGTCATACACCAACGCAGTCCTGCCCAGCGCAATCCCTCCGCCCTTCACCGCCAAGCTGATCGCCAGGCTCGAATCCGGAAATCTCGGCCCGTGGTGATAAGGCGGCGGCGCCAGCCCCTGAAACGCAAACCAGCTTTCCCACCCCGGACATACCTGATCGTCCACCCGATGAATCAGCGGATAGCGGGCGACATTCTCCAGAACAATGCCGCCCTTCAACCGCAGAAAATCGGGCGAACACACGGGGAATACGGCGTCGCGCATCAACAGTTCGACATAATGATCCGGATAGTCACCGTACCCCATCACCACGGCGACATCGTATTGATGGGCCTCCAGGCTGGTGCTGCTCATGTCGGCGCTGGTCAACACCAGATCCAGGTTGAATGAAGCCTGCGTGTGAGAGCCGTGCATCCTGGGGATTAGCCACGTCGAACAGAGGGAAGACGTGCATGATAGGTATAACGGTTGGGACTTACCGGGATTGAGTGAATGCAATACCCCATCCAGCGCCTTGAAAAACTCATCGGTAACTGGCAACAGAGCCTGCCCTGCTGCAGTCAGCTTGACGCCGCGTGAGTGCCGCTCAAACAACGACACGCCCCACCATTCCTCCAAGCCCGCGATTTGATGGCTAATGGCACTGGCGGTGAGGTTAAGCTCAGACGCTGCACGGGCGAAACTACCGGTTTGCGCTGCGCTGACGAACGCCTGAAGCATAGGTGTGGGGGGCGGACGCTGGGCCATCAGGTGCTCACTTTGATCAAAATGATCCCGCAAACAATGACGAACGCCGAAAGCATCCGTCGCCAACCGAACCGTTCGTGAAAGAACAGCGCAGCAATAATGGCGCCGATAATAACACTGGTTTCCCGCAGAGCTGAGACCTTGGCCACCGCGTCCAGCGACAAGGCAAACAACACCAATCCGTAAGACGCCAGGTAAAAAACACCGCCTAATAGCCCAACTCGCCAGTGCCCACGTATCGCACGAGCCAAGGTTGAACGTTCTTTGGAAAACGCCAGCATCGGGATCGGGATACTTTGGAATACTGTCAGGTAAATAATGTACTGCAGCACCGTCTCACTGGCTCTTACACCTTTAGCATCCACCACCGTGTAAGACGCAATAAACGCACCGGCGCACACCGCCATCAGGATCGGCTTGAACATCTGCGCCGTCATCCTGCGCACAAAGGTCAAGCTGATAATCCCCACACAAATCAGCAACACTCCCGTCAACGCCTGGGAGGACAACTGTTCATGCAGCAGAAAGTAAGAAAACAGCACGACCAATACGGGCGGCACCCCACGCATCACCGGGTAAACCTGACCGAAGTCACCCGTTTCGTACGCTTTAATCAAAAATAGCCGGTAGACCGTATTGAGCACCACAGAGACGAGTATATAGCCCCATACCTCCAGGCTAGGCACACTTACAAACGGCAACGCCAGCAGGCATATCACTAGCGCGGTGCCGTCGACCATGGCCAAGGTCATGAAGCGACTGCTACCGGCGCGAACTACGGCATTCCAAGTGGCGTGCATAAAGGCAGAAATCAAGACCAACGTGATCGCGATATCGGAGTTGTCCATGGGGCTCGGCTTATGGCGGATATGGGAGGACTTACGTTATGAATACCGATGCATCATCGTTTGCGTAACCACAGCCGTAGCATATAACGATTAAGATCACTCAAAGGCTCAGCATCATTGATCTCGGAACGTGGAGCGTTCATATCAATGAAGTGCGTGCGCGTATGCAGAAACTTGTTATCGGCTGAAATAAGCACTTGCCCTGGCTCCAGCAGTACTCGATGCTGAACCGATGACTGATCGAGAACGGTATCCAGAAAGTCCAGTGCCTGGGTTTGAGCTGCTGTTAAAGGCACTCCTGCCTTAAGGTGAGCTGACTCAATGTAGACTCGAAAGTATCTGATCAGTGGAATACCTTCACTGGAAAAGCTGAGGATGGGGGCTTTAAACAGTTTTTCATCCTCTGACATGCCGCGATTCTCAAAAAAGAAGTCGCATTTGAGCGCTTCCAATACTTCTGGGAACGCCATCAGCTCGGCGTATACCGCGCTTGCATCGATGAGAATGCTCTCACCTCCTAAAAGTGCTTTCTGTCCACAGGCCAGGATCAAGTAATCGATAGGCAACGGGTCGCTCACACCATCGTTATGTACATAGGCGCCTTGACGGGTCTGATGGTATCTCGCACCTTCCTCAATGCTTTTGCCACCTCGGTCATAAACCTCAATCACTTTATGACCAAGATGATTCTGCACCATTGGGACACCGAGTAAGGAACCGAATGTCCACACCAGAGATTTGAACGTTGAAAGTTTATCCACCTTAAAGCCATCGAGAATCAAGACATGACTTTCATGATCGATCATATTTCGTATTCTATTCAGCTCCTCTCTCAGCACGCTTGACTGTAAAGGATTAATGTAAGCGACCTTGGTATCGAATCTAACACCTTGACTTACCGTCTCGAACAACTCTCTTATCGTCAATAGCTCAGCAAATGCATTTTTTGAAAGCCTGACTTTAGATACTTCCTGGCGAAAATGACTGACATTTATAGTCATCGCAATCCTTTACGGTAGTTACTTATAGCGTCCATTTAACTAAGCCCACCATTTGCGAAAAAGCGAAACTTCATCAGCCCAGCCATTAAAATTCGTCATGACAGGTCTTTCCTACAGAGAAAACTCCTAATGGTCGTTGGTAGGTTTTCGCGGCGACCAATACGCATGGGCCGCGCATTATATGTATGAGAGGGGCAAGGCCGTGGTGGATGACTTGACGCAGGCGATGACACCGAGCCGTTGAGCGAACATTCTTGCTAGCACATCGCAGAACAACTGTGAGAGGGGCTTGCCCCCTCCCACATTGGATTGCATTTCAGCTTGGGAAAGGTGAACCCGCTTAGTCTGCGATCACTACGATCGACACCCGGCGATTCTCGGTGCGGCCTGCTGTGGTCGTATTCGGCGCTACCGGCTCGCTGCTGCCCAGGCCGCGCAGTTGGATGTTTTCTTCTTTCATGCCCACGCGGGTCAGCACCTTGCCCACGCTTTTGGCGCGGCGCAGGGACAGGGCAACATTGTAGGGCTCTTTGCCCGAGGCGTCGGTGTGGCCGTCGACACGCACACGCTCGATACCCGCGCCTACCAGGGCCTGGCCGATGCGTTCGACGATGTCGGTGCTGGGTTTGTTGAGGGTTTCGACGTCGCTGCCAAACAGCACTTTGCCGGACAGGCCGAAGGCCCAGCCTTCATCGGTCAGCTCGAAGCCTTGCTGCTTGAGCACGGCGACTTGCGCCGGGGTCAGGCCTTTGGGTGGCGTCTGGCAGCCGCTGAGGGCTAGGAAGGCCACGAGCAAAGAAATAAATAAAACGCGTGTGTTAGCGAACAAGGGAATCAACTCCTGTGTTGAACGTTGGCGACGGGGTGCTCCGACTCCGCCGTTTGCTGGCCGCCCGAAGACAATCGTTTGGCCTGGTACATCGCCGCGTCGGCAGCGTTGAGCAAGGTCCCTGGCGTGGCACCATGCTCGGGATAAATCGCAATGCCGATACTGAGGGAGGTCAACACCTGGGTGTCTCCAGGCAGTGGAATCGGCATGTCCATGCTGGCAATGATTTTGTCGGCGATGCGCTGGGCGTCTTCGGCCTTGTGCAGGGGCGCCAGCAATACCGCGAATTCATCACCGCCCAGGCGCGCCACCAGGTCGTCCTCGCGCAGTTGCGCCCGCACGCGGTCGGCAACGGCCACCAGCACGGCATCGCCAGCGGCGTGACCGAAGCTGTCGTTGATGTCTTTGAAGCGGTCGCTGTCGAGGAACAGCACCGCCACCCGCTCATTGACCTTGGCCGCGCTGCGCAGGGCACGGATCAGCCGGCCTTCGAAGAACGCGCGGTTGGGCAGGCCGGTGAGGCTGTCGTGGCTGGCCTGGTGGGCCAGGGTTTCGTTTTCGCTTTGCAGGTGGCTCTGCCAGGCCTCCATCTCGCCGAGCAGGGCGTTGAAGTCGCTGCCCAGGCTGTCGAGTTCGGCGATCTGCGCCGAGGGTACGCGGCGATCGAAGTCTCGCTCGCTGCGGGCGGCGTGGGCGACGGCAGCCAGGCGTTGCAATGGCACGGTGATACCATTTAACAGACGCCGTGACAGATGCAACGCCACCCAGGCGCTGAGGGCGGTGCAGATCAGAATCCCGATCAAGCCACTGAGCAAGAAGCGCAACAGGCTGCCACCGTGGCCGACCAGATGGATGCTGCCGACGGTTTGCCCCTGGCGCAGGATCGGCTGGCTGATGGGCTGTTCGAGCAGGGCGTGCGCTATTTGCAGCTCCACCCGTGACAACATGCCGGTTTCCGGGCGAACCCAGCGCGCCAGCAGCTTGCCGTTGATATCGAATACTTCTGCCTGGGCCACTTCTTCGGTAGAGGCAATCAGGCTCAGGGCTTCGGTGGCCGCCGCACTGTCGTTGAACACCACGGCTGCTTCCACGGTGTAGTTGATCGAGCGGGCGATCAGGTGCAGGTTGTGCTCGGCGTAAACCCGCAGGGCAAGTACGCCCAGCAGGGTCAGGGACACACTGGCCAGGGTCACTGCTACCAGCGCCAGGATCATATGCCCGCGGGCAATTACCGAGCGCAGGGTCGGCCGCACTTTATCGCGACTCATGAGCCAGGCGCTCGACGACGGGACAACTGCAACACACTGGGATGGATGCGCACGCCGCTACGAGCGACGGAATCCAGGTTGACCTCGAACGACACCTGCTCATCGCTGACGCGCAGGCAGAACAGGCTGCCCACCGTGCACTGGTCGCCCCCTTCGCTGATGCTGAGTACGGGATGGCCGATCAATGAGGTAAACAGGCGGTTGCGTTCGTCGGGGGTGATTTTGCCGATGTAGACGGCATCACAGGCATTGACGATATCCGGATGATCGACCAGCAGGCGCCGCACCAACACCGGACGTCCTGTGGCCTGGGTGGTGCCTTTGACCAGGTCATCGGTGTACTGAGTCGGCCCGACAATGCACAGCCGCAATTGCGCAGGCTCAACCGGCCAACGGGCGTAGCTGAGGATACCGAGCACCACTTGGGTGACCGCCTGCGCACGGTGCTCGGCCAGGCTGGGCGTCTGCGCAAATAGGCGCGGCGCAAGCAGGCACAGCACCGTCACCAGTAACAGGCGTCTCCAACTCAAACTGCGCGCTTTGGGCGAGACAGCCACGTTCATGCAGCGATACTCTCAAGTGTTTTCCAGGATGATGCCGCAACGATAGCACAGCAGCGGACATCCCCACGAAGCACAGCATTCGAGGGGTTCGCTATTTTTTCAGAAAAATCAGACATCTGAATAAGAAATATCGCCTGACCTACCAGTCATTTTTTTCAGACGGAAGGTCCAACTCCAACATCAATCCGCTCAGACGCTTGACCTTGCGCCGCACCGCTTCCTCAAACACGCCGCCGCGCGGCTCAACCAGGCTGAACCAACGTTTGGCACGGGTGATACCGGTATAGATCAGCTCTTTGGTCAGCACCGGGTTGAGCGCATCCGGCAGGATCAGCGCGGTGTGAGTGAACTCCGAGCCCTGGGATTTGTGCACGGTCATGGCGTACACGGTTTCCACATCATTCAAGCGGCTGGGCAATACAAAGCGCACGCCGCCCTGGCCATCGTTACGTGGAAAGGCCACCCGCAGGACGTGGGGGCCACCGTCGCTTTCGGGCAATTTCAGGGCGATGCCGATGTCGCCGTTCATCAGGCCCAGGCCGTAATCGTTGCGGGTCATCAGCACCGGTCGGCCTTCGTACCACTGCTCGTCACCTTCGATCAGGCGTACCTTGCGCAACGCCGCGGTGATGCGCAGGTTGAGCCCTTCGACGCCCCACGGGCCCTTCCGCACGGCGCAAAGCAGTTGAAACGCGTCGAAGGCGTGCAGCAGTTGTTGCGCCCAAGCAGTCCAGGCTGGACCGTCACGCGGTGTGTCCGCAGAGGGGCGCGCCGATTGCAGCAGGTTCAGGTAGTAGCGATAACCTTGGGCGCCATCGCCCTGCCCGTCCAGTACCAGGCGCTCAAGGGCGTGGTCATGCTCACCCTTGAGGCTGACGCAGAACAGGTCGTCGTGACGGCCTGCAGCTAACAGCTGGCGGGCCTCTTCGGCGTTTTGCTGGTTGACCCAACGCGCCAGTTGACCAATACCGCTGCCCTCGCCGAAGCGGCGCGAATAGCGCAGCATCACCACTTGCTGGGCCAGGGGATGGCTGCCATCGAGGTCTTCTTGCAAGCCGCTGCTGCTGAGGTCTTCACCGCTGACGGCTTGCAGCCAGTGGCGAGTCTGCGGGCTGTACCAGCCGGCTTCGGCATCGCGGCACAAGTCGCCGAGTACGGCCCCCGCTTCTACCGAGGCCAGTTGGTCTTTGTCGCCCAGCAATACCAGGCGTGCATGGGGCGGCAGGGCGTCGAGCAGGTTGGCCATCATTTCCAGGTCGATCATCGAGGCTTCGTCCACCACCAGCACATCCAAAGGCAGCGGGTTGCCCAGGTGGTGACGGAAGTGACGGGTGCCCGGACGGCTGCCCAACAAGCGGTGGACCGTGGTGACCTGGGTGGGGATTTTTTCCCGCACGTTGTCGGGCACTGTCAGTGACAGCACTTGCTGGCTGATGGATTCGGTCAGGCGCGCAGCGGCTTTACCGGTGGGCGCAGCCAGGCGAATACGCAACGGGCTGCCGGACTCCACGGCGGGCGCCTGCAACAGCGCGAGCAGGCGCACGACGGTGGTGGTCTTGCCCGTACCGGGGCCGCCGGTGACGATGCTGAAGGCGCCGCGGGTCGCCAGGGCGCAGGCGAGCTTTTGCCAGTCAATCACTCCATCGGGCGCCGGTTGGTCGAACAGGCGATTGAGCCGTTGCGGCAGATCGGCGGCGGCGTCTTCCACGCTGGCAAGGCGCAGGCGCAGGGCGCGGTCGATACGCCGCTCGTAGGCCCAGTAGCGGCGCAGGTACAGGCGCTTGCCGGACAACACCAACGGGCGGCTACGAGCCTCCTCGCTGCCATCGACGGCCAGCGCAACCAACGGGCTTGAAGCCAGGGCATGGCACCAATGCGCGCCATCCAGGCCGTGCAGCAACTGTGAGGGTAGCAGCATGGCGCCGGTGTGCAGGTCGCCTTCGGGCGGCAATGACAGGGCGAAATCCGGCGCCTTGAGGGTTTCGAACACATCCAGGCAGACGTGGCCATGGCCCAGTTGATGGCTGGTCAAGGCCGCCGCCAGCAGCACCAGGGGATCGGCCTTTGGGTCCAGCTCGTACAGGAAACCGACAAAGGCTTTGTCCAAGGCCCGCAGCCAACCCCGCTCGACCCAACGTGCAAGCAACTGCAGCAGGTCGGCAGCACGATCGAGGGGCAAAAGCGCCTCCAGCGGTAACGGCGACAGGCTCATAAGAGCACTCCTTGTTCCCAGGCGGGCTCAACCTTGGGTGGGATGGGCTTGCCCTGGAACAAAAGGTCCAGGTTTTCGATCAACTCACGGGGCGGTCGGGTGAAATACGCGCCCTGGCTCACCGACTGGCTACCGCGCAGGAACAGGTACAGGGCACCGCCGACGTGCTGGTCATAATCGTAATGCGGCAGGCGCGCCTTGAGTTGGCGGTGCAGGGCCAGCAGGTAAAGTACGTATTGCAGGTCGTACCGATGCTCGAGGATCGAGTGTTCCATGGCGTCCTGGGTGTAGGCAGAGTCGTCAGGGCCGAGCCAATTGGATTTGTAGTCGGCCACGTAGTAACGGCCATCGTGCTCAAACGTCAGATCGATAAAGCCTTTGAACATGCCGTTGAGCAGCACCGGTTCGGCGGCCACACGGGACACGCCGCCATGGGTGTGCTGGCACACCAGTTTGTCGAGGGCGAGTACGTCGACGGTGTGACTGGCAAACCAGAATTCCATCTCGATCTGGTACTGCTGCAGGCCACTGAGGGTGAAGCGCTCGTTGTACAGGGGCAGTGGCGTGTGCAGCAGGTGCTCCAGCCAGCCGCTGAGGGTGACGATCCAGCCTTCCCAGTTGCGGCGGTTACAGCGCGCGCCCACGGCTTTTTCGATCGCCTCCGGGGTCACGTTGAAACCTTCTTCACCGGCCCATTCCAACAAGCCGTGAAGGAAGGTGCCTGGGTTGGGACCGCGTGGGAAACGGTGAATATCCCCGCCGGCCGCGACCGTTTCCCGAGGGGCATCGGGGTCGAGGCGTTCGTCATCGAACAGCTTCTGGGCCTGTGGGCTTTCGGGGGCTTCGAGGTTGGCGGCGCTCATGCTGTCGCCAATGCGCAAGGCGCTATAGGAGGCAATCCACCAGTTTTCTGCGGCCTTGCGTGCAGGCAGCAACGGCGCGAGCAGGGTCGCTTGGTTGCGCGGCGGGTGGAACAAGATGTCTTGGGCGTCCGGCACAAGGTCATAACCGATGGCCGCGCAGCCTTGCTGCAAGTCCAGCAACCAGCGCGCCAGACCCGCTGATTCGCTCAACGACGCGCCGGCACCGAGCAAATAGCCCAATGCAGAAAGGTGCAAGACCGAGCTGCTGTTATTGCCGCGTTTGAGATCGGCGATGCCCAGCCAGCAGGCGTGTTTGGCGCGGGTCAAGGCCACGTACAACAAACGCAGGTCTTCGGCCAGGCGCTCATCGTCGGCTTGGGCGATCAACTCGGCCGTGGGTCGCAGGCTGACGTGGGACTTGCCGTGTTCATCGTGGTAATGCAACGGCAAGCGACTGCCATCCACGGGCTTGGCCGAACAGATGAACGGCAGGAACACCAAGTCGTATTCCAGGCCCTTGGATTTGTGGATGGTCACCACTTTGACCAGTTGCTCGTCGCTTTCCAGGCGCAGGATCTGTTCTTCACCGGCCTGCCCCGACAGCGCCAGATGCTCGGCCAAATGACGGATCAACGCCTGCTCGCCATCCAGTTCCGAGGCGGCCTGTTGCAACAATTCACTGAGGTGCAACAGGTTGGTCAGCACCCGCTCGCCATCACTGCGGGCGATGAGGGTTTGCGGCAGCTTGAAGTCGTGGAGCAGGCGACGCAGCATCGGCAACACGCCTTGGGTACGCCAGATGGCACGGTAGCCACGGAACTGCATCACCCGTGATTCCCACGCCAGTTCGTCCTGATTCAGACACTCCAGCTCCGACAGGGACAGGTTCAGGGTGACGCAGGCCAGGGCGGCACGCAGCGGGCGTTCGACATCCGGTTCGGCGCAAGCCTTCAACCAGGCCAACAGGTCATGGGCTTCCTGGGCGGCAAACACCGAGTCTTTATCCGACAGGTACACACTGCGCACGCCGCGGCGGGCCAGTTCGGCACGTACGGCTTGGGCTTCCTTGCCGTCGCGCACAAGGATGGCGATATCTGAGGGCAACACGCCCTTCAAGCGCCCCGCTTTCACAAAGCCTACGGTGCCTTGCTGCCCGCCATTGAGCAGCGCAACGATTTGCGTGGCGCAGGCGGCGGCCAGGTGTTGACGATAAACCGCGTTGGAAATCGGCTGGTCGGTGGGCAGGTGCCAAAGGTTCATGGCCGGCAGCGTGTGGCCGTCGACCTGCAACTGTTCGCTGCGGCCTTGGGACAGTACCGAATGGAACGGCACCGGGTTATCGCCATCAGGCTGGCGAAACAGGAACGCACCACGGCCGGTTTCCGCACGCTGGAACACATGGTTCACCGCCTCGACCATCGCATGGCTGGAGCGGAAGTTGGTGCCCAGGGTGTGATGGCGGCCGGTGGTGGCCTGCCGGGCGCGCAGGTAGGTGTAGATGTCGGCGCCGCGAAAGGCGTAGATCGCCTGCTTGGGGTCGCCGATCAGGAACAGGCCGCTGTCGAGGTGGTTTTCTTCGATGCGGTAGATGCTGTCGAAGATGCTGTATTGCACCGGGTCGGTGTCCTGGAATTCATCGATCAGGGCCACCGGGAATTGCTCGCGGATCACACTGGCCAGGCGCTCGCCACCGTCTGCCTGGAGGGCGGCGTTGAGGCGGATCAGCATGTCGTCAAACCCCATCTCGGCGCGGCGACGTTTCTCTTCCTCGAAACGTTTGCCGACCCAGCCGGCAGCGTGTTGCAGCACCGCCGCGTCGGGCGTTGGCAAGGCGTCGAGGCTGGCTTTGAGGCTGGCCATAGCCTCGATGCCAGGGTGCTGCGGCGGCTCGCCTTTCCACGCTTCAGCCATTCCGTCGGGCGTCAGGCGGGTGAAGCCGGTGCCGATGTCCAGTTGTTCCAGGGTTTCGTCAGCGGCCCAGGCGCTGATCTTTTCGAACCAGGGCTCGAAGTAGCGTGCTTGCATCTTGCGCCCATCGACCGCTTTGGCGGCGACGGCTTGCAGGCAGATATCTCGCAGCTCGGCAGCCCATTGTTGCCAGGGTGCCTTGAGGGCAACCAGCGCGGCGCGGCGTTCTTGCAGGCAGGCGCTGATCAGTTCGGCTGGCTCGCGGGTTTCGTCGGTGGGCCGCTCGCTGCCGAACAACGCACGCACCCGTGGCATCAGCGCCGCGGGGCCACCCCAATTATTGCGCACCCAGTTGAGCGCATCGTCGTGCATTGGGTAGCAGAACAATCGCCAGTAGTCGCGCAGCACTTCGCCCAGCAGGTCGCTATGGTCGGTTTCCAGGGTTTGTGTGAACAGGCTGCCGCTGTCGAACGCGTGTTCGCGCAGCATGCGCTGGCACCAACTGTGGATCGTGGAGACTGCGGCTTCATCCATCCATTGCGCGGCGATGTCCAGGCGATTGGCACAGGCGGGCCATTGCTGCGGATCATATTGCTCGCGCAGGTCGGCAATCAGCGCATCAGGCTGTTCGATTTCGTCACGGAAGAAGCGCGCGGCTTCGGCCAGGCGGATGCGGATACGTTCACGCAGTTCCTTGGTGGCGGCGTCGGTGAACGTCACCACGAGGATTTGCGGTGGCAGCAGTTCGCGGCCGAAACCGGATTCATCACCGCCGTGGCCGAGCACCAGACGCAGGTACAGGGCGGAGATGGTGAAGGTCTTGCCGGTGCCAGCACTGGCTTCAATCAACTGGCTGCCTTTGAGCGGAAACGCCAGGGCCAAGGGTTTGCCGATCATGCGTCAGCCTCCGTGCTGGAAAGCGATCGCCAGGGGGCGTTGATCAGCGGGCGATACAGGGTTTCGCACCAGCCTTCGAACTCTTCACTGGCGACCAGGGCCGCGTAGTCGGGAAATTGCCGCGTAAGGGCTGGCGTTTCGCGGCGTTCGCCGTCAGTGGTGATGCCATCGCCTTCATAGGCTTTGCTCGCAGCCGCTTGGGCCTTGGCGGGATCAGCCTGGCCGAGCCAGGCGAACGCGGTTTTCACTGCGACCGGTAGCGGCGCGCTCATTCCCGTGTGCCAGGCCAACAGCAGGTTACCGAGAATGTCCTCGGCGCCGGCCTTGTCCAGTGGGGCCAACAACAAGGTGTCGTCACTGGCTACCAGGCCGGTGCTCAAGGGCAGGCCACAGGCGCAGGCCACCACGTGATTGACCCAGGGGCGGATGAGGCGGTGCCACTTACGTGTCTTGATCGAACCAATACTGTTGGGGATGGTGGTGACGCTTAAAAGTCCGCCATCACTGCGTCGGTGCAGACCGCTGATCCAACCTTCCAGCTGGATGCCTTGGTACGCAAAGCTGACCGGTTCAGCACCAGTATGCGGGGTGGGCCACAACGCCAGAAGCTGTTGATAGCGTTGCACCAGGTCCGGCAGCGGCTCGATCAGTTCGTTACGCAGGCATTCACCGAAACCCACCATCGGCAGCAGGCCGCTGCCTTGCAGCCGCAGGGCCTGGGCGGTGAGCGCCTGATCGAGTTGGTCGGGTTGGGTGAGTGCCGCGTTCAGCAGGCTGTCGCTCAAGCTGTAGCGTTGCAATGCGTCCAGCACGAAGGGTTCTTCGTCAGCCAGGGGCACTTCAGCGGCTTCGAAGAATACTTTCAGGCGCTGGCTGAAGAAGTGTTTGACCGGATTGCGCAGGAAGTCCTGTAACTGGCCAAGGCTCAGGGGTTCTTCCTGTTGGTGAGGAGTCAAGCCTTGCTCTTGGGTGATGACCGCCGGTGCCTGATGCAGCAATTGCCATTCGCGCGCATAGCTGAACAACGAATCGCCTTCGTGGAAATAGCGAGCGCTGAAAGGTTGCAGCGGGTGCTCCTGGGTCATTGCGTCGATCAGCGGCAGATCGTTGCTGGCGTGCTGCCAGCCGCTGGCGAGGTGGTCGCGTAGTTGGCCGATCAGCACCGAGGCCGGGCGATCGCTGTTGTCACGGATGCTGCGGCCTACCCAGCTGATGTACAGCTGGTCACGGGCTGACAGCAGCGCTTCGAGCAGTAAGTAGCGGTCGTCTTCGCGGCGAGAACGGTCGCCGGGGCGGTAATCGCTGCCCATCAGGTCAAAATCCAGGGGTGGCTGGGCCCGCGGGTAATCGCCGTCGTTCATGCCCAGCAGGCACACCAACTTGAACGGGATCGCACGCATGGGCATCAGCGTACAGAAATTGACCGCCCCCGCCAGGAAGCGCTGGGACAGGCGCCCCTGATCCAATCCGGCCAACCATGCCTCACGCACGACCGTAAGGGGTAACTCGTCTTGCAGACCAACGGACTCGCAGGCTTCCAGCCAGGTTTCTCTTAATTGTTCGAGCTGGCCCAGCAGGTAGTCATCGTGCTCGCTGCTGGGTAGGAAAAACAGCTGCATCAACCGTTGTAGACGTTCGCCCCAGGTTTGTGGCGACGCGGGTTCCGATAACGCTTGATGGGCATCGTTCAAGGCGTCAAGCAAGGCGACCAGTGGGCCGATCAAGGCCGCATCGAGGCCACCGATTTCGTCATAAGGTTCAATACCGTCGCAGGCCGTGCCGGTACCGACGGCATAGCCCAGCAGCATACGGCGCAGGCCGAATCGCCAACTGTTTTGCTCCAGTTCCGCGGGCAGGCCCAAACCGGCGCGTTGCTCGGCATTCAAGCCCCAGCGGATGCCGGCGCCTTCGATCCAGCGATGCAAGGTGGGCAGATCACGCTCTTTGATGGCGAAGCGTTCGCGCAGGGCCGGGACGTCGAGCAGGTCGAGGATTTCGCTGACAGGGAAGCGGCTGTCGGGAAGTTTGAGCAAGTGCTCGACGGCGATCAACAGCGGGTCGCGACCACGTTGGCCTTGGTCTGTAAGGGTGAAGGGGATGAAGCGTGGGTCATGCCGTTCGAGCTGGCCGAAGACCGCGCGAATATGCGGTGCATAGCTGTCGACGTCGGGAACCATGACGATGATGTCCCGAGGGCGCAGGGAGGGGTCAGCGCTGAAGCGATGAAGTAATTGGTCGTGGAGGATTTCCACTTCGCGTTGGGCGCTGTGGGCGATATGGAAACGGATCGACGTATCGCGTTGCAAGTCGACAGCGGGCCAGAGCTCACGGGTTTCATTCAACGGGCGCAGTTCGAGGATATCGTCCTGGAGTTGGTTGAGGAGCGTGGTGGGTTCGCTGTCGCTGAACAGGTCAATACGACCGTCGCGAAATGCGGCGCGGTAGCTGTTGGGGTCATCGTAGCTGTCCAGCAGACTGATGTAATCACGGCCCTGCTTGCCCCAGGCAGCGAGCAGCGGATGGGCGTGCTGGTGCAAAGTTTGTGGGTCGATAGTGACGGGCATGCCCGTTTTGCGCGCCTGGCGTTTGTATTCGTTACGCAGCAAGTCCTTGTCGGCGACGATGTCCGACCAATGATGGCGGCAGGGGTTATGCACGCAGAGCAGGACCTGGCTGAAACGGGCCAGACCCGCCAAGGCTTCCAGCGCCTGGGCCGGCAGCGATGAGATGCCGAAGACGATCACCCGGGGAGGCAAGCCGGGCGGTGCTTGTTCAAGGCTGTTGATGCGCTCGATGAAGCGCTGATGTACGCCGGCCCGGCTTTCGGCCATGCCTGCTTCACCCACATCCAGCAGGAGCGCGCGCCACAGCTCGGCTTGCCAGCAGTTGGCTGGGTTGAGCGGTTTGGACTCGCCTCGACCATTGCGCAGTTGGTGCCGGCCTGCGGCCCAATCTTCCAGCCAGTCGGCACGGTAGACCTGGTATTGGTCGAAGAGGTCAGCCAGGCGCTCGGCGAGTTGGTAGCGTTTGCGCAGGTCGGTGTCTTGCGTCAGGAAGCGTTGCAGAGGCTCGAAGTGCGGTTGGTCGATCAGCTCGGGTAACAGCCGCATGAGGCGCCAGGTCAGCGGGGCTTTATCAAGCAGGGACTTGGGCGGGATTTCGTCACGGCCCAAAACCATACGATAAAGCTGCCACATAAAGCTGCCAGGCAGTTGCACGTCGATGGCTGCGGCAATGCCACAGCCGCCCATATCATCGGCTTGCGGGTCTTCGGCTAAGGCCAGCTTGAGCCATTGGGCGATGCCGTTGCTTTGTACCAGTGCGATTTCGTTTTCCAAAGGCGCCAGTGGGTAACGGCGCATCCAACTGACCACCAGGCTTCGCAGCTCGTCCAGGCGGTTGCCATGAACCACCATGAATCCAGGACTGAGGGATGTCGCGTCCGGCATAACGGCTTCCTTGGGAAAAGCAAAATCGAGGGATGGACTTTAGCACTGTGGTGCACGGGGCGAACACAAGGCGAACAAGTGTACGGCGACAAGGCGGACACTTTTCGAGCGCCCAAAACAAAACCCCAACTGCTTTCGCAATTGGGGTTTCGGAATTTAATCTTGACGATGACCTACTCTCACATGGGGAAACCCCACACTACCATCGGCGATGCATCGTTTCACTGCTGAGTTCGGGATGGGATCAGGTGGTTCCAATGCTCTATGGTCGTCAAGAA
>NZ_WJZD01000010.1:0-172710 GCF_021609665.1 Pseudomonas sp. PA-1-3F | reverse complement strand
CCGCTGATCCCCAACTTGATCGCCGCACGCTTGAGGTAGCTCTCGATGGTGTTGACCTTCAACGCCAATTGCTCGGCCAACTCCGGCGCGGTGCGCCCGGCCAGCAGGCCTACGCACACTTCCAGTTCACGGTTGGACAAGGTCAGCTCCGATTGCAGCAGGCGCTCCTGGATGCGTCGGCGCAAGGTGTCGATGCCCCGGGGTTGAGGCACTGCGCATGGGCTGTCCGGGAGCGAGGGCTGCAGCGCGGTGATGTGCTGATCGTTCCCACGCTCCGCGTGGGAACGCCGCCATGGACGCTCTGCGTCCACGGTGACGCAGAGCGTCACGGGATCCATTCCCACGCGGAGCGTGGGAACGATCTTAGTCTTCGGTCGAGTACATCCACCGCAACAACGAGTGCCGTCCGCTGATCCCCAACTTGATCGCCGCACGCTTGAGGTAGCTCTCGATGGTGTTGACCTTCAACGCCAATTGCTCGGCCAACTCCGGCGCGGTGCGCCCGGCCAGCAGGCCTACGCACACTTCCAGTTCACGGTTGGACAAGGTCAGCCCCGATTGCACCAGGCGCTCCTGGATGCGTCGGCGCAAGGTGTCGATGCCCTGGGGTTGAGGCACTGCGCACGGGCTGTCCGGGAGCGAGGGCTGCAGCGCGGTGATGTGTTTTTCCACCATGGGCAGCAACAGCGTGGAGAAGTCCTGGAGCATGCTGCGCTCTTGCGCAGAAAAGCTGTCGGACGGGTGCGAGCGATACACCGACAGCACATAGCGCACATCGTCCTTGCGGCGCGTGAGGTGCAGTTGTGCGGCGAGTTGCTCGCTGCCCAGGGCCGCCACCGAATCGGTGTACACCGGGCTGATCTTGCGGCGGCCAAGGCCTTCGCGGCTGACTTGCAATTGGGTGATATGGGTGGCGTCCACTGCCAATTGGGTGAGGATCAGGTCATGCAGCATGCGTGGGAAATGGCGGCTGCCGGTGCTGGCGATGACCTTGCCTATCTGTGGGAACAGGTGTGAGTTCATCAATTCGTCCATGAGTTTCGTGCAGGTATCGGGCCTTATAGCGACGGGGGTTAAGAAGGTAACTAATGTGAATAACCTGCAGTGATAGTGCGTCCCGCCGCTGACATGCTAGTACAGCCTGGCTAAAGGAGGGGGATCCAATCTGCGAAAAAAAACATTAAACAGGCAGAGCGGCAGTCGGATCCTTCCGACCGCCGCCCAGGCACCGCATAACCCATGGGGTTGGACGCTATTTCATCGCATACGCCGCTGTCGCAATGGGCCGCAGGTTGGCAGCGCTGCACTTGGCCAGGGCCTGTTGGATATCGGCCAGCAGGTCGGCGACGTCTTCAAGCCCCACCGACAAACGCACCAGGCCCTCGCTGATACCGTGCTGCACCCGTTGTTCGGGGGTGTAAGTGGAGTGGGTCATGCTCGCCGGGTGTTGGGCCAGTGATTCGGCATCCCCCAGGCTGACTGCGCGGGTGAATAGTTGCAGAGCGTTCATGAAGCGCTGGCCGGTTTCGAGGCCGCCCTTGAGTTCAAAGGCGATCATGCCGCCAGGCAGTTTCATTTGCCGGTTTGCCAGTTCGTATTGTGGGAAAGAACGCAGACCGGGGTAGGTTACCCACTGCACCGCAGGGTGCGCCTGCAGCGCCTCGGCCACCGCTTGGGCGTTGCTGCAATGGCGGTCCATGCGCAGGCCCAGGGTCTTGAGGCCGCGCATCAGCAATGCGGCGTCCTGGGGCGACATCACCGCGCCGGTCAGGTCCTTGAGCCCTTGCAGGCGAATGCGCTGCGCCAGGGCCTGGTTGCTCACCGCGATGCCTGCGGTAATGTCGCCGTGGCCACTGAGGTATTTGGTGGCCGAGTGCACCACCACATCGGCACCCTGTTCCAGGGGACGTTGCAGATAGGGAGTGCAATAGGTGTTATCGACCACCACGGTGACATTCGGCTGCTGATGGGCCAGTTCGGCCACGGCGGCGATGTCGATCAGGCGCAGGTTGGGGTTGGCCGGGGTCTCGCAGTAGAGCATGCGGGTGGCCGGGGAGAACGCTGCTTGCAGGGCGGTGAGGTCGGTCAGGTCGACATGCCGCACCTTGATGCCGAATTCGCTCAGGCCGTGGTGCAGCAGGGCGAACGTACAACCATAGAGCGTCTGGCTGACGATGATCTCGTCGCCCGGGCGCAACAGGGTCCAGAACGTCGCGGCAATCGCGCCCATGCCGGAGCTGAACGCCACGGCGGCCTCGCCGTTTTCCAGGCTGGCCATGCGTGACTCCAGCAGGGCCAGGGTCGGGTTGGAAATGCGCGTATAGAAGTGGCCGCTGGCTTCGCCGGCAAAGCAGGCGGCGCCGTATTCGACGGTGGGAAAGGCGAAGGTCGCAGATAGATAGATCGGCGGGACGAGCGCGCCGTGGTGGTCCTGGGGGTCATAGCCGTGGTGTATGGCACGGGTGGAAAAGCCGAATGTGGTGTGTTTATTGTGCATGTCGGGCGCTCCTTATTTCCTACAATGCTATGCTCATAACCACGGATGAACCTTGCAAAAAAACCCAGAAAAACCTGCGTTTGTGGATCAAACACCGATAAAAATAATGATTAGAGGCACGTTATGCCCATCAAGCTGGACCGCACCGATAAAGCCCTTTTGAACGCGTTGCAGGGCAATGCCCGCCTGACCGTGGCCGAGTTGGCCGAGCGGGTGGCGCTCACCACTTCACCGTGCTGGCGTCGGGTGCGCACCTTGGAAGAAAGTGGGGTGATCAGTGGCTACCAGGCGATTCTCTCGCCCAAGGCACTGGGCTACGGGGTGACCGCGTTCGTCAGCATCATGATGGAAAGCCACACCCAGGAAATTGCCCGGGCGTTCGAGCAACGTCTGTTGGCCATCCCAGAAATTGTGGCGTGCCATAACGTCTCTGGGCGCTATGATTTTTTGCTGGAAGTGGTGGCCAAGGACCTGGAATCGTTCGGTGAATTTGCCCGAGAGGTCTTGCAGACCTTGCCTTGCGTCAAGGAGATCTATTCGAGTTTTTCCTACAAGTCGGTAAGGCCGCTGCGGGTAATTCCGCTGCCGGGTTGAGGCACGGCTTAGCGCTTCAGTCGACATCGTGTGGATACCCAGGCAAATCGAAGACGAAAAAAAACCGGCTGATCAGGCCGGTTTGGGGTGTCCCGCCAACAGTGCGGGGTTATACGTGGGTGCTCAGCAGACGCTCGGCACCGCCTTCAGCCAGACCACGTTCCTGCAGACGATCGGCACCGCCTTCAGCCAGGCCACGTTCCTGCAGACGATCAGCACCGCCTTCAGCCAGGCCACGTTCCTGCAGACGATCAGCACCGCCTTCAGCCAGACCACGTTCCTGCAAGCGATCAGCACCGCCTTCAGCCAGGCCACGTTCCTGCAGACGATCAGCACCGCCTTCAGCCAAACCACGTTCTTGCAGACGATCCGCGCCACCTTCGGCAACACGGGTTTCTATCAGGCGATCCGCGCCGCCTTCAGCGACAACCGGGTGGGCAAAAGCGTTTGCAGCGAGTACCGAGAAAGCGAGGCTAAGCAAGAGTTGGCGTTTCATGATGATGTGCTCCGAGTGTTTTAGTTGGGTGCCGTTTGGCATGGGTTTGATGTTACGCGTTGCATTTTTTTAGAGAACTTCATTGCGCTGATGGTGACTATCGATGCCAACGATGGTCCCGCTGGCGGGACCACCACTGCGGCCGTCATGGCATTTGCGGCAGTTCGTTGGGGCGCAGGTCAAACACCAGTACTTCAGCGTCTTCGCCGTGGCTGAGGCGGATCTGGCGTTCGTCCCGTACGCGTACACCGTCGCCTTCCTGCAAGCGCTGGCCGTTGAGTTCAACGCTGCCGCGCGCCACATGGATGTAGGCGTAGCGATCCGGTGCCAGCTCCAGGCGGGCACTTTCGTCAGCGTCGAACAGCCCGGCATACACCCGTGCGTCCTGGCGCACTTTCAGCGAACCGTTGGCGCCCTCCGGCGAGATGATCAACTGCAAACGCCCGCGTTTTTGCGCTTCTGTGAAGTGCTCCTGCTGATAGCGCGGCTTGGCGCTTGCTTCGTTGGGCACGATCCAGATTTGCAGGAAGTGCACGCCATGACGCTGGCTGTGGTTGAACTCACTGTGGGCTACGCCGCTGCCCGCGCTCATCAGTTGCACATCGCCGGGGCGGATCACCGAGCCGGTGCCCAGGGTGTCCTTGTGTTCCAGCGCGCCTTCGAGCACGTAGGAGAAGATCTCCATGTCACGGTGCGGGTGCTGGCCGAAGCCTTTGCCTGCGGCGACGCGGTCGTCGTTGATCACTAGCAGGTCGGAAAAACCCTGTTCCTTGGGGTTCCAGTAGTTGGCGAAAGAGAAGGTGTGGAACGACTTCAACCAACCGTGATTGGCGGCGCCGCGTTCGGAAGCTTTGCGAAGGGTCAGCATGGGTCCAGTCCTCAAGTGAGCGCGGGCTGCGAGATGCAGAGCGCTTGCGTTGAGAAGAAGGTTAATGGTTAACGAATGATTGATTAAGAAGATGAAAATAGAATAACTGTCTCTTTTAAGTTGACAGTTAAAGTCGTGCCATAATGCCCGTCGCACTCCTTTTCGATGGACGTTTCCCGCTTATGAAAACCGTGGCCATGGCGCTGTTCCCGGACTTCCTGCTGCTCGATATGGCCGGGCCGCTGGAAGTGTTTTCGATTGCCAACCGCTACCTGCCGGCGGCCGACCACTACCAGATCCTGACCATCGGCACTGAGCCCGGTCCGTTGCAGGCCTCCAATGGCGTGAGCGTGCAGACCGACCTGCTGTTGGAACAGGCCCAGGCGGCTTATGACCTGCTGTTGGTGCCGGGCGGCCCCGGCGCCTATAACGAATGCCACCCCGCGTTGTTGCCCTGGCTCAAAGCTGCGGCGCCACGGGCTCGGCGTTTTGGCTCGATCTGCACCGGCGCTTTTGTGCTCGGCCACGCAGGTTTGCTCGACGGGCACCGCGTGACCACCCATTGGCACTACACCGAGCGGTTGATCAAGGCGTTTCCCAACGCCATCGTCGAGACCGATCGCATCTATTTGCAGGACGGGCGGCTGATCACCTCTGGCGGCGTCACTGCGGGTATCGACCTGGCCCTGTCGGTCGTTGCCCAGGACCATGGCAAGCAAGTGGCGGTGGATGTGGCCAAAGTGCTGCTGGTGGTGATGAAGCGCCAGGGCGGCCAGGCCCAGTTCAGCCCGATGACTGCCGCCGTGGCGCCTCAGGAAACTCCGATCACTCGCGTGCAGAACCACGTCCTGGCGCATCTGGATCAACCCTTTACCATCGAGTCCATGGCTGAGTTGGCCGGAATGAGCGCACGCCACTTCGCGCGGCTGTTCGCCAAGGACGTGCAGATGACGCCCATGGCGTTCCTGCAGGGCGCGCGCATCGACCGGGCCCGGCACCTGCTGGAAACCACCGACCTGCCGCTCAAGACCGTGGCCTTCCACGCAGGCTTTGGCAGCGTGCGGCATATGCGTTTTCTGTTCAGCGAAAAGCTCGGGCTGAACCCTACCCAATACCGACAACAGTTCAGTTAACGACACCATGTCCGTCTCAGGCACCCGATTGTCCGTATCGCTCCCCGTGCCAGCATTGTCCTGTCATCGCCAACTGGCAAGATAGCGTCGAGCCCATGGAAAAAGGATGCGCAGGCACTCAAGCACGGGTGTTTCAGCGCTTTGACGGACATGCAAAATGGTACGGCGGTGAGCTTTGGCCCCTACACCTTTCATCGGCAGCAGCGCCTGGTCAGCAAGGCGGGCTGGCCGGTGCCACTGGGCGGGCGAGCCTTGGATATTCTCGCAGTACTGCTCGAAGCGCCCGGGCACTTCGTCAGCAAGGCGACCTTGATCGAACGGGTGTGGCCCAACAGCGTCGTTGAAGACAGCAACCTGCGTGTGCATATCGCCGCGCTGCGTCGTGCCCTTGACGGCCAACGCTGGATCCTCAATCACCCCCAGCGCGGTTACTGCTTCGCTGCGCCTGCGCAGGACGCGCTGCCGACGCTGCTGCCTCAGCACAACCTGGCTGCACGGCTCAGCCCGGTGTGGGGGCGAGATGAACTGGTGGGCGTGCTGGCGCGGCGGTTG
Source organism: Pseudomonas sp. PA-1-3F (assembly GCF_021609665.1). Taxonomy (NCBI): domain Bacteria; kingdom Pseudomonadati; phylum Pseudomonadota; class Gammaproteobacteria; order Pseudomonadales; family Pseudomonadaceae; genus Pseudomonas; species Pseudomonas sp. PA-1-3F. Next base: position 166,570 of record NZ_WJZD01000010.1, on the reverse strand, counting down.
CCTGTGCAGCGGTTATTGACCCTCACCGGCGTGGCCGGCATTGGCAAGAGCACGCTGGCCCTGGCCCTGGCCGAGCGGGTATTGCCGCGTTATCGCGACGGCGTATGGTGGGTCGACATGGCCGTTGTGCAAACCCCGAGCGAACTGCTCGGTAGCCTGGCCAGGGTGTTGCAGTTGCATTCGACGCCCGCGAGCCTCAACGAACTGGGCCGGCGCCTGGCCTCGCGCCACGTGTTGCTGGTACTCGACGGCGCTGACCTGCTGCTGGGCGCGTGTCGACAACTGATGCGTGCGCTGCGCGAGGCGGCGCCGGGCATCAGCGTGCTGATCACCAGTCGCGAAGCCTTGCTGGCCCCTGGCGAGTGGATAGTGCGCGTGCCTCGGCTGGCAGTGCCGTCGCCAAAGGCGTTGGCCAATGTCGAGCAGGCGATGGCCTGTCCTGCGGTGCAACTGTTCGTGGCGCGCGCGCGTGCCAATCAGCAGGGGTTTGATTTGCGGCCTCAGGACCTGGCGCCGCTGGGCGACCTGTGTCGGCGTCTGGACGGCCTGCCGTTGGCCCTGGAATTGGCGGCCGCCCAGGTGGATGCGTTGGGCATCGGCGGTGTGCAGACGCAAGTACGCACAGGCTTGCAAGTGCTGGCCCGTGGGCGCCGCACGGCAGTGGAGCGCCATCGCTCACTGACCGCGGCCCTGGATTGGAGCTACGAGCGCTTGAGCCTGCCGGAGTGCTGGCTGTTTCTGCAATTGAGTCTGTTCAAGATGGCAGTCACCTTACCCACCCTGAGTGACCTAGTGACCGGTACCGAGCTCGAACATGCCGACCTGTCTTACCTGCTGGCGCGCCTGGTCAACGTCTCGCTGCTGAGCGTCGAGCCCGGCCTGGGTCCGGCGCGCTATCGGCTGCTCAACTGTGTGCGCAGCTACGCTTTGGGGCAACTGCGCGACCCGCGTCAGGTCGCGCGTTTGCAGCAGGGCTACGCGCCTTGCCTGGGGGCGTTCTCAGGCCGGCCGTTTGTCCTGCAACTCGTCGAGCAGGCAGCGCACGCGCAGTAGATCCTGAGTGGCGAAGCCTTCGCTGAAACGTGCGTGGATTGAACTGAGTAAGTCCCTGGCGAGCTGAATGCGCCCCTGCTGTTGCCACAGTAGCGCCAGGGCTGCGCCGCAGCGCAGCTCCCAGGCCAGGGCTCCTTGCTGGTGCGCCAGGCCCAGCGCCTCCAGCAGCAGGGTTTCAGTGGTGTGCTCATCCTCTAGCTGCAAGGCGTACACCCGCAGAATCTCCGGGGCGCACCAGCCCGCCGCGCCACTGCGCGCGCGTTCCAGGGTTGGCACATCCACAGCATGGGTGCCGAAGGTGATCAAGGTGTCTTGGATCAGGCCCAGGCCCTGCCAATCCGGTTGGCCAAGAATACCGGCGTAATGCCCGGCCCAGGTCTGGAACAACTGCACAGAATGCTTGTGCGACTGCTCCAGCAGCAGCCTTTGCAGGGCTTGGGCGTCGTCTTCGGCGCCGTTGTAGCGGGCGATCACCACCCCAGCCAGGGCCAGGGTGTAGCAGATCGAGGTGCCGTGGTTGATCTGTAGCGCCAACTCCAGCGCCTGACTGGCGGTGCGCCAGGCGCGCTCGGGAAAGCCCTGCAACCACAGGATTCGCGCCAGCACGGTCAAGGAGGCGACGCCCTGGTCGTACTGCACGCCAACCCCGAAGGCAAAGCGGTTCACGTGACCGCTTTGGGACATGCGCTGCAGCACCTGCTCGGCGTGGTGCCGGGCGAGCGTCTGGTTGCCGGTGTAATGCTGGCCCAGCGCACGCAACCGCTGCGCGCTAAGGCCCAGCAACGGCTCGGTGCGTGGGTCGAGGCGTTCGAACTGCACACTCAGCGCCTGCGCTGGGCCGTAGCGCCCGGCGCACAGGTTCACCGCCATCAGCCCGGAGACCGCCCGCAACTGGCCGCCAAGGTCCTGGGTTGTCTCGGCCAGGCGTGCGGCACCCTCGAATGCCGCAATGGTCCGAGGTGCGGCGCCCATGGCGTGGTAGGAGAGGCTGCCCAGGGCCAATTGCAGTTGCAGGGTCAATTGCGTGCAGGGCGCGGTGACCTGGCCGATCAGCGCCAGCGCCTGGTCCACATAGCCGCCGTGCTCTCGCAGCAACGACAACTCTTGCCACAGTGGCATCGCGCTGACCGTCAGGCGGATAGCCAGCAACTGCGCACCGCCATCGGCAAAGCCCCAGTCGAGGGCGGCACGCACGTCTTCGCGCAGCGGTGCGTAACGGTCGATCCACGGCTGTGTGGCGATCAGGTCCCAGTCGCCCTGGGCCTGTTCCATCAGCGCCAGGCAGCGTGCAGCGTGGCGCTCTCGTGTGGCATGCAGTTCGCAGGCCTGGCTGAGCTTTTCCAGGGCGTAGGTGCGGGTGATGTCCAGCAGGCGATAGACCATCTCGTCATCGCTTGCTTCCACGTTCAACAACGACTTGGCCACCAGTTGCGTAATGGAGCCCAGCACTTCGGCGGGGGCCACTTGCTCCCCGGCGATCACCGCCGCTGCGCTGACCAGGCTGAAGCCGCCACGGAAGACCGCCAGGCGGCGCAGGCAGATTTGCTCGCACGCCGTGAGCAGGTCAAAGCTCCAGTCGAGCGTGGCGCGCAGGGTCTGCTGGCGGGGCAGGGCGCTGCGTCGGCCGCGGGTCAGCAGGCGAAAGTTGTCTTCCATCTGCACCAGCAGGCCCGGCAAGCCAAACCGTTCGATTTGCGCGGCCACCAGTTCGATCGCCAGGGGAATGCCGTCCAGGCGCTGGCAGATATCAATCGCCAGGGGCAGTTCAGCGTCGCTGAGGGCAAAGCTCTCCTGGTGGGACATGGCGCGCTCGATCAGCAATTGCATGGCCGGGTAACCCAGGGCCTGGGCGCGGTTGCCGGTGGCGGGCGGGCAGGCCAGCGGCTCAAGGCGCTGCACATATTCACCTTCGGCGCGCAGGGCTTCGCGGCTGGTGGTGAGGATGTGCAGGTGCGGTGCATGGCGCAGCAGGGTTTCACTGATCAGGGCGATGTCGTCGAGCAGGTGCTCGCAGTTGTCGATCACCAGCAGCATCTGGCGTGCCTGCAGACTGCGGGCGAGGCTGGCCAGGGAGGCATTCTCGCCCGGTGTCAGGCCGAGCAGGGCGGCGAGGTTGGGCAGGATCATGGACGCGGCACTGAGCGGCGCCAGGTCCAGCAGGTGAATACCGTCGCGGTAATGCCCGATCAGCAATTCCGCGACCCGTAGAGCGACGGTGGTCTTGCCGATGCCACCGGCGCCGGTCAGGGTGATAAAGCGCTGCTGCGGCAGTTGTTGTACCAGGGCGTCGATCAGCGCTTGGCGGCCGATCATGCGCGTGCGCCGCAGGGGCAGGTTATGGCTGGGGCGTTGGGGCGCACCGTCGGTGGGCAGCGTCATGGGTTCGATGCTCAGTGGCGCAACAAAACTGTAGCCGCGCTGGGCGACCGTGACGATATAGCGCTGCCCGGCCTGGCCGTCGCCCAGCGCCTTGCGCAACGCAGCCATGTGCACACGCAGGTTGCCGTCTTCCACCACGCTTTTGGGCCAGACCCTTGCGATCAACTCCTGTTTGCTCACCACATTGCCGGCGTGCTCCAGCAGGATCAGCAGAATGTCCACCGCCCGCCGCCCCAGGCGCAGCGGGCGGCCGGCCTCCAGCACCAGGCGCTGGCGCGGGTGGATGCGGTAGGGGCCGAAATGCACGGCCTGGTCGCTCAAGTCATTCATGGCTGCCCAGGTTCTGGAGGAAGGGAGCGACCAGCATATTCCAGGTACGTGCAGACCACTAGGCAGCGATCACATCAGGTTTGCTGCGCGAGTGGTGATTTCGCCAGGTCATCGGGTTGACGCCTTCGCTGCGGGTGAACATATGGCAGAAGTGCGCCTGGTCGCAAAAGCCACATTCCAGGCTGATCTGTGTGAGGCTCAGGGACGAGCCGGTAATCAGTTCCTTGGCGCGCTGGATGCGTTGCTGGCGAATCCATTCCTGGGGCGACAGCCCGGTGGTGCACTTGAAGGCGCGGGAAAAATGGCTGCGCGACAAGGCGCAGGCCTGGGCCAGGTCGGCGATCGCCAGGCTTTCGCCGAGGTTGGCGAGGATCAGTTGCTTGGCGATGCGCTCGCGCCGGGGGCACAGGCCACCGGTGGCGGGCAACCGGGGGGAATATTGCTCGAGTCGGGCCATGACAAATATCCGCAGTCGATGGGAACGTTCCCGGTGGATGGGTGCAGTGTAGACGCGCTTCATCTTGTTGCCGGAGCGCCTGGCTGACGAGTTAATCGTTGTTAATTTCGCCAGGTGCGGTGCCGGAAAAGACAGCACAGCTATGCAATCCCAGGCGTGCAGTGCATGCTTCCCTGGCCCCCTGGAAAACGTTTGGATAGCGCCCATGAACCGCAACGATCTGCGCCGCGTCGATATGAACCTGCTGGTGATTTTCGAAGCCTTGATGTTCGAGAAAAACCTGACCCGAGTCGCCGAAAAACTGTTTATCGGCCAACCGGCAGTGAGCGCCGCGCTGGGCCGTTTGCGCGATTTGTTCGACGACCCGTTGCTGCTGCGTAACGGCCGTGCCATGGAACCCACGGCGCGTGCACTGGCGATACTCAAGGAGCTGCAACCTGCCATGGACACCATCTCGGGCGCCGTCAGCCGCGCCAAGGATTTCGACCCCTCCACCAGCTGCGCGGTGTTTCGTATCGGCCTGTCCGATGATGCGGAGTTCGGGCTGTTTCCGTCGTTACTCAGCCGCCTGCGCGAAGAAGCGCCAGGCATCATCGTGGTGGTGCGCCGCGCCAATTACCTGTTGATGCCTTCGCTGCTGGCCAGCGGTGAAATCTCCGTGGGGGTCAGCTACACCACCGATCTGCCGGCCAATGCCAAGCGCAAGAAACTGCGCGATATCCCCTGCAAGGTCCTGCGCGGCGATGACGGCGAGGCGCCGCTGACCCTGGATGATTACTGCGCCAGGCCCCATGCAATGGTGTCGTTCTCCGGTGACCTGAGCGGCAATATCGACCTGGACCTGGCCCGCATCGGCCGCTCGCGCCGCGTGGTGCTGGCGGTGCCGCAGTTCAGCGGGTTACGGGCGTTGCTGGCGGGGACGCAGATTATCGCGACCGTGCCGGATTACGCCGCGTGCGCGCTGACCGAAGGCACACGCCTGCGCGCCGAGGACCCGCCGTTTGCGATTGATGCGGCGGAGCTGTCGATGGTGTGGAGCGGGGTGCATGACAACGACCCGGCGGAGCGGTGGCTGAGGGGCAGGATTGCGGAGCATATGGCGCGGGCCACATAGCTTTGCCGGCAATAAGCCAAACAGCACATACATCCAATTCTCCCCAGCCGCCAAGCCGCCAGACTCTCCCCATCGCTCAATACTCCGGGGAAGCACTCAGCCATGGATTCAACCACCAACACCGGCCCCGACGAAGTCGTCACCCTGGTCGTCAAGCACCGGGTCAAACCCGGTTTTGAAGTCGAGTACGAAGCCTGGTTGCGCCGCATCGTGCGCATCGCGGGCGAACGCCCTGGGCACCTTGGTGTTGACGTGGTGCGCAGCCAGCAAAACGGCATGGCGCTGTTCACTTGCGTGCTGCGCTATAGCTCCACCAGCGCCCTTGAGCTGTGGCTCGGCTCCCCGCAACGCCAGGCCCTGATCGACGAAGCCGCGCCGATGCTGGCGGACGGCGACCAGACGGAAATCGGCGCGGCCAATGAATTCTGGTTCACGCCCCAGGCCGAGGGTGGTGCCAAGCCGCCTCGCTGGAAGCAGGCGGTGGTCAGCCTGTTTGTGATCCTGCCGCAAACCCTGCTGCTGCCGTTTATCTGGGGGCCGATCCTGCGGTTGCACCCGTTTCTGTCCAATTACGTGGTCTCCACCTTCCTGGTCACCCTGACCATCGTGTTGCTGGTGGTGTACCTGCTGATGCCGGCGGCCACCCGCCTGTTCGCTCCCTGGCTTGAAGCCTCTGTAAAGGAAACCCTATGAACGCCGATCTGATTCTGTTCAATGGCCAGTTCCACACCGTGGACCGGGAAAACCCACGCGCCACCGCCGTGGCCATCCACCAAGGGCGCTTTGTCGCCGTGGGTACCGACGGCGAAGCCATGGCCCTGCGCGGCAGCGGCACCCAGGTCATCGACCTCAAGGGCCGCACCGTAATTCCCGGCCTCAACGACTCGCACTTGCACCTGATTCGTGGCGGGTTGAACTACAACCTTGAACTGCGCTGGGAAGGCGTGCCGTCCCTGGCCGATGCCTTGCGCATGCTCAAGGACCAGGCCGACCGCACGCCCACGCCGCAATGGGTACGCGTGGTGGGCGGTTGGAACGAATTCCAGTTCGCCGAAAAGCGCATGCCCACCCTGGAAGAACTCAACCAGGCCGCCCCGGACACCCCGGTGTTCGTGCTGCACTTGTACGACCGCGCCTTGCTCAACCGCGCAGCCCTGCGGGTGGCGGGCTACACCAAGGACACGCCGAACCCGCCGGGCGGTGAGATCGTGCGCGACAGCAACGGCAACCCCACCGGCATGCTGGTGGCGCGGCCTAACGCGATGATCCTGTATGCGACCTTGGCCAAGGGCCCGAAACTGCCTTTGGAATACCAGGTCAACTCCACCCGCCAGTTCATGCGGGAACTCAATCGCCTGGGCCTGACCAGCGCCATCGATGCCGGCGGCGGCTTCCAGAACTACCCCGATGACTACGCGGTGATCGAGCAACTGGCCAAGGATCAACAGTTGACGGTGCGCATCGCCTACAACCTGTTCACCCAGAAGCCCAAGGAAGAGCTCAGCGACTTCAAGAACTGGACCGGCAGCGTCACCCTGCATCAGGGCGATGACTACCTGCGCCATAACGGGGCCGGCGAGATGCTGGTGTTCTCGGCGGCGGACTTTGAAGACTTCCTCGAGCCCCGCCCGGACCTGCCGCTGACCATGGAACAGGAGCTGGAACCGGTGGTGCGCCACCTGGTGGAACAGCGCTGGCCGTTCCGTCTGCACGCCACTTACGACGAGTCCATCTCGCGCATGCTTGACGTGTTCGAGAAGGTCAACCGCGATATTCCGTTCAATGGCTTGCCGTGGTTCTTCGACCACGCCGAAACCATCACCCCGAAAAACATCGAACGTGTGCGTGCCCTCGGTGGCGGTATTGCGATTCAGGATCGCATGGCGTTCCAGGGCGAATACTTTGTCGAGCGCTACGGCGCCAAGGCCGCCGAAGCCACACCGCCGATCAAGCGCATGCTGGCCGAAGGCGTGCCGGTTGGGGCGGGCACCGATGCCACCCGCGTGTCGAGCTACAACCCCTGGACCTCGCTGTACTGGATGGTCAGCGGCCGTACCGTCGGTGGCCTGGAGCTGCACGCCGAGGGCTTGCCGCGCCTTACCGCATTGGAGCTGTTCACCCACGGCAGCGCCTGGTTCTCGTCCGAGCAGGGCAAGAAAGGCCAGATCAAGGTCGGTCAATTGGCGGATGTCGCCGCGTTGTCGGCGGACTTTTTCAGTATCGAGGAAGAAGCTATCAAGTGGATCGAGTCGGTGCTGACCGTGGTCGGCGGCAAGGTCGTGTACGGCGCTGGCGACTTCGAAGATTTCGCACCGCCACGAGTACCGGTGCTGCCCGACTGGTCGCCGGTGGTCAAGGTGCCAGGGCACTGGCGCCCGACGTCGCCGATGCAGGCCCAGGTTCACCAGTGCAGCGGCCCTTGTGGCGTGCATGCCCACAGCCATGAAAAAGCGCGCCTTTCCAGCGTGCCGGTCAGCGACTTCCAGGGTTTCTGGGGGGCGTTCGGCTGCTCCTGCTTTGCTTTTTGAAAAACACCCCATCCCCAAAGGAGTTACCCATGACTTACAAGCGCTTGAACAAAGACGATGCTGTTGTGCTGTTGGTTGATCACCAGACCGGCCTGATCTCCCTGGTGCAGGATTTTTCCCCCAACGAGTTCAAGAACAACGTGCTGGCCCTGGCCGACGTGGCGAAGTTCTTCAACCTGCCGACCATCCTGACCACCAGCTTTGAAAGCGGCCCCAACGGCCCGCTGGTGCCTGAGCTCAAAGAACTGTTCCCCGACGCGCCGTACATTCCGCGCCCTGGCCAGATCAACGCATGGGACAACGAAGATTTCGTCAAGGCCGTCAAGGCGACCGGCCGCAAGCAGATCATCATTGCCGGTGTGGTGACCGACGTGTGCGTGGCATTCCCGACCCTGTGTGCCCTTGACGAAGGCTTCGAGGTTTTCGTGGTCACCGACGCTTCCGGCACCTTCAACGAAACCGTGCAACAAGCCGCCTGGGCGCGTATGACCGCCGCCGGTGCGCAACTGGTCAACTGGTTCTCCGTGGCCTGCGAGCTGCAAGTGGACTGGCGCAACGATATGGAAGGCCTGGCCAACCTGCTTTCGCCGCGCATTCCCAACTACCGCAACCTGATGAACAGCTACTCGGCGTTCGCTGCCAAGTAACCTGTTTTGTAGGAGCGAGCTTGCTCGCGAAAAACGTCAACGATAACCGCGTGCTTCCTGAATAAACGCGGCGTCTATGGGGTTTTCGCGAGCAAGCTCGCTCCTACAGAGGGCATTAGGGCAAGTTCTCTCCAACATTTGATCGTGTTCACATTTTGGTTTGTGGTGTGACCACTGACGGGCTATAAAACAGCCTATCGTCCCCTGAGAAGCGACAATGAACCCCTTCGAAGACATGCGCCTGTTCTGCCAGGTCATGGAATCCGGCAGTTTCACTGCCGCCGCCGAGCAATTGGGCTTGTCCAAGCAATTTGTCAGCCGCCGCCTGATCCAACTGGAAGACCGCCTGGGCGTACGCCTGCTCAACCGCTCCACACGGCGCCTGGACGTCACGCCGCTGGGCCAGAGTTACTATGAGTCGGCCTTGCGCCTGCTCGGTGAGGTGGAGCAAGTGGAGCAGGGCATCGCCGGCCAGAACAGCGAACCCCGCGGCACCATTCGCCTCAGTGCACCCTTGTCGTTCGCCATGGCGCACCTGGGTTGCCTGTTGCCGTTGTTCCTGCGCCAGCATCCGCAGGTCTGCGTTGAAGTTGACCTGAGCGACCGTCCGGTGGACTTGATCGGCGAAGGCTACGACCTGGTGCTACGCATCGGCACCCTGGAAGATTCCACCCTGATCGCCCGACGGATCGCCGCTATCGAGCGGGTGTATTGCGCCAGCCCCGACTACCTGGCGCTGCGGGGTACGCCTTTGAAACCCGAGGATTTAACCACGCACGACTGCCTGCCCTACGGCCACGGCCGCCAGGTGCAATGGCGCTTCAAAGGCAAGGTGCAAGCGTTGAGCGTCAGTGGGCGCATGCGCGTCAACAACGGTGACCTGCTGCGCGATACCGCGATAGCCGGTTTGGGCGTTACCTACCTACCGACGTTCATTGTCAGCGAGGCCTTGAAGGATGGGCGTCTGGTCAAGGTACTGGAGGACTTCGCTCCTGAGGCCTTGACCCTGTCGGCGGTGTACCCGCAGCACCGCCAGAGTTCACGCCCGGTGCAAGCGCTGGTGGAGTTCCTGCGCGAACGCCTGGCTAGCGGCTGCTGAACAGTTGACGGATCAGGTTGGGCGTGCTGCCCGTCCACCGCTTGAACGAGCGCCGAAAATTCGCCGCATCGTTGAAATTCAGGTACGCCGCTACTTGCTCGTTACTCCACCCCTTGGCCTGGTACAGGTGCAACGCCACATGCTTGCGCACCCGGTCGACCTGTTGCTGAAAACCGGTGTCGTGCCGTTGCAACTTGCGCTTTAGCGTGGCCGGGCTCATGGCGAAGGTGTGGGCGGCCTGTTCCAGGCTTGGTGGCTGGCGCACGTGTTCGCGCAGGTAGGCATCGAGGCAGTCCAGAAAACTTGTGGCAAAGCCCAGTTGCTCGATTTGTTCAAGGGCTTGCTGGCGCGCGACCTGGCCCGCCGTGGCCGAAGCACCCGGCCAGGTGTGGGTGAGGTATTCACGGGGGAGGCACATCATGTTCAGAGGGCGTTCGAAGCGCGTGTGTTCGCCCAGATGCACCCAGTATTGCTCGACATACCGAGGTTCGGCGTGGCTGAAGCTGCACACCCACGGCAAGCGCTGGCCGCTGAGCCATTGGCTCATGGCAACCAGTGAAGTCATGCTGGCTTCGAGCAGAAAGCGCCAGTGTTCGCCGGCGCCGCAACTGTCCAACCAATACAGGTAAGCGTGGTGCTCATCCAGCTCCAGTTGCAGCGTGGCCAGCGGGCTGAGCAGCGCTTGTTGCTGGATCAGGATATCCAGGGCCTGATGAAGGTTCTGTGCATGCCCCAGCGCATGACTGGCGGCGCCGTAGTAGCCGGGCAGCAGGCGTTGGCCAAACAGGAAACTGCTGTCATCGGCATCCAGCAGTTTGCGGCTGTTGCCGATCAAACCCAGGAACTGCTGCGGGCTCAACCGCGCATTGCCGGCCAGGATGTCTTCGTGGAACAGGCCGGTGCCGCGCAGTAGGCGATGGCTGTCGATGTCCCGGGACAAGCCCAGGTCGATCAACGTGGCGGGTTGATAGTGACCGGGGATGAAGCGGCTGTCGTTTTCATACCAGCTGGTTTTCACGGCCATTTCAGGCACTTTTCGCAAGGGGTTGCTTGGCCCGGGCCAGGCCCATATTCAGCCGCTTGAGCAGCTCGTGAGGTGACTCTTGCAAGGCCATCACCACCGCCGTGGTCGCCGTCAGTTGCAGGCGTTCGCCCTGTTGCCGGCTCTTGTGGGCGAGGCTCTGCACCGCGTGTTGCAACTCCAGCGCCAGGCCCTGGGCCTGGCGCTCGCCGGTGTTGGGCAGCAGCACCACAAAACGATCGCCCGCCAGGCGGCACAACAGGTCCTGGCGACGCAGGTTGAGCAGCAGCACATGGCTGACCGCCTGTAGCACCGCATCACCCTCGGCATGCCCGTAGGCCTGGTTGATGGTGGCGAAGTTGTCCAGGTCCAGGGCCAACAACGACAGTGGTTGTTGCTGCGCTTGGCTGTCGCGCAGGCTGTCGGCGAGTTGGCGCTTGAGGTAGTCGGCGCCGGCCAGGGGCGTGAGTTTGTCGAACAGCCGATGCTCGCGAAACAACCGCTCGCGTTTTTCCATCTGTGCGCTGATCGCCAGTTGTTCGTGGTGCCAGTGATAAATGCCAATCGTCAGCAGGATCATGCCCACCGGCATTGGCCCTGACTCCAGCCAGTGATCCCAGGAGATGCTGTCAGGCAGGCGGATGAATTCGTCGAGGCTGTCGATCCACCAGGAAAAAAAGATGCACGACAGCCCCAGCGCCAGGTATTGGGTGACCCGTCCGGCGGGGCGGCTTTTCAATACCAGGCCCAGCCAGATCAGCGCGAGCAGCGCCGAACCGCCTTCGCCGATGATATCCAGCCACACCCATTCGCTGACGCTCTTGAGCTCGCCGCAGGCCAGGTGCAGGATCAGCCCGAGGTTGGCGGCGATCAGGAGCAATGCGAGTTTCCAGCGGTGGGGTTTGAGCACGGAAAACATGGCCACGGGTCCTTGGGCAAATGAGTAATGGGCGCCAGCACAGCAGATGGATGTGACGGTTGGATGACGGGCGGGGAGGGTCGAATCAGCTCATGCCGTCGGCCTATTTTTTAGCTGGACATAGAGCCCATGTGGGAGCTGGCTTGCCTGCGAAGACGGCCTGGCAGCCGGCCTCTATCTATCTGACGGTCAGCGTTCCAAATGTGGGAGCTGGCTTGCCTGCGATGGCGACCTGACAGGCGACACTGTTTATACCGAGTACATATCCATTCCTGCGGTAACGGCCACTTAGGGTTCCGCTTTTACAGCGGCTCACTTTTGAAAAGCGCAAAAGTAAGCAAAACGCTCTTGCCCCACCACTCGGCACCTCGCTTAGGCTCGGTGTGCCCGTAATCCGCCAGTGATTTGGGGGGCCGCCGCCACGCGCCATCCATGGCGCGGGGCGGCTAAACCGGCATCCCTGCCGGTTTACCCCCCAAATCCCTGTCGAATTTCGGCCAGCGTGGTTTAACGGGGCGCCTAAGATCAAAAGCAGATCAAGAGCAAGAGCAAGAGCAAGAGCGGCTCGCTTCGCATCGTGGTTACCTGGCGGCACATTCGACTTCTCTGTCGATTGAACTGCCGTCTTCGCAGGCAAGCCCGCTTGCTCCCGCATCTGACTGAGGTCATTTCAGCTCATTTATCCGCTCCAGAAGCCTGTAAACCCGCTTTGACAGGCTCTGCCCGCAACCTTGTCACAGAACCGTCACGCCTGCCCCCTAGCGTGCCCTCCCAGTTGCCGGGCCCCTTGCCTGGCGCCAACGGATTCTTGGGGAGGGTTTCATGTACAAGCGCACCGGGCTCGTCAGCTTTACGCTTACCGCCTTGGCTCTGGCGATAGCCTGCGAGCGGCTCAACGCCGCGGAAGCGGCCACCGAGCATGTCGATGTGGTCGGCCAAGCCGCTGCGATCGACAGCGCCCTCAAGGAGCAGCGCTCTTCCGACAGTATCAAGAGCGTAGTGCATGCCGACGGCGTCGCCCAGTTGCCGGATGAGAACGTTGCCGAGGCGGTGCAGCGCTTGCCGGGCATCAGCGTTGAACGTGACCAGGGCGAAGGCCGCTTTGTCAGCGTGCGCGGCCTGGGCCCGGACCTCAACAGCGTGACCATCAACGGCACCCTGGTGCCATCCCCCGAGAGCGAGCGCCGCGCCGTGGCCCTCGATGTTCTGCCTTCGGAATTGGTGCAGTCGCTGTCCGTGATCAAGACGCTCACACCGGACATGGACGCCAACTCCCTCGGCGGCACCGTCGATGTGAAGAGCCTCTCGGCGTTCGATCACAAGGGCCTGTTCTACACCGGCAGCACCGAGGCCAGTTACGACAAGAACACGCACCAGACCAGCCCGAAATTCTCCGGCGCCGCCAGTAACCGGTTCAGCCTCGGCGACGGTATCGACAACTTTGGCGTGGCCGCGGCCCTCAGTTGGCAGAAGCGTGATTTCGGCTCGGACAACGTCGAAACCGGCGGCGCCTGGGACTTTACCAACGGCGCCCGGCTCAACAAATTCGAGCAGCGCGACTATGACATCAGCCGTGAACGCGCCGGTGGTGGCCTTAACTTCGATTACAAGCCCGATGACCTGAGCAGCTACTACCTGCGCACCCTCTACAGCCGCTACAAGGACACCGAAACCCGCAACGCCGCCAGCCTCGAGTTCGCTGACCCGCAAGCGCCCGGTGAATTGGGCGAAGCCGAGGGCAAACGCAAGCTCAAGAACCGCGAGGAAACCCAGCAAATCCAGTCCTACGTATTGGGCGGTGAACGCCTGCTCGGCCTGTGGACCTTGAGCGGCCAGGCCGGTTACAGCCGTTCCAGCGAAGACAGCCCGGGGCATATTGCCGGTGCGACCTTCGACGGCGGTGACTTTGCCGACAGCGGCTTCTACGACACGGCCAAGCCGCGCCCGCTCGTTGGTAGCGGTTTCTACGACCCCGCCAATTTCAGCCTCGACAAAGTCGACTGGGAAAAACAGCACACCCAGGACACCGAGAAGAACCTGCGCCTGGACCTGGCCCGCGACTATGACCTGCGCGGTTACGCATCCCAGTTCAAGTTCGGCGGCAAGGTCAGCCGGCGCCACAAGGACAATGACCTGGAGGCCTGGGTCTACAAGGACCTGGATGAACAGGGCTTGAGCGATGAACAACTCAACCTCACGCAGTTCCAGAAGGGCAACGTCGACTACCGCCTCGGCCGCTTTGGCCCAGGCATCAGCGCGGGCAATATCCGCCAGTTGATCGGCGGCCTCAACCGTGATGACTTCTATGACCCGACCGAATCCACTGTCAACGACTTCACCATCCGCGAAGACATCAATGCCGGCTACCTGATGAACACCGTCGATATTGACGACTGGCGCTTCATCGCCGGTATGCGTTACGAGGGTACCGAGTTCGAAGCCAAGGGCACCGGTGCCACGGACGGCCAGTTCAGCGCCACCGAGACCAAGCGCCGTTATCACCATTGGCTGCCGGGCCTGCATGCGCGCTACCAGATTGACAAGAACACCCAGGTGCGCGCCGCCTGGACCAAATCGGTGGTGCGCCCGACCTTTGGCCAACTGGCCCCGGGTTTTGTGATCGACGATGACGAGGCCACGTTCGGCAACCCGGACCTCAAGCCTCTGGAATCGAGCAACCTGGACCTGGGCATCGAGCATTTCATGGGCCGTGCCGGTACCGTGTCGGCCTTCGTGTTCTACAAAGACATCCAGAACTTCGTCTACAACACCGACGTGGCTGGTACCGGTGCCTGGGCCAACTTCGCCGAGGCGCACACCTTTGCCAACGGCGACAGCGCCAAACTGTATGGCCTGGAACTGGCCTACTCACAGAAGTTCGACTGGCTGCCTGCGCCATGGAACGGCCTGATGATCGGTGCCAACAGCACCTTCAGCCGTTCCAGCGCGGACATCGAGGGCTTCGACAGTGCCAGCGGGCGCAATCGCAAGCGCAACATCAGCCTGCCCAACCAGTCGGACACGGTCGGCAACCTGATGCTCGGTTGGGAAGACGACACCCTCAGCCTGCGCCTGTCGGCCAATTACAAATCGGCCTATTTGTATGAGTTGGCGTCGATCAATGACAAGGCTCATGACCTGCACGTCGACGCGCAAACCTTCGTTGATTTCAGTGCGCGCTACTCACTGACCAAGAACCTGCAGGTCAGCTTCGAGGCACAGAACCTCACCGACGAGTCGTACTTCGTCTATACCGGCCACCGAAGCTACAACGGCCAGTACGAAGAGTACGGTCCCACCTACAAGTTGGGCCTGACGTTCACCCATTTCTAACCCTGGCCCCTGTAGGAGCGAGCTCGCTCGCGAAAAACTTCAACGATGACGCGGGGCGCCTGAATGAATGCGGCGCCTGGGAGTTTTTCGCGAGCAAGCTCGCTCCTACAGGGCATCAGGGCAAGCCCTCCCAAACGGGATCTCCATTGTTTTCGAAGGATTGTCTGTTCATGAGAATTTCCAAGCTGTGCCTGCTGGTCGTACTGGTTAGCAGCGCCAATGCGTTCGCCACTGACCTACCGCTGACCCCTTGGGCACCCAGCCTGAACGCCCAGGCCGTTGCCTTCCTGCCCGGCGGCACCCAGCGCGTGGCCGCCAGTGCCCGCGACGGCCTGCTGCTGCTCGACGATAAAGGCGTCGAACTGGCCCGCTTCAAAGGCCGTTTCAGCAGCCTCGACACACGCGCTGCCGGCACTCAATCGCTGATCGCCAGCCTCGATAACGACCGCCAGCAGGCCTTGCTGATCGGTCTCGATGGCGCCGGCAAAACCTGGGGTACGCCGCTGTACCTGCCGACCCGCGACTTCGCGGTAAATAGCCTGTGCCTCTATCGCGATTCGGCGGCCAACCTGTTTGTGTTTCTGGTCGGTGAAGAGGGCAAGGGCGAGCAGTGGCTGGTGGGCAATGGTTCGACGCTGTTGGCCCAGGCGCAGCGTGTTCGCAGCCTGCCACTGCCGCCATCGGCGCAATTCTGCCAAGTGGATGATGCGGCCGAGCGATTGGTAGTGAACGAGCAAAACGTCGGCTGGTGGGCCTACCCGGCGCACCCGGAAGCCGAGGTGAAGCGCACGCCCGTGGCGCTGTTCGACGATCCCCAGCGCGAAGCAGGCGCCATGGCACTGGTGCCGGGCGGGATGCTCGCGTTGGACCCGAAAACCGCGCAATTGCACCTGTTCCAGCAAGTCGGGGAACGTTGGGTTGAGCAACCCAGCCTGGCCTTGCCGGGCCTCAAGGAACCGGAGCAGTTGGTGATACAGGGCCGGCAGGTGCTGGTGCGGGACGACGACAGCGAGCAGCTCTATCAGGGCCGCCTTGACTGGCAAGCCACGCCGGTGCCGGTTGCGCCGATACTTGCGCAAGTCGCCGCACTGCGCCAGACCGAACCCGTGGGTCGCCAAGGCGACGCGGCGGATGACCCGGCCATCTGGGTTCACCCTGAAACGCCGGCCAAAAGTCGTGTGCTGGGGACCAACAAGAAACAGGGCCTGTTGGCCTACGATCTCGACGGCAAGCTGTTGCAGGAGCTGGCAGTGGGGCGCCTGAACAATGTCGACATACGCCCTGGCTTCAAACTCGGTACGCACACCGTCGACCTGGCCGTGGCGAGTAATCGCGACCGCAATAGCCTGAGCCTGTTCAGCATCGACCGCCAGAGCGGCGAGTTGCTTGAAGCCGGTGAGGTCCCCACGCCACTCAAGGACATCTACGGCATCTGCCTGTACCAGCCCGCCAGCGGTGAGCTCTACGCGTTCGCCAATGACAAGGATGGCACCTTCCTGCAATACCGCCTGAGTGCACCGGCTGGCCGTGTGCAGGGCGAGTTGGTGCGTCAGTTCAAGGTCGACAGCCAGCCCGAGGGCTGCGTGGCCGATGACCAGCGCCAACGCTTGTTTATCGGTGAGGAAGATGTCGGTGTGTGGGCGATGGATGCCCGTGCCGACCAACCGGCCACGCTCACTCCGGTGATCAAAGTCGGCCCGCAACTGCACGCAGATGTCGAAGGCCTGGCGCTGTATCAAAGCCCCGCGCGGGATTACCTGGTGATCTCCAGCCAAGGCAATGACAGCTACCTGGTGCTGGACGCCGAGCCGCCATTCGCTGTGCACGGCGCCTTGCGCGTTGGCCTCAATGCGGCCGCAGGCATTGATGGCGCCTCGGAAACCGATGGCCTGGAGGTCACTGCCGTCAACCTCGGTGGGCCATGGAGCCAGGGCATGCTGGTGGTACAGGACGGGCGCAAGCGCATGCCCGAGCAAGCCCAGAACTTCAAGTTTGTGCCCTGGGCCGAGGTGAGCCGCGCGTTGAAATTACCCTGAGCTGTCATCACGCAGTCATCCGTTTTTAATCGAATAGGAGCTTTACCATGCACGCGACGATGGAACATATGACGATCTGGAGTTTGATCAGCGACGCTAGCCTGTTGGTCAAGGCTGTGATGGTCACTTTGTTGCTGGCTTCCTTGTTCAGCTGGTATCTGATCATTCAGCGCAGCAGTGTGCTGCGTGGTCTGGAACGGCAGCTCAACGGCTTCCTGGCGCGCTTTCGCGTGGCGTCGGACCTGCAACCCTTGTATCGCGACACCGTGCAGGCGGGCGAGGGCGGTGTGGCGCCGATCTTTATTGCCGGCATGCAGGAATACCAGCATCTGCACCACCACGATCCGGCAGTGCTCGAGGGTGTGGAGCGCGCCTTGCAGGTAGCGATCACCGAGCAGGAACTTGAGCTGGAAAAGGGCCTGCAATTCCTGGCGACGGTGGGGTCGGTCAGCCCCTATATCGGCCTGTTCGGGACTGTATGGGGCATCATGAATTCGTTCCTCGGCTTGTCGCAGGTGCAACAGGCCACGCTATCGACCGTGGCACCGGGTATCGCAGAAGCCTTGATTGCCACGGCCATTGGCCTGTTTGCGGCGATTCCGGCAGTGATCGCCTATAACCGTTTCGCGGCACGCAGCCAGACCTTGCTCACGCGCTACTACGCTTTTGGCAATGAGCTGCAAGTGCACCTGCACCGCACGCTGCGCGGTACTTCGAACAATCTGGCCGTGGCCGCCTGAACAAGGAGCAAAGCGATGTTGATCAGGCCGCAACGCAAGCACGGGCCCAAGGCCGAGATGAATGTGGTGCCCTACATCGACGTGATGCTGGTGCTGCTGGTGATCTTCATGGTCACTGCGCCCATGCTCACCCAGGGCGTAAAGATCGAACTGCCCAAGGTCGCCGCCGAGGCGCTGGCCACCGATACGCGCCAGCAGATCCTGACGTTGTCGGTGAAGGCGGACGGTGGCTACTACTGGAACCTGGGTGGCGAGCTGGATACGCGCCAGCAGACCGATAGCGCGGTGACCCTGGAAGAAATGAGCGCCAAGGTCATGCAGGTGGTGGCGGCGCGCAGCGATACCCAGGTGTATATCCGCGCTGACGACAATGCAGGTTATGGCCGTGTAGTGGCGGCCATGGCGGTGCTGCAGAAGGGCGGCATCAGCAATCTTGGGCTGGTGACAGAGGCCCCACAATGACAACGATGATCCTGCACAGTCCGGCACTGGCCTTGGCGCCCAACGGCGATGGTTTATGGCGTAAAGGCCTGGCAGCGAGTCTGGCCGTGGCGCTGCATGGTGCGGTGGCAGTGGCGTTGATGCTGGGCTGGTCGACGGAGCGACCAGGGGTGGATGCGCCGCGGGTGATGCACACGCAGTTGGTGGTTTTACCCGCTCCGGCGCCGGCGCCTGTGCCGACACCCGAGCCCGTAGCTGCCGCGCTGGCAGAACCTGTTGTCATCCCGGTACCGACCAGGCCGACGGTTGATCCGCAGGTGCAGGCGCAAAAGCTCGAGAAAGCCGCGCTGGCGCGCAAGCGGGTTGAAGAAAAGAAACTCGAGCAACAACAGCAGCGCATGGCGACCGAGCAGCGCAATCGGGAGTTGGAACAGCAACTTCTGAGTCAGGAGCGTGCCGCTTCGGAAAAAGCCCGAGCCGCCGTGCCTGCGCCTACCCCTGCATTCGACATCCGCCAGTACCAACCCTTGAGCAAGGCCGCCCCCGACTACCCCGAACGCGCCCTGGACAAGAACATCGAAGGCGACTGCTCGGTGGAGTACACCGTCAACATCCAGGGGCACGTTGAAAACCCCAAGGTATTGGAAGGCTGTCACCCGTTGTTCATCAGGCCCTCATTGGCGGCGGCCAATACTTTTCGCTACCAGCCGAGAATCGTCGATGGCAAAGCTGTTGCCGTACCGGCAGTGCGCAACACCTTCCACTACCGCATCAAATGAGCTTCCCCCGCCACCTTCCCAAAACCTGTGAGAGCTGGTTTGCCGGCGATAGCGGTGGCTCAGTTGAATATTCAGTGACTGACACACCGCGCTCCCACAGGGATCTGTGCCAGGCGCTGATTTTTTTTGGGCAATGCATGACCAGTGTGGGAGCTGGCTTGCCGGCGATAGCGGTGGCTCAGTTGAATATTCAGTGGCTGGCACCCCCTCTTCGCGGGCAAGCCATCAGGCGTTCGCGAGGTTACTTAACTCAAGGCCCGCCACATACCGTTCCAGATTAGCCAGGAACGTATCCGCAATTTCCTCCTTGCTGCGGGTCGAAATAGCCGAAGTATGCGGCGACAGCCGTACCCTCGGATGGCTGTACAGCGGATGCCCATCGGGCAGTGGCTCTGGCTCGGTGACGTCGAGGGACGCCAGGCCGATCTGGCCGTTATCCACTGCGTGCAACAGCGCTTGCTGATCGAGCAGGCCACCGCGGGCGATATTGATCAGGTGCAGCCCCGGCTTGGCGCTGGCCAGCACATTACGATTGATGATATGCCGCGTTGCTTCCGTCAGGGGGGCCGCCACCACCAGGTGATCGGCGCGGGCAAACAGGTCGTGGATGTCCTTGGCCGCTTCCACGCCATCGAGGCCGAACGGGGTTGTGCTTTGACGCAGCGCCACCACCTTGAGCCCCAGTGCCAGAGCCTTTTGCGCCAGGCTTGTGCCAATCGCGCCGAAGCCCAAAAGGCCCAGCGTGGTGCCCTTGAGCGGGCGCAGCGCGGTGAACTGCCACTGGGCATCCTTTACCCAGATGTCCGGCAAATGCTTGGCCGCGGCAAAGATTGCCGCCAGGGCGAACTCGGCCAGGTTATCGGCGGCGCTGCCACGGGAAGTGGTCACGGGTGGGCCGTTGAATAGCCACTGGGGGTAGAAGTCGATACCCGACGACACCAGGTGCACCCACTGTGCGCCGTAGGGCCAGCCCGGTGGCGGGGTGTCGGGGGCGGTGTAGCCCCGCACATTGATCGGGCGCAGCAGCAGGATATTGGCGTGGGGCGGCAAGTCACTGGGCACACCGACCGGCACGCCGATTACCTGGGCTTCGGGGTGCAGTGGGGCAAGGCGCTCCCGGATCACCTGGTTGTAATCTTCGTCCAGTTGGCTGGCAATAATCACCTGACTCATGTGCGTTCCTTTTGGCGCTGGTTGAACACAGCTTTGCCGACGCCTTGCAGCACGGCGTCATTTTGCGGAGTGTGGACGCGGCTGCACAGCACATCGCGGTAATGCCGTTGCAGTGGGCTGTGCCGTGACAGGCCAGGGTTGCCCGAGGCTTCGATGGCCAGCTCGACCGCACGGATCGCATTGCCGGTCACCAGGTACTTCACTTGTGCGGCATTGGCCGTCGGCGTGTGCCCTGCGGCAGCAGCATCGAGCAGGCTACGGTTGGCGAACAGCAAAGTGTCGATATGGCCGACGGTCTCCTGAAAACGCGGCAGGGTGGACAGTGCCGCGCCGAGATTCGACGGCTTGCGCTCCTCCAGCCAGTCCACCAGCCAGTCTCGTGCCGCCTGGGCCACGGCGTCGTACACCGAGGACAACAACACCGACATCCAGAGGAATCCTTCGCCATCCAGCTCCGCTTGCGGGGCGCTCCAGGGGCTGACGCTGACCGCATGGTCCAGGGGCACCCATACGTTGTCCAACACCACCTCATGGCTGCAGGTGGCGCGCATGCCCAAGTGGTCCCAGGTGTCGATGATGCTGACGCCGGGGCTGGCCTGGGGCACCAGCCAGGCGCCTACCAGCGGGTCGGCGTCATCGCTGCGCGCCCACACGCTGAACCAGCTCAGGCCATGGCTGCCGGTGGAGTAGAGCTTGCGCCCACTGATACGCCAGCCGTCGGCGGTGCGCACGGCAGTGGTGGCCGGCAACCCGCCACGGGCTGGGGTGCCAAGGTCAGGTTCGACGCGCAGGGCATTGATCAGCGCGCCGTTCTGCACCGCCTCCTGCGCGACCTGCACGCGCAGGTGTGCGGGCCAGCTCTGGTTGTCTTGCAGGCGGGCGTGTTGCAGGTATTGCATCACCAGGATCAATGCCGTGGACGGTTCGCCCTTGGCGATGGCGCTGATGACCTTGCGCGCCTGGGACAGGCTGGCGCCACCGCCGCCGAGTTTTTTCGGCACGGTCAGGGCGATGAGTTGGTGTTGGTGCAGGAGCTTGAAATTAGCGTGGGGGAAGGCGCCGCTTTCGTCATAGAGGGGCGCGGTACTGGCCAGCTCGGCGCTGAGGTGATCAAGCAGGGCGTCGAAATCGACGGCCTCCACAGCCTTGAGAGACGGTTGAGTCATAAGTCTGTACTCGGTCAAAAATGTGGGAGGGTGGCAAGCCCTGACCCCCTTGTAGGAGCGAGCTTGCTCGCGAAAAACTCACAGGCACCGCGTTTATTCAGGAAGTACGCGTTATCGTGGGCGTTCTTCGCGAGCAAGCTCGCTCCTACAGGGGGTAGCATTCAGGCCAGGGCTTGTTCGGTGGCTTCGATCACGCTGTAGCGGTTCGCTGGCACTTCCAGGCCGAGGTTGTCCCGTAGGGTGTGGCCGCTGTACTCGGTACGGAACAACCCTCGCTGTTGAAGCACAGGCACCACCAACTCAGTGAAATACTGCAGGCCATCCGGCAGTACCGAGTTGATGATGAAACCATCGCTGGCGCCGCTCTCGAACCAGGTCTGAATGGCATCCGCGACCTGTTCAGGGGTGCCGACAAAGTCGCGCTGGGGCCGTGAGAAACGCAGGGCCACTTCGCGCAGGGTCAGGCCTTCGTCACGGGCCAGTTGCTTGATACGTTCGGAGCCACCTTTCTGGCTGTTGGCGCCCAGGTCGCCCAGTTCAGGGAAGGGCGCATCCAGCGGGTACTGGCTGAAATCATGGTCGTTGAACGGTCGGCCGAGGGCGACAATGGCGTCTTCCACGGTGACCAGCGCCACGGCTTGCTGGTAGCGGCTTTCCACTTCGGCGGCATCGCGCCCGACAATTGGGCGGATGCCCGGCAGGATCGACAGGCTGTCCGGGTCGCGGCCAAAGCCCTTGGCGCGGCGTTTCAAATCGGCGCTGTAGGCCTTGGCCTCATCGATAGTTTCCACATGCACGAAAATCGCATCGGCGTTTTCAGCGGCAAAGTTACGCCCATCCTCCGAAGTGCCTGCCTGGAAAATCGCCGGTTGGCCCTGGCGCGAACGCGCGATGTTCAGCGGGCCTTTGACCGAGAAGAATTCGCCCTTGTGGTTAAGCGCATGCAACTTGCCTGGGGTGAAGAATTCGCCGCTGTGTTTGTTATAGGCAAAGGCATCGTCCTCCCAGGAATCCCACAGACCCTTGACCACATTCAGATGTTCCTTGGCGATGCGGTAGCGCACGGCGTGGGGCGGATGCTCGGCCTTGCCGAAGTTATCGGCGGTGCCACTCAGCCACGAGGTGACGACGTTCCAGCCGGCGCGGCCGCCGCTGATGTGGTCCAGGGAGGCGAACTGGCGTGCTACCTGGTAAGGCTCGGTGTAACTGACGGTCACGGTGGCGACCAGGCCGATATGAGTGGTCAGCGCGGCCAGGGCCGAGAGGATCGTCAGCGGCTCGAAACGGTTGAGGTAATGGGGGCTGGACTTGGGGTGGATATGCAGGCTGTCGGCGATGAACACGAAGTCGAACCGGGCGGCTTCGGCCAGTTCGGTCTGCTGCTTGTAGAAGCCGAAATTCGTGCTGGCGTCGGGTTGTGCCTGCGGGTGGCGCCATTCGCCCCAACCGTGGCCGACACCGTGCACCATGGCACCGAGTTTCAATTGACGTGGCTTGCTCATGTTCTGCTCCTTAGCGCGAGGCTTGTTCGAGGGGGATACGCTTGGCGTTGAAGCTGGAATCGAAGCCCTGGGAGACGTCGATGTGTTTGCTCAGCAGGCCTTCTTTTACATAGGTGTCGGCGGTGGCTTGCAGGCCATGGATCACCGTATCGTCAATCGTGACCGGGGAAAGATGGGTGTCCTGGGCCACTTCTATATGCACGGCCAGTGGCAGGCCAGTGATCTTGGCTTGGGCAGCGGCGTATCGCTCGGGATGGGTATTGGCCCAGGCGTAGGCGCGATCAATGCGGGCGACAAAGTCGTCCAGTTGCACACGCTTGTCGGCAATGGCCTGGCCGGTAGCGGCGAAGTACAGATGATTGCTCAGCAGGTGCTTGCCGCTCACCAGCACGCGAGCATTGCTCTGTGAGGTGACCACGGTGGTGTAAGGGTCCCACGTCGCCCAGGCATCGGCGGTGCCGTTGTCGAGTACCAGCCGGGATTCGGCGGGCAGCAGGAAGATGAACTGCACATCCTGGGTGGTCAGCCCGGCATCGTTCAGGGCCTTGATCGCCAGGTAGTGCCCGATGGAGCCGCGCCCGGTGACGATCTTCTTGCCCTTGAGGTCGGCCGCGGTCTTGATCGGCGAATCCTTGGGCACCAGCAGCGCCGTGGTGTTACGGCCTTCGGCATGGATGATGCTGATCACCTTGATCGAGGCACCGGCGCCGAGGGCGAACACATAAGGGGCATCACCCAGGGCGCCGACATCCACAGCGCCGGCGTTCAGCGCTTCGCCCAGGGGCGAGGCCGAGGGGAATTCCGACCATTTGATCTCGTAGGGCACGTTCTGGCTTTCGCCCGAGGCTTCCAGTAGCGCCTTGATCGTGGATTTCTGGTTGGCCACGCGCAGCGGTTGCAGGTCGCCAGCCTGGACGGTGGAAAGCAGGCCGAGGGCGAGGGCAGCGCCCAGCAACAGGCGTTTGAATGGAATGGCGTACAGCATGGGAAAAACTCCAGGCGTTGGGTAAAGGAAAGTACCTCCGCCTGGAGAAGGGGTCGGTTGAGCGAAACGGTGCAGCGGTGAATCAGATCACGTAGAAACCATGGGTGCCGTCGCGGGCCAGTTGCTCCACGAGGCCGAACTCCCAATCCAGGTAAGCCTGCATGGCTTCCCGTGGGTTGTCGGTGCCTTCGTACGGGCGGCGGTAGCGGTCGATACGCGGGGAAGCCAGGTGGCTTTCGCCTGACTCAAGGGGCAGTTGCGCATGGATCCAGCCAGCCGTGCCGTCCTGCAGCAAAAAGACCGGCTTGCCGGTGAGGGCCTCGACTTCCGGCACGGCCAGGCGCGCCAGTTGGCTGCTGCCGCAGGTCAACACATAGCGCTGGGCGCTCGGTACCTTGCTCAGGGCCTCGGGCAGTTGCGCGCGCAGCACCCACCAGGCGCCGGGGATATGACGTTTCACGTAGTTGGCGCTGGCCGTGAAGTCCAGCACCTGCGTGTCGCCATGGCTGAGCCAGTCGGCAAGGGTGTGGGGGCTGATCAGTTCGGCCTGGGGCGGTGGCGGCACGGGTGCGACCCATGCACCGCGTTCGCTGAAGTGCGTGGCTTGCAGGTCGTCCAGCACCGAGACCTGCCAGCCCAACTGGGCCAGCCATGACGCGGACATATTGGCGCGCACGCCGTCGTCGTCCACCAGTACCAGGCGCGCGCCGCGCACACTGGCAACGTGGTCGGTCTCCTGCACCAGTTGCCCGCCCGGGGTGGCGCGGGCGCCCGGCAGGTGGCCGGCTTCGAATTCTTCTACGGTGCGCACATCGAACAGGTAGGTGGTGCGGGTCGCGTCCTGTTGCCAGCGCTGCAGGTCATTGAGCGTTGCACGTTTTACCCCGGCTTTGTCGGCAACACCACGTGCCTTTTGGGCGGCGAGCTGGCGATGGTTTTCCGAGGTCGGCGCAAAGCGGCGCGCCTGGCCATGGGCGAGGGTCTGCCCGGCCAAGGTCCAGCCGATGGTGCCGTTGCGCAGGGCTGCCACCGGGTTGGGAAGGCCGGCGTTAATCAACGACTGGGTGCCGATAATGCTGCGGGTGCGCCCGGCGCAATTGACGATAATGCGCGTAGACGGATCGGGCGCCAGCTCACGGGCGCGCAATACCAACTCGGCTCCCGGCACGCTGATGCCGGTGGGGATGCTCATGGTCTGGTATTCGTCGAAACGGCGCGCATCGAGCACCACCACATCGGCCTGGCTGTCGAGCAGGGCCTGGACCTCTTCGGCGGCCAGGGACGGCGTGTGACGCTGGTTCTCTACCAGTTCGCCAAACGCCTTGCTGGGTACATTGACGTCGATAAACAGCTCGCCACCGGCCCGTCGCCAACCGTCCAGCCCATCCTCCAGCAGGCTGACCTGGGTGTAGCCCAGTGCAACCAGGCGTTCGGCGGCGCGGTGGGCCAGCCCTTCGCCGTTGTCGTACAGGGTGAACTGGGTATCGCGGCGTGGAATGCGCGCGTACACCTCCAGCTCCAGCTTGGACAAGGGGATATTCGCGGCGAACAGCGGGTGGGCCTCGGCAAAGGGGGCTTCCTCACGCACGTCGATCAGCGCGACTTCTTCACGTGCCAACAGGGCCTGGCGAATCTGCGCAAAGCTGCGGGTCGATAGGGTGGTCATAGGGCAGGGCTCTTTTCTTTGGACAAGTCCCAGATGTTCGGGAGATAGGCGTTGGAATAACCGGAGATAAACAGTTTCTCGCTGCCGTCGGGTTGATACACCGCCCGGCGCACCGCACCGATATTGGCGCCGTATACATGGATGCTGATGGACACCTGATCGCCGTGGGCATTGCTGACCTGGTGGATATCGCCGACCTTGGGTGACACTGCCTCGATCTGGCCCGGCAGCAATTGCACGGGTTCGCCTCGCGCTATCAGGCTGCCGCCCGGCGCCCGGGCAAACCCTTGGGAAACCTCCGCCCCGCGCAACATGCCGATCAGCCCCCACACCCTGTGGTCATGAATCGGCGTGCGTTGCCCTGGCCCCCATACAAAGCTGACCACGCTGAACCGCTGGCGCGAATCGGCATGCAGCAAAAATTGCTGGTAGCGCTCGGGGTCGGGCTGGGCGAACTCGTCGGGCAGCCAATCATCGTGGCTGACCAGTTGCGCCAGCAGCTTGCCGCCACGGTGCAGCAGGTCGCCTTCACGCGGGTTGCCGTCGATCAATTCCGCCAGGGCGCCTATGAAGGCTCTGAGTCTCTCGGGGTGTCGGGCCTGGGTCATGACCATTCCATCGGGCTGTTGGTATGCTTTATCTAAGCATAATGTTTATTTTTAATATGCTATTTTTTAATGATTAGCTTATAGCCGGAGGTAATTTAGAACCGGTTTGAATAGTGTTAGACGTTATTGATCACTGGCTGGGCTATCCAGACCTGTGTGCGGCCACTATGCTTCACGCACATCTTAATGACTGATCTGTATGTGCGGCCCAAATGAAAATTGACGATATCGATGCCTTTGTCGAAGTGATTCGTTGCCAGTCCATCAGCCATGCCGCCGCGTCGTTGCAGCTGACCCAGCCAGCCATCACCCGCCGCGTGCAGAACTTCGAGCAGGCCCTGGGAGT
Organism: Pseudomonas sp. PA-1-3F; assembly: GCF_021609665.1. Classification (NCBI taxonomy): domain Bacteria; kingdom Pseudomonadati; phylum Pseudomonadota; class Gammaproteobacteria; order Pseudomonadales; family Pseudomonadaceae; genus Pseudomonas; species Pseudomonas sp. PA-1-3F. The sequence goes on along the minus strand of NZ_WJZD01000010.1, from coordinate 140,248 downwards.
GGAGTTGTTCGACCGCAACACCAAGCCCCTCAAGCCAACGCTGATCGGTACCCGTGTCTATGAGCAATGCCGGTTGATCCTGCGCGAGATGGATGCCCTGCGCGAACTGGTGGCTACCGATGCGCCGCCCACCGGCGTGCTGCGCCTGGGCGTACCGCAGACCATCGGCGATGTGGTGCTGCTGGACGCACTCAAGCACCTGCGCAGCGAATACGCCGACTTGCGCGCCCAGGTTGCCACCGGCTGGGGCAGCCAATTGGTCGGCAAGATTGAACGCGGCGAACTGGATGCGGCGGTGGCGTTGTTCCCCGCAGGCAAGATCTTCCCGGACAACCTGGTCGGTGAGTCCATCGGCAAGATGGAGTTGGTGGTGGTCTGTGCCAAGGCGCAGTTGCCGAAGAAGCCTTGCAAGCTGGCGGACGTGTACCAGAGCGGTTGGATCCTCAACCCGGACGGTTGCGGGTTCCGTGCGGGGTTGCAGCGCACCTTGTCTGACCAGGGCCTGGCGTTGCGGGTGAACCTGGAAACCTTCGGCACCGAACTGCAACTGGGCCTGGTGGCCGACGGCCTCGGCCTTGGCCTGGTGCCACGTCCGTTGCTGGAACGCAGTGCTCATCGCGAGCACCTGGCGGCGATGCCCCTCAAGGACTTCAAGCCGGTGATGGATTTGTGGCTGATCTATCCGCATTTTCTCGGCAACCTGCAAGGGCCGGTGGATGCGTTTGGTCAATGGGTGGCGGATGCTTTGCACAAGATCCGCAGCGCTGCCTGACGCCCTGCCAGCCGACATTTACCTACCTGACACCCCGCAATCCAACTGTGGGAGCTGGCTTGCCTGCGATAGCGGCCTGACAGCCGATACAGGGTGTCAGACCGAGTACATATCCATTCCTGCGGTAACGGCTACTTAGGGTTCCGCTTTTACAGCGGCTCACTTTTGAAAAGAGCCGGAATGCCGGCCCAGCCAAAAGTAAGCAAAAGGCTCTTGCCCCACCACTCGGCACCTCGCCCAGGCTCGGTGTGCCCTTTTTGTAGGAGCGAGCTTGCTCGCGAAAAACGTTCAGGCGCCGCGTTCATTCAGGAAACACGCGTTATTGTTGACGTTTTCGCGAGCAAGCTCGCTCTACACAGGGTTTGCATCACTGCACGTCCACCCGCTGCACCTGCAACCCCAACTGTTCATATGCTTGCACCTCCGGCGCGTCCCACTCGGTAATCAGCGTATGAATACGGCTGCAAGGCGCCACCACAAAGGGTTCCACCGCGCCGAGCTTGTCTGAGGTGGTCACGGCGATGACGTGGGACGCGCTGTCGAGCAAGGCTTGCTTGACGGCGACTTCACCAAAATGCAGCGAGGTGATGCCCACTTGCGGATGCAGTGCGCAAACCCCGGTGAACAACAGGTCGGCCTTGACGCTCTGGATCAGCCGCACCGCGTCATGGCCGCCGGTGGAGAGCGTGGCGGGGTTGAGTTGGCCGCCGGCCAGGATCACTTTTATATGCGGATGGTCGGCCAGGGCGATGGCGATCATGGGGGATGGCGTGACCACGGTCAGGTGCAGTGCATGGGGCAAGCACTGTGCGATCTGCAAGGTGGTGGAGCCAGAATCGAACAGCACGATCTGGCCGTCTTCAACGCGCTCCGCCGCCACGCGAGCGAGGTGGCGCTTGACCTCGTTGGTTTCCCCGACACGGGTAAAGAAATCCTTGCCGGTGTCCTTGGGTCGGGGCAGGGCGCCGCCATGTACGCGTTGCAACAGGCCGGCGGCAGCGAGTTCGCCGAGGTCGCGGCGGATGGTGTCCTGGGACACGGCAAAATGCTCGACCAACTCGGAGGCAGTGACCTTGCCGTCGCGTTCCAGCAACAACAAGATCTTCTGTTTGCGCAGGGAAGGCAGGTCGATGGCTTGATGAGTGTTATGCATGTTTGTGCGCTTTATTGCGGGTTTGTGCGAGATTAATCGCCGGCCCATCTAAACGCAACGGCTGGTTGCCCACGCTCCTGCCGGTTACTCTCTGTGTTCAGTTCAGGGAGAGGTGACCCGATGCCGTTGATCACAACCATCGAAGACTTACGCAAGCTGGCGCAAAAACGTGTCCCCCGCATGTTCTACGACTACGCCGATTCCGGCTCCTGGACTGAGAGCACCTACCGCGCCAACGAAACTGATTTTGCGCGTATCAAGTTCCGTCAACGGGTGGCGCGCAATATCGACGAGCGTTCGATCCGCGCCAGTATGATTGGCCAGGACATGGCCATGCCCGTGGCGCTGGCGCCGACTGGCCTGGCGGGCATGCAGCATGCCGATGGCGAAATCCTCACTGCCCGTGCCGCTGCCGCGTTCGGGCTGCGCTATACCTTGTCGACCATGAGTATCTGTTCGCTGGAAGACATCGCCGAGCACGTCGGCCAGCCGTTCTGGTTCCAGTTGTATGTGATGCGCGACCGCAGTTTTATCGAGCAGTTGATCGAGCGCGCCAAGGCGGCCGGGGTGGATGCATTGGTGCTGACCCTGGATTTGCAGATTCTGGGGCAGCGCCACAAGGACTTGATCAATGGTTTGTCCGCGCCGCCCAAGCTGACCCTGCCGAACATTCTCAACATGATGACCAAGCCGCGCTGGGTGATGGGCATGCTGGGTACCCAGCGGCGTGGTTTCGGCAATATCGTCGGGCATGTGAAGGGGGTGGCCGACATGAGTTCGCTGTCGTCGTGGACCGCCCAGCAATTTGACCCGCGCCTGAGCTGGGACGATGTGGCGTGGATCAAGCGGTGCTGGGGCGGCAAGCTGATCATCAAGGGCATTCTCGATGTGGAGGATGCGCGCTTGGCGGCCGATTGCGGTGCCGATGCGTTGGTGGTGAGTAACCACGGTGGCCGCCAGCTTGATGGCGCACCGTCGAGCATCAGCCAATTGCCGGCGATTGTCGAGGCCGTGGGCAACCGCATTGAAGTGTGGCTCGACGGCGGTATTCGTTCCGGCCAGGACGTGCTCAAGGCCATGGCGCTGGGCGCCAAGGGCACCATGATTGGCCGCCCGCACTTGTATGGGCTGGGGGCGATGGGCGAGGCGGGCGTGACCAAGGCCCTCGATATCATCGCCCGCGAACTGGATGTGTCGATGGCGCTCTGTGGCTATAAGGATATACGCGAAGTGAATCGCGAAATCCTGTTGCCCGGTACCTTTCCTGGGAGCACGGCTTGAGCAAAAAAACCGTAAAAATATAAAAAGAGTTGTCCACGAAAACCGTGGGTATCTCTGTGGATAACTTTGCGAAGGCCCGGCAGCGTTGGCGATTTCAGCGAAGGTCATTATTTGATCAACTTGTATTTCGGGCCAACATGGCCAGGGTTTGCGCTTGATAGCCAAGCGCGAACCCAGTGTCGAAAAGCGTATTTACGAGGCGTTATCGCGGCCTGTGGAGTGTGTCACCACCTGGGCAGGCATCTTCGTGCGCATCAGGTTTTCCAGCGCCTGGCCATAGCTGCGTCCGGCGAGGTTCATGCTGTTGTTATGGCTGGCACCGGGCACCAGCAACAGGTGTTTGGGTTGCTGGGCGGCTTCGAATAACTGCTGGCTGAAGCGCGGTGGTACGTAGCGGTCGTCGAGGCCGTGGACCACCAGCAGCGGCATGTGGATGTCGGCAATCTTGTCGATGGAATCGAACTTCTGCGACAGCAACCAGCGCACCGGCAATGAGGTGTTGGCAACGGCCGTGGCGACATCCGCCAGGGAGGTGAACGTGGACTCGATCACCAGCCCACGCACCGGCAATGGCACCTGCTTGCCCAACTCGGCAGCGAGGTCGATGGCGACCGCGCCACCCAGGGAGTGCCCGTAGATCAGGCGTTTGCCGGGGTCTGGTTGCAGGGTCTGGAAACGCTCCCAGGCAATGCGAGCGTCCTCGTACACCGTGGCTTCCGAGGGCAGGTCGCCCTGGCTTTGGCCAAAGCCGCGATAGTCGATGGCCAGGACCGAAAAGCCCAGGGCATGCAGTTGCTCGATGCGAAACAATTGGCCCGTGAGGTTCCAGCGTACCCCGTGCAGGTAGAGGATGGCGGGCGCGTCTTTGTTGGCTGCCGGGTACCACCAGCCATGAATGTTCTGCCCTGCTTTGAAACTGGCGGGCGTGAGTTCGAATTCCTGCACCGCCTTGGGCAGGCCGGTGTACCAGCCGGCGGTTCCCGGCTCGATGCGAAACACAAGTTCGCGCTCCTTGTGTTGCAACACGGCGCAGCCGACCGGCAGGCCGACAATCAACACGGCCATGCACAGCCAGACAAGCCAGCGCAGGCCCCGGCGGGGCATAGAAACAGAAGACATGAAGGTTCCAGAACAAAGATGAAGCACGGGTTTTACCAGATGGCCTGGGCGGGTAGGCATTAATGCGACGGCCGTGACGGATGAAAGTGTTACAGCATTGAACAATCCTCGCGCGGGTTGATAGGGTGGACGGCTCGAACCTGCCCTACCTGCAAAGGCCCACACATGAACAACAGCCCCGTGCGCATCACCGCCGAAGAAACCCTCTCGGACAACTGGTACCTGCTGAAGAAATACAGCTTCGACCTGCGCCGTCGCGACGGCAGTTGGCAAGCCCAGACCCGCGAGGTGTATGACCGGGGCAACGGTGCGACCATCCTGTTGTACAACCGTGAGCAACGCACAGTCTTGCTGATTCGCCAGTTCCGCATGCCCACTTTCGTCAACGATTACCCCGGCTACCTGATTGAAGCGGCGGCCGGTTTGCTCGATAACGCCAGCGCCGAAGAACGCATCCGCCTGGAGGCCGAGGAAGAGACCGGCTATCGCGTCGGGCATGTTGAGAAAATCTACGCGGCGTTCATGAGCCCGGGATCTGTGACGGAGCGGATTCACTTTTTTATCGGTGAATACCAGCCAGGCGACCGAGTGGGAGCGGGCGGAGGCCTGGAAGAAGAGGGCGAGGATATCGAGGTACTGGAGCTGGGCTTTGAGCAGGCACTGGCGATGGTGCAGAGCGGGGAGATTGTGGATGGCAAGACGATTATGTTGTTGCAGCATCTGGAGCTGCGGATGTTGAAAGAGGGGTGGTGAGGTATGCCTTCATGTGCATAGGTATCTACATAACTTCGGCACGACGCTGAATCTGTGGCGAGGGAGCTTGCTCCCGTGACGGCCTGGCAGCCGACACAGATATAACTGATGCCCCGCGATCCAATGTGGGAGCTGGCTTGCCTGCGATGGCGGCCTTCTGGTCGACCATTTAGTTGGGTTGGAATGCGTACATATCCATTCCTGCGGTAACGGCCACCTAGGGTTCCGCTCTTACAGCGGCTCACTTTTGAAAAGCGCAAAAGTAAGCAAAACGCTCTTGCCCCACCACTCGGCACCTCGCTTAGGCTCGGTGTGCCCGTAATCCGCCAGTGATTTGGGGGGCCGCCGCCACGCGCCATCCATGGCGCGGGGCGGCTAAACCGGCATCCCTGCCGGTTTACCCCCCAAATCCCTGTCGAATTCCGGCCAGCGTGGTTTAACGGGGCGCCTAAGATCAAAAGCAGATCAAGATCAAGATCAAGAGCGGCTCGCTTCGCATCGTTTTAACCGTTGAGCTTACAGACTTAAGTAGATACCTATGCCTTCATGTGGGAGCTGGCAATTAGCAGACTGACGGTTATTGTCAGAAATTTCCCACAGGAGTACAAATGTACTCCATGACAAACCTGACTCCCCGCCGCATCGCCATCCTGACCTTCATTCGCGAGCGCATCGCGCAACAAGGCCAGCCTCCCAGCCTCGCCGAGATCGCCGAGGCGTTCGGCTTCGCCTCGCGCAGCGTCGCCCGCAAGCATGTAGTGGCGCTGACCGAAGCTGGGTTTATCGAGGTCAACCCCAACCAGGCCCGTGGCATTCGCTTGCTCAATCAACCTGCGCGTCCCGAGTGGCTGGATGTACCGGTGCTCGGCCGTGTGGCGGCCGGTCGGCCGATTGGCGCCGATGCCGAGGTGCACAGCCGCTTGCAACTGGACCCCGCCACTTTCGCCAAAACCCCCGATTACCTGCTGCGGGTGCAGGGCGATTCGATGATTGAAGATGGCATTCTCGATGGCGACCTGGTGGGCGTGCGCCGCAGTGCCGAAGCCTTGAACGGGCAGATTGTGGTGGCGCGCCTGGACGGCGACGTCACCATCAAGCGTTTCGAGCGCCACGGCGACAGGGTTCGCCTGTTGCCGCGCAACCCGGCCTATCAACCCATCGTGGTCGGGCCCGAGCAGGACCTGGCCATCGAAGGCGTGTTCTGCGGCCTGGTGAGGCAAGGCTGATGGGCGCCGTGGTTGCCCTGGACTCGCTGTTCAATGGCGGGCGAGTCTGGAAGGGCCGGCCCGCCGCGCCCCCGGCCAGCGTACATCCTACGGGGCTGGCGGCGCTGGATGCGGTGCTGCCCAGTGGCGGCTGGCCGGAATCGGCCTTGAGTGAAATCCTGATGGCCCAGGACGGGGTGGGCGAGTTGCAACTGGTGCTGCCTACCCTGGCGCGCCTGTCGGCCTTGGGCGAGCGCATTGTGCTGGTGGCGCCGCCCTATACCCCCTATCCCCATGCGTGGCAGAACGCCGGGGTGGATGTGCGCCAGCTGTCCATCATCCGGGCCGAGGAGCGTGACGCGCTGTGGGCGGTGGAGCAATGCCTGCGTTCTGGCAGTTGCGGGGCGGTGTTGTGTTGGCCGCGCAAGGCCGATGATCGTGCCTTGCGGCGTTTGCAGGTGGCGGCCGAAACCGGGCAGACCCTGGCGTTTGCCTGGCGCTCCCTGAGCGAGGCGATCAATGCCTCGCCTGCCGCCCTGCGCCTGGCGGTCGAGGCCAGGCCCGCGCAAGTGCGGGTGCTCAAGTGCCGTGGCGGGCTGGCCCATCCGGCGCCGATTGCCCTGGCGGGGCATTGAGGTTGCCATGCGTTGGGTGTGTATTGTCTTCCCGCAATTGGCGCTGGACGGGGCACAGCGTGTGCATCCCGAACCCGAGCAGCCGCTGGCGCTGCTGGCCGGCACGCCGCAGCGGCGTGTGTTGCAAACCGTCAACGCCGCCGCCCGCGCCTTGGGCCTGCGCCCCGGGCAATCGTTGACGGCAGCCCATGCCCTGGTCATGCAGTTTGCCTGTGTCGAATACGACCCGCTGGAGATCGAGCGCCTGCAGCAGTTTCTGGCCGCCTGGGCCTACCGATTCAGCTCCCAAGTCAGCCTGTATTACCCACGGGCCTTGTTGTTCGAGATCGAATCGAGCCTGGGCCTGTTCGGCCCCTGGCCGCAACTTGAGGCGCGTTTGCGCAAAGAGCTGACCGAACTTGGCTTTCGTCATCGCATCGTCGCTGCGCCCAACCCGGCGGCGGCGCGGATATTGGCAAACGGCTACGACGGCCTGGCCGTGGCCGATGACAGCGCCCTGATGCAGGCCCTGGCGTCGCTGCCTGTCGACCGTGCAGGCCTTGAACCCCAGGCCGCCACCGCCTTGTCGCGCATGGGCCTGCGCAGCCTGGCCCAGGTGCAGGCCTTGCCCCGGCATACCCTGGCGCGACGTTTTGACGCCAGCCTGCTCAAGCACCTCGACGCCCTGAGCGGGCAGCGGCCATTGGCCCTGGATTTTTATCAACCGCCCGACCAGTTCGATGCACGCATCGAGTTGAATTTCGATGTGCAATCCCACCAGGCGCTGTTGTTCCCCTTGCGGCGTTTGACCGGCGACCTGTCCGCTTTCCTGTGCGGCCGCGACAGTGGCGTGCAGCGCTTTGACCTGCACCTGGAACACGCCCAGGCACAAGACAGCGTGATCAAGGTGGGCCTGCTCAGCGCCGAGCGCGAGCCTTCAATGTTGTTCGAACTGGCCCGTGGGCGCCTGGAGCAGGTACAGGTCACCGCGCCGGTGCGGGGTGTGCGCCTGGTGGCCGAGGACTTGCCGGTGTTCGTGCCGCAACGCCAGGACCTGTTCGACGACCGCCCGCAACAAACCCTGCCGTGGGAACAGTTGCGCGAACGCCTGCGTGCACGCCTGGGGGATGAGGCGGTGCAGGGCCTGCGTTTTCAGGCCGACTATCGCCCCGAATGCGCCTGGCAGGCTGCGACCGACCACCAGGCGTGCCCGAGCTTGAACAAGGTCCGCCGCCCAGGCTGGTTATTGCCGCAACCGACCTTGCTGGCCGAACACGGCGTACAGATCCTGATGGGTCCGGAGCGCATTGAATCGGGCTGGTGGGATGGCGCCGATGTCCGCCGCGACTATTACCTGGTCCAGACCCGCGCCGGCCAGCAGGGTTGGGCCTATCGCACGGTGGGGCAAGGCGATGGGCTGTGGTTGCAAGGGTGGTTTGCATGAGCATCCCCTCAGTTGGAGCGCACTTACTGTGGCGAGCAAGCTTGCTTGCGCTGGGGTGCGTAGCGCCCCCAATAAAAGCCGGAGACTGCTGCGCAGTCAGCGGGAGCAAGCTCCCTCGCCACAGCAAGCTCGCTCCTACAACAGGGGGTGGGGGCGCATGAATTATGCCGAGCTGCACTGCCTGTCCAATTTCAGCTTCCAGCGTGGTGCCTCCAGTGCGCTGGAGCTTTTCGAGCGCGCCAAGCGCCAAGGCTACAGCGCCCTGGCGATCACCGATGAATGCACGCTGTCAGGCATCGTGCGTGCATGGCAAGCCGCCAAAGCCGTGGACTTGCCGTTGATTATCGGCAGCGAAATGCACATCGAAAATGGTCCGAAACTGGTGCTGCTGGTGGAGAACCTGAGCGGTTATCAGCACCTGTGCCGGCTGATCACCCTGGCCCGGCGTCGGGCTGAAAAGGGCAGTTATCGCCTGCTACAGGAAGATTTCGAGCAACCGTTGCCCGGCCTGTTGGCGTTGTGGGTGGCGCAAGACAGCGACACCCAGGCCAGCCTCGACTGGCTGCGCCGCACCTTCGACCAGCGCCTGTGGCTGGCGGTGCACCTGCACTGTGGGCAGGACGATGCGCGCCATCTGCAACAGCGCTTGCAACTGGCCCACAGCCTGCAAATCCCTGCCGTGGCCTGCGGCGATGTGCATATGCATGCGCGAGGCCGCCGTGCCCTGCAAGACACCATGACCGCCATCCGTCACCACGTGCCGGTGGCCGAAGCTGGCACGCGCCTGCACCCCAATGGCGAACGCCACCTGCGCAGCCTCGACGCGCTGGCGGCGCTGTACCCCCAGGCCTTGCTGGATGAAACCCTCGCCCTCGCGCGGCGCTGCACCTTCGACCTCGGCCAGTTGCGCTATCACTATCCACGCGAGCTGGTACCCGCGGGGCATGACGCCCAATCCTGGCTGCGCACCCTCACCGAAGAAGGCATCGCCCAGCGCTGGCCCGAAGGCATCGACGACAAGACCTTGCAGCAAATCCATCGTGAACTGCAGCTGATCAGCGAGCTGGGTTACGAAAGCTATTTCCTTACGGTGCATGACATCGTGCGTTTCGCCCGCAGCCGTTCGATCCTGTGCCAGGGCCGTGGTTCGGCGGCTAACTCGGCGGTGTGTTTTGCCCTGGGCATCACCGAAATCAACCCGAGCCTTACCAACCTGCTGTTCGAGCGCTTCCTGTCCAAAGAGCGCAACGAGCCGCCGGACATCGACGTGGATTTTGAGCACGAGCGCCGCGAAGAGGTGCTGCAATACGTGTTCCAGCGCTATGGCCGCACCCGTGCAGCCTTGACGGCGGTGGTCAGCAGTTACCATGCCACGGGCGCGGTACGTGATGTGGCCAAGGCCCTCGGGCTGCCGGCGGACCAGATCAACGCCTTGGCCGATTGCTGCGGGCGCTGGAGCGATGAGGCGCCGCCGTTGGAGCGCCTGCGTGAAAGCGGCTTCGACCCGGACAGCCCACTGCTGCGGCGTGTCTTGACGTTGACCCAGCAACTGATCGGTTTTCCGCGGCACCTGTCCCAGCACCCTGGCGGCTTTGTGATCAGCGAATACCCGCTGGACACCCTGGTGCCGGTGGAAAATGCGGCCATGGCCGAGCGCACCATTATCCAGTGGGACAAAGACGACCTCGACGCCGTCGGTTTGCTCAAGGTGGACATCCTTGCCCTGGGCATGCTCAGCGCGATCCGCCGCTGCTTCGATTTGCTGCGCCGACATCGCCACCGGGACTTGAGCCTGGCCACGATTCCCAAGGAAGACCCGGCCACCTACGCCATGATCAGCAAGGCCGACACCATCGGTGTGTTCCAGATCGAGTCGCGGGCGCAGATGTCGATGTTGCCCAGGCTCAAGCCGCAGACGTTTTATGACCTGGTGATCGAGGTTGCCATTGTGCGGCCTGGGCCGATCCAGGGTGGCATGGTGCATCCGTACTTGCGTCGACGGAATAATGAAGAGCCCACCACCTATCCGTCGCCGCAATTGAAAGCCGTGCTGGAACGCACCCTGGGCATCCCGCTGTTCCAGGAACAGGTGATGCAAATCGCCATGGTCGCCGCCGACTATAGCCCCGGCGAGGCCGACCAGTTGCGCCGCTCCATGGCCGCCTGGAAACGCCACGGCGGCCTGGAGCCCCATCAGCAGCGCCTGCGCACCGGCATGCTGAAAAACGGCTACACCGAAGCCTTTGCCGCGCAGATTTTCGAGCAGATCAAGGGCTTTGGCAGCTATGGTTTCCCGGAGTCCCACGCCGCCAGTTTCGCCTTGCTGACCTATGCCAGTTGCTGGCTCAAATGCCATGAGCCGGCGGCCTTTGCCTGCGCCCTGATCAACAGCTGGCCCATGGGCTTCTACAGCCCGGACCAGATCCTGCAGGACGCCCGGCGCCATCGCTTGCAGATCCGCCCGGTAGATGTGCAGGCCAGCGACTGGGAATGCAGCCTGGAGCCCATCGACGGCCAGCAACCGGCGATTCGCCTGGGCTTGCGCATGATCTCTGGGTTTCGCGAGGACGACGGGCGGCGTATCGAAGCGGCGAGGCAGCAGCGGCTGTTCAATGACATCGCTGACCTGGACGCGCGCGCCGGGCTGGATACGCGTGCCCAGGCGCTGCTGGCGGATGCCGGGGCCTTGCGCGCCCTGGCCGGCAACCGCCATCAGGCGCGCTGGGACGTGGCCGGTGTGCATCAGCAACTGGGCTTGTTTGCCGGGCTGCCGAGCCCCGATGAAACGCGGGTGGCATTACCCGAGCCCACGGTAGGCGAAGATTTGCACGCCGATTACGCCACCCTCGGTACCACCCTGGGGCCCCATCCCCTGGCACTATTGCGCGCCGAGTTACGCCGGCGCCGCTGCCGCAGTTCCCAGGAATTGCTGGCGGTGGAGCATGGGCGCAACGTGAGCATCGCCGGGCTGGTCACAGGGCGCCAGCGCCCAGGCACAGCGAGCGGCGTGACCTTTGTCACCCTGGAAGATGAGTTCGGCAACCTCAATGTGGTGGTCTGGCGCGACCTGGCCGAGCGTCAGCGCCAGGCGCTGGTGGGCTCGCGTTTGCTCAAGGTGGACGGCCGTTGGGAGGCGGTAGGTGAGGTGCGGCATTTGATCGCGGGGCGCCTCACCGATTTGACGCCGTTGCTGGATGGAATGGTGGTGCGCAACCGGGATTTTCATTGAGTTCCAGGGGTTTGTGCATTCCTCTGTGCTCAGGATGAAACCATCCACCGCTGGCGCGCTCCAAAACTTGCGACTGTCTTGTCCCTGCACAGAGCCCAATCATGCAATTTTTATCCAACCCCCATGGCTGTGAAGGCTGGGCCGGCGAAATGGCCCAGCGGATTCGCACGTTTGACTGGTCAAGTACCGACCTTGGCCCCTTGGATCAGTGGTCCACGAGCCTGGCTTGCACCGTGCAAATGATGCTCGCCTCACCCGTGCCGATGGTGATGCTGTGGGGGCGGGCGGGGTACATGATCTACAACGACAGCTATTCGGTATTTGCCGGCGGGCGCCATCCCTACCTCTTGGGCACTCCGGTAGAACTGGGCTGGCCGGAGGTGGCCGAGTTCAATCGGCATGTGGTGGATACGTGCCTGGCGGGCGGTACCTTGTCGTTCAATAACAAGGAGCTGGTGTTATCGCGTCACGGCCAACCGGAAAGCGTATGGCTGGACCTCTATTACAGCCCCGTGGCCGGGGACAACCAACAGCCGGCCGGGGTGCTGGCGATTGTGGTGGAAACCACCGAACTGGTGAAGTCCGAGCGGGTGCGCCAGGAGCTCACCCATAATCTGGAGCAACGCGTAGCCGCTGAAGTGCAGGCGCGGTCTGCCGCAGAAGACCAGTTGCGCCAGTCACAGAAGCTGGAAGCGATTGGCGGCCTGACCGGTGGCGTGGCCCATGACTTCAATAACCTGCTGCAAGTGATCGCCGGCAACCTGCATTTGCTCGCCCGGCATGAGCCGGACAATTGTCAGGTGCAACGTCGCGTCACCGCGGCCATCGCCGCCGTGGAGCGAGGGGCCAAGCTGTCGTCGCAACTTTTGGCCTTTGCCCGTCGCCAGCCCTTGTCTCCGGCGGTGTACAACCCGCAGCGCATCTACGCTGGCCTGGGCGAGCTGTTGCAACGGGCGTTGGGGGAAACCATTCATATCGACGTGCAACTGCCCCAGGACTCCTGGTGCATCAATGTCGACCGCAACCAGCTGGAAAACGCGCTGCTCAACCTGGCGATCAACGCCCGGGATGCCATGCAGGGCGAGGGTGTGATTCGTATCACCGGAGAAAACGTCATCCTCAACCCGGACGATTGCATCGGTAAAAGCATCAAGCCCGGCGAGTACGTGCGCCTGGCAGTGGCCGACACCGGCGTGGGCATGTCCGAGGCGACCCTCAAGCGCGCATTCGAACCCTTCTTTACCACCAAGCGCGAAGGCCACGGCACCGGCCTGGGCCTGAGCATGGTGTTCGGTTTTGTGCGCCAAAGTGGCGGGCACGTGGACATGTGGAGCGAGGAGGGCAAGGGCTCGGTGGTGCAGATGTATTTCCCCCACTGCCTGGAGCCTGAATGCTTCGACGACTACAGTGATGCGGACCTGCAAGGCGGCGGCCAGGAAACCATCCTGGTGGTCGAGGACAACGAAGGCGTGCGCCTGACGGTGGTCGAGTTGCTGCAGCAATCGGGTTATACCGTACTGACCGCCGAGGATGGCGACCGCGCGATGCAAGTGTTGCAGCGCGGCGTGTCGCCGGACCTGATCTTCACCGATGTGGTGATGCCGGGTCGGGTCAAGAGCACCGACCTGGCCACCTGGGCCCGCGCGCAGAACCCGCCGGTGCCGGTGCTGTTTACCTCGGGCCACACCCGCGACATTCTGTCTTCCAATCATCTGCTCAGCGCCGATATCCACCTGCTGAGCAAACCCTACAGCCCCGATGCCCTGACCCAACGCGTGCGCAGGGTGCTAAGCGCAAGACAAGGTTGCCCATGACTTCACAGCGCAACATCCCACCGCTCACCGCCCGGCAAACCGGCTTTGTCAGGGTGCGTGGCGCCCGTGAACATAATTTGCGCAATGTCGATGTGGATATTCCCCGGGACGCCCTGGTGGTATTTACCGGCGTGTCTGGCTCCGGCAAATCGTCTCTGGCGTTTTCCACGGTGTACGCGGAGGCCCAGCGCCGCTATTTCGAATCGGTGGCGCCCTATGCGCGGCGCTTGATCGACCAGGTCGGCGTGCCGGACGTAGACAGCATCGAAGGCTTGCCGCCTGCCGTGGCCCTGCAACAGCAACGGGGTACACCCAGTGCGCGCTCGTCGGTGGGCAGTGTCACCACCTTGTCGAGCTTGATCCGCATGCTCTATTCCCGCGCCGGCCGTTATCCGAAAGGGCAGGCCATGTTGTACGCCGAGGACTTCTCGCCGAACCTGCCCCAGGGCGCGTGCCCGCAATGCCACGGCCTGGGCCGCGTGTATGAAGTGACCGAAGCGCTGATGGTGCCCGATCCGTCCTTGACCATCCGCCAGCGTGCAGTGGCGTCCTGGCCGTTGGCGTGGCAGGGCCAGAACCTGCGCGACATCCTCGTGACCCTGGGTTATGACGTGGACATCCCATGGCGCGAGCTGCCGAAAAAGCAGCGCGACTGGATCCTGTTCACCGAAGAAACCCCCACCGTACCGGTGTACGCCGGCTTCACCCCGCAGCAGACCCGCGAGGCGTTGAAACGCAAGCTCGAACCCAGCTACCAAGGCACCTTCAGCGGCGCTCGGCGCTATATCCTGCACACCTTCGCCCACACCCAAAGCGCGCTGATGAAAAAGCGTGTATCGCAGTTCATGCAAGGCAGTGCCTGCCCATTGTGCGAGGGCAAACGCCTGAACCAGGCGGCGTTGTCGGTGAAGTTTGCCGGGGTGGATATCGGTGAGCTGTCGCAATTGTCCCTGGCGCAATTGGCCGAGTTGCTGCAGCCGGTGGCCGCGGGGCACGACACGATGAAGCTGTCGGTGGAAAAACGCCTGGCGGCCCAGCGCATCGCCCAGGACCTGCTCGAACGGGTCAACACCTTGATCGAACTGGGCCTGGGCTATCTGTCCCTGGAGCGCAGCACGCCGACCCTGTCGTCCGGGGAACTGCAGCGTCTGCGCCTGGCTACCCAATTGGGCTCGCAGTTGTTCGGTGTTATTTATGTGCTCGATGAGCCTTCGGCGGGCCTGCACCCGGCGGATGGCGAAGCATTGTTCACCGCGCTTGATCGTTTGAAGGCCGCGGGCAATTCGCTGTTTGTGGTGGAACATGACCTGGAAACCATGCGCCGCGCCGACTGGCTGATCGACGTGGGCCCGGCTGCCGGCGAACATGGCGGGCAAGTGCTGTACAGCGGGCCGCCCGCAGGGTTGGCGGATGTCGAGGCCTCGCAGACCCGCGAATACCTGTTTGCCTCACCTCGCCCGGCCAATGTGCCAAGCCGCGAGCCGGCCGGTTGGCTGAAGCTCAAAGGCGTGACGCGAAATAACCTGAAAGATTTGAACGTGGATTTCCCGCTGGGCTGTTTCACCGCGGTGACGGGGATTTCCGGCTCGGGCAAATCCAGCCTGGTCAGCCAGGCGCTGCTGGAATTGGTGGGCACGGGCCTGGGGCGTGTGCTGGAAAGCGACGACGAACCGAGCCTGGAAGATGCTGCACCGCAAGCCAGTGGCGGGCGCATCAGCGCCGGGCTCGAGCACATTCAGCGCCTGGTGCAGGTGGACCAGAAGCCCATCGGCCGCACGCCGCGTTCCAACCTGGCGACCTACACCGGGCTGTTCGACAACGTGCGCAAACTGTTTGCCGCCACGCCAGCGGCCAAGAAACGCAATTACGATGCCGGGCAGTTCTCCTTCAACGTCGCCAAGGGCCGTTGCCCGAACTGTGAGGGTGAAGGTTTTGTCAGCGTTGAATTGCTGTTCATGCCCAGCGTGTACGCGCCATGCCCGACCTGTCACGGCGCGCGCTATAACCCCGACACTCTGGCGATCAAATGGCAGGGCTTGAACATCGCCCAGGTGCTGGGGTTGACAGTGGAGCAAGCGGTGCAGGTGTTTGCCGAGCAGCCGGGCATCCTGCGTTCGTTAGTCGTGCTGCGCGATATCGGCCTGGGTTATCTGCGCCTCGGGCAGCCGGCCACCGAGTTGTCGGGCGGTGAGGCACAGCGCATCAAGCTCGCTACCGAGTTGCAACGCAATGCCCGGGGCGCCACCTTGTATGTGCTGGACGAGCCGACCACCGGGTTGCACCCCAGGGATGTCGATCGTTTGCTCAGCCAACTGAACCAGCTGGTGGATGCGGGGCATACGGTGGTTGTGGTGGAGCATGAAATGCGCGTGGTGGCCCAAAGTGACTGGGTGATTGATATCGGGCCGGGAGCAGGGGACTTGGGCGGGAGAGTCGTGGCGTGTGGGGCGCCGCAGAAAGTGGCCAAGAGCAAGACCAGCCGGACTGCGCCGTTTCTTGCTCGGGAGCTGGTCTGACTGGAGGCTGGCCTTTTGTGGGAGCTGGCTTGCCTGCGATGATGGCCCCCAGCCGACCCCTATCTGCCTGATCCAACACGATCCATTTGCATTGTCTGTGGAAGCAGTGTTTGGCTCAGCGGATCGAGTCCAGCATGCGCCCCAACATGGCATCACATCCCGCCAACTGCGCTACGCTCACAAACTCATCCGGCTTATGCCCCTGCTCCATGCTCCCGGGCCCGCATACCACGGTGGGAATGCCCGCCGCATCAAACAGCCCGCCTTCGGTGCCAAACGCTACGGTGCCGAACGCTTGCGAGCCGCAAAACGCCGCAATCAGCTGCGCCGCCTGGCTGTGCTCATCCGTGACCAGCCCCGGGTAGGCCGACAGCTCTGTGAACCGAATGGAGCTCTGCTTGCTGACCGCCTGCATACGCGGCAGTACCTGCTGCATGGCGTACGCTTGCAGTTCTTGAGCGACTTCAGCGGGGTCCGAGGCGGGCAGGGCGCGTACTTCAAAGTCAAAGCGACAATCGGCCGGGACGATGTTCAATGCCTTGCCGCCACTGATCAGGCCGGTCTGTACCGTGCTGAAAGGTGGGTTGAAACGTGGGTCCTGGTGCGAACGCAAGCGCTGGCCGATACGCCCGAGTTCGCAGATCAGATCGGCGGCATGTTCGATCGCATTCACCCCCGAGGGCGCATACGCCGAATGACATGCTTGACCCTGTATGTCGCAGCGCATCGCCAACTTTCCCTTATGACCCAACACCGGTTTGAGTTCGGTCGGTTCGCCGATGATGCACAGCATGGGTTTCACCGGGCGCTGTTCCAGAGCAGCGAGCAATGAGCGTACGCCCAGGCATCCGACTTCTTCATCGTAGGACAGGGCGATATGCACCGGCAGGCGCAACGGTGTTTTGACCAGTTCGGGTACCAACGCCAGCACGCATGCGATATACCCCTTCATGTCGGCAGTGCCGCGCCCGAACAACTTGCCGTCACGCTCGGTCAACGTGAACGGCGGCAGGGTCCAGGGTTGCCCATCCACTGGCACCACGTCGGTATGCCCCGACAGCACGATACCTGGCAGCTCAACCGGGCCGACGCTGGCAAACAGGTTGGCCTTGGTGCGTTGCGCGTTGTAGACCAACTCGCTGGCGATACCAAACCCGGCCAGGTAATCGCGCACAAACTCGATCAACTGAAGGTTGGACTCACGGCTGGTGGTGTCGAAGCCCACCAGCGTTTCCAGCAGGTCGCGGCTGCGGCTCATCGCTCGTCTCCGGCCACGCCGTAGCCGGGGGAGCGGTCGGGGGCGAGGGCGCGATCGATATAGTCCTGTACCTGTGGGCGGTAGGCGTCCCAGAGTTTTTGCAATTCGCCAATCGGCGCTTCGTCGGCCCAATCCACGCGCAAGTTGATGATCGGCCAAGTCAACTCGCCCACCACCACCAGCGCGGCGGAATGCACCGGGCCGGCTTCGCCACCGGCGGCGATGGCGGCATGCATCGCTGCCAGCAACCGGTCTGCGAGCTGGCCTTCGCCCTGTTCAAAGGCCGAGACCATCGCGGTGATGACTTCACGGTCGGCGAGCATATTGCCCGCCGCCACGCATTGCTCGCCCGATACCGCGTGATGGGTACCCAGGGTCTGGCTGCCGCTGAAATGCACGCTGCGGCCCAGGTGGTCTATCGCCGTCAGTTGCCGATACTGGCTGTAGCCGTTGCGGGTGAGTGCTTTGTCCACGGCATCGGTTGGGGCCAGGCCCTGTTCCAGCCCGTCGAGCACATCTGGGCCGAGGGCCGGCAAGGTGATGTTCTGGGTCGATACCGCGCCCACGCCGGGCCGCAGCCATGGGCAGCGAGCGCCTACGGCGATACTTGATGAGCTGATGGCAACGCCCAACTGGCCGGTTTCCGCGCAGCGGCCAACGATTGAAAAGGTCATGGCTAGCCTCCTTACTCTGGGATAACCGCGATCACATCGATTTCCATCAGCCACTGCGGCTGGCCCAGGGCCGAGACCACCAGCCCGGTGGAAATCGGGAATACGCCCTTGAGCCACTTGCCCACTTCCTGATACACCGGCTCGCGGTAGCGTGGGTCGATCAAGTAGGTGGTGGTTTTGACGATGTGGCTGAGGTCGCTGCCGGCTTCTTCGAGCAGTTGCTTGACGTTTTTCATCGCCTGCTCGGCCTGGGCCCGAGGGTCGCCGAGGCCCACCAGGTTGCCATCGAAATCAGTGCCCACCTGGCCGCGTACATACACGGTGTTGCCGGCGCGCACGGCCTGGCACAGGTCGTTATCCAGGCTCTGGTTGGGATAGGTTTCTTTGGTGTTGAACATGCGGATGCGAGTGTGAGTAGGCATCAAAAAACTCCAGGAAAAAGTGATCAGGCGCTGACAGGGGTCTGGCGGGCAACCGGCGCAGCTTCGCGGTACTCGAGGTACTGACGCTGGATAGCGATATGGTCGGCTACGTATTTGGCGTCGTGCCACACCCCCCAGATAAACGACGAGCCACGCCGCGATTGCCATGGCAAACCGAGGAAGTAGATGCCGGCTTCGCTGGATACACCACGTTGGTGTTGCGGCTTGCCGGCGGCGTCGAAAGCGTCCACCTGTAGCCAGCTGTAGTCCACGACAAACCCGGTGGCCCAGATGATCGAGGTGATGCCCGCTTCGGCCAGGTCCAGCGTCAGGATTGGCTGCTTGATGCATTCAGCGTCGGGAAACACGCGACGTGCTTCGGGCTCCTGGGGCAGGTCGAGACCATTGCGTTCGACATACGCGTCGGCCGCGTCCAGCAGGGCCAGGTAGTTCTCATCCCCGCGTGCCAGGTTTTCCACCAGGTTGGGTTGGAACGTCGCCACTGTGCCGTCGAAGGCTTGGGTCAGGCCAACCAGGGTCATGCCTTGCTGGGCCAGTTCACGGAAGTCGATGGTCTTGCCGCCGTGGGCGCCGCTCACAGCAATGGTCACGTGTTCACGGCCAGGTTTCATCGCCGCCTGGTCCCACTCGCCCAAAACCCCCAGCCACCAGCAGAAATCCCGGTTGCGATAGGCGCGGGGCGGTCGGTCATGGGCGCCTACCGACAGGTAGACCTGGCGACCGGCGCGCTGCAGTTCATCGGCGATTTGTACGCCGGAAGAACCGGCGCCCACCACTAATACGGCGCCCGCCGGCAGTTGCCCAGGGTTGCGATAGTCGGCGGAATGGATCTGGTGCAGAGCCGTGCCTGTCGGCGCTATGCCTGGAATCACGGGCTTCTGGAATGGCCCGGTGGCGGCGACCACGCGGTTGGCTTCGATCACACCTTCACTGGTGTGCACGGTGAAGCCGGGGCGGCCGATGTTACGTACCACTGACGTCACGTCCACGCCAGTGCGGATCGGCGCATTGAATTTGCGTGCGTAGGCTTCAAAGTAATCGGCGACACGCTCTTTTGGCGCGAAGCCATCGGCAGGGACGTCGTCGAATTCCAGACCGGGGAAGCGGTCATGCCAGGCCGGGCCGTTGGCGACCAACGAGTCCCAGCGCCCGGTGCGCCAGCGTTCGGCGATACGGCTGCGCTCCAGCACCAGGTGCGGCACGCCTTGCTTGCTCAAATGCTCGCTCATGGCCACGCCAGCCTGACCTGCGCCCACCACCAGCGTGTCTATTTTTGTTATTGCTTGAGTCATGTGTCTGTCCTTGCGTAATGCAGTTGGATTCAGCTTGGGCATGACGTCAAGTTAGGGGGCGGGCGGTGATTAATAAAATATTATTAAGTTGGGAATTGAGCATAAATATCGGATGCAGAGGGGGCTGTAGGAGCTAGCTTGCTCGCGAAAAACGTCAACGCTAACGCGTGTTTTCTGAGTCAACGCGGCGCCTGTGGTTTTCTCGCGAGTAAGCTCGCTCCTACAAACAGCTTAGAGCTCTCCGGAGTACTTCACCGCCGCCGCCGCCCGCGACGGTACCTTCAGACTGCGCAGCAGGGACGACACATGAATGCGCACGGTAAACGGCGAGATATCCAGGGCCTTGGCGATTTCCTTGTTGGTCTTGCCCTGGGCAATCAGGCGCAACACTTCCTGCTGGCGGGTGGTAAGGGTATGAGTGTCCAGCGGCAGCAGGCCCGACGGCGCGAACTTGACCAGCACTTCGCCGGCGCGTATCGCCAGCAGCGCCTGGCCGATCTCATCCGGGGCGATGTTCTTGCCGATAAAACCGTCGACGCCCAAGGCCATGACTTGTTCGATCAGCGCAGGGTCGTCGACCATCGACACCACCACCAAGGTGGTGCGTCGCAGTTGCTGGCGCAGTTCGGCCAGTTGGCTGATGCAGGTCAGGCCGGGAAAGCGCAAATCGAGGATCAGGGTATCGACCTCGCCCGCCTCGCGCAGCAACGTATTCACCGTGGCCAGGTCGCCGGCCTCTTGCACCTGGGCGTCGGGCAGCAAGCGTTGCACGGTGCGCGCCATGCCTTCGCGAAACATGGGGTGGTCGTCGGCGATGATGATCCGGCCGGTCATGGTGAGCTCCTTCCTGGGGCCAGGTTGTGTCGAGGCATGCTACTTTATTTACCCTCGGTGTAGGAGCGAGCTTGCTCGCGAAGCACGCACCGGCACCGCGTATTCCCAGGTCAAACGCGTTATCGTTGACGTTTTTCGCGAGCAAGCTCGCTCCTACAGATGATAGGTCAAGGATATGACGATGAGCCCCGAGACTAACTCCGAACTCGATCAGGCTAATCTGCGCATCGTAGTGGCCAGCATCGCTATCGTTTACATCGGCGTGCTGGGCTTTTTGCCTGGGCAGTCGTTGGACACCTATCTGCCGGTGATCCTGTATATCTTGCTGTTCCTGCTGGCATCCATCGTGTTGCGCCAGGTGATCGCACGCTGGCCCGGGCATTATCCGGCGCGGCGGATCTTCGGCATGATCCACGACTACACGGGCACTTCGTTCGGCCTGGTGATGGGCGGTGAGGCGGCATTGCCGCTGTATGCGGTGATGGTCTGGGTGAACCTGGGCAACGGCATGCGCTACGGTTCGCGCTACCTGGCAATCGCGACGGGGCTGGCGTTGCTGGCGCTGTTGATCGTGTACCAACTCACGCCGCTGTGGCAGGCGCAACCCTTCATGATGCTGATGCTGATGATCACCAGCACAGTGATCCCGGTGTACGCCCATATCCTGTTGGAGCGCACACGCAAGGCTTCCGAGCAAGCCATCGCCGCCAACCTGGAAAAGTCGCGCTTTCTTGCCCAGGCCAGCCATGACCTGCGCCAGCCGATCCACTCCATCGGCCTGTTCACCGCCTGCTTGCGCGAAGCCCGCTTGGGGGAGGACGAACAGCGCCTGGTGGACAATATCGACCGCTCTTTGCTTAACGTGTCGCAATTGTTTCGTTCGATTCTCGACCTTTACACCCTCGACAACGGACGCCTGTTGCCCAAATACCAAGTGATTCACCTGGGTGACTTTCTCGCCGACCTGGTGCGCCAGAACGCCGAGGCTGCGCGTTGGGCTGGAGTGCAGTTGCGCTTGCGCGCCTGCGCTCACTGGGTGCTGGTCGACCCGGCCATGTTGGCAACGATGGTGCAGAACCTGCTCTCCAATTGCTTCAAATACGGCGCGCAACGACCAGTGCTGATCGGTGTGCGTGTTCGCGATAACGGCTTGGTGGTGGAGGTGCACGACCAGGGGCGGGGCATTGCCAGGGAGCATCTGTCAAAGGTCTTCGAAGAGTTTTATCGCGTGCGCCAACTGCGTGACAAGGACGTTGAAGGCGTGGGCCTTGGGCTGTCCATCGTCAAGCGCCTGGGGCAGTTGATGGGGTTGCAGGTGAGCCTGCGTTCGCGGGTGGGCCATGGCACCTCAGTGAGTCTGCATGGCCTGGCCCTGGCCACCGCGCCGCGTCGACCGGCAGTGCGTGACGATGCTCGCCAGGCCGGTCTGCTCAGCGGTCTGAAAGTGTGCCTGGTGGAGGATGACTACAACGTGCTGCTCGCCACCCAAGCTTTGCTCGAGCGCTGGGGGTGCGAGGTGCAGGCCGAGTCCACGGGGCAGGGCTTGGTCAGCGACTGCGACATCATCGTTGCCGACTACGATCTGGGCAACCATGCCACCGGCATTGAATGCATCGACCAGCTACGCGAACAACGCGGCTGGGCGGTGCCAGCGCTGATCCTCACCGGGCACGATGTGGAGAAAATCCAGGCCGCGTTGCATGATCGGCAGATCGCTATCCTCTCCAAACCGGTACGCCCTGCGGAGCTGCGCGGCACCCTGCGTGAGCTCAGTCAGGAAAAAATTACTGCATGAACGGCGTCAACCCATTGCCTTTGGCGCCCTTGGGCATGCAGTAGGCCGCGGGCTTCATCAGGCCGAAGCTGGCAATCGCGAACGCGCCGCCGCTCGCACCGCTGGGCACGGAGCAGTTGTACTCGCCGGAGGCTGTGTTAGCGACGTAGTAGGTGGTCATGGAGTCGCTGCGCACATTGGAAATACGTTTTACCGGCTCGCCCAGATTGGTTTCCGAGAGCTTCTTGAGATGATCTTCGGTGGGCTTGATATTGCTGCAACCGGCGACGCCGATGATCAAGGCGCCCAGCAGGGCAAGACGAGTGACAGGGGAGTGGAGTTTCATGGTGCTTCTTCCTTGGGGTTGTTTTGGTTTTTCCAACGCGCAAAGAACCCGCGCGCACTGAGTGCGCGGTGTGGATGAGAACGTTGGAAGTGCCGCGGAATATAGCGCCGCCGTGGGGTGGGGTCGATTAGCACAAATGGGCTAGTGGCAGTTTGAGGTCATGGAAGGAGCTTGCGATGCTGGAGATAAAACGTGCCACGCCGGATGACGCCGAGCGTGCGTTCGAGATTCGACGCGAGGCCATTCGCGGCCAATGCATTGGCGCCTACAGCGCTGAGCAAATGGCGCTCTGGACCCGAGGTCACGCCAGCGATGGCTACAGCGTGTTGATGGAAAAACAGTTTTACATGGGCTGGCTGAATGACGAGCCTGTCGCCACCGGTATGCTCGATCTTGCCGACGGTGAAATAGGGGCCTTGTTTGTATTGCCCGCTTACATGGGGCAAGGCCTTGGCAAGGCAATGCTTGCTCATCTGGAAGGCGTGGCACGCCAGCAAGCGATTGAACAGGTTGTGCTGGATGCGACCTTGAACGCGGTAAGTTTTTATAGCGCGTGCGGGTATGTAGGCGATGAGCAGGCGGTGTATCGCTCTCCGTCCGGGTTGGTGCTGGCGTGTGTGCCGATGGTGAAGCGGCTGCGGGTTATGAGTCCCGCTTGAATGCAGCGCGCAATTGCTCGATCACCTGCGCCACCCCTGGCCCTTGAACCTGCGGCGGGGTTAGGCTCTCGCCAAACTCTCGCCATACAAACAGGGTCAGTTCAGCGCCATCGGTCAGGGGTTCGAGGGGCGGCGTACCGAAAGCGTACAGCGAGCGGTAGCGTTCGTCCTGCCAGAACGCTCGCTCCACCCAGTCATAGACAGGAATGAAGTGAAAGTGCAGCGGGAAACCCGGCATATGTCCGTAGCGGCTGATATATAGCCACTTCGGCTGGAGCTGGGCTTGCATCACTCGTTGGATGTTGGCGAGCAAACGGCCCATTTCGGCCAGTGCGGCTTCTGGCATGTCAGCGAGGGAGTCAACCGGTACCTTGGCACCAAGCATCAGGTAGCCCGGCAGCTTCGACGCCAGGTGGTGGTTGAGCTGCCAGTGCTCGGTCTGGTGAAGGATGAAGGCCGGGTCGATGTGCATACGCGCGCATCCGTGTGGGCGGGAGCGCCAGGATAACAAAACTGCGTGCTTGCTCGCGAAGGCGGCCTGATAGCCGACCAGATGTCAGATCAGACCGCGTACATATCCGTTACTCAGGTAACGGCCACCTAGGGTTCCGCAATGACGGCGGCTCACTTTGCAAAAGCGGCAAATCAAGCAAAACGCTCTTGCCCCATTACTCGGCACCTCGTTAGCGGGGCCCTATCGCCCTGCTTAGCCGCCGGCCACTGGACTGCGCCAGTCGTCCGAACCGGACGTCCCGGCGACCTCGTGAGTCCAGATGATCTTGCGATAGCTGAAGTGCACGTCCTCCAGATGGGTGAAGTGGGCGTTGTCGGGGTCCTGGCAGTTGGGCATGCGCGATTGGATGTCCACGATGGTCGCGCCTTCCAGTTCAATGGTGAAGTAGTGCTCCAGGGTCCCGGAGGAAGAGTTGCGCAGCCATTCCAGCCGGCAGGACACTTCTTCGCCGGTAGTCAGGGCGCTGAACAACAAGGGTGAGGATTTATCGAAAACCTTGCTGATCATCAGCGGTTTGTGCACGCGCTGACCGGTTGGCTGGCCGGATTGCGGGTCGCGAGGAATGATCACCTGGTGAGCAAATGCTTGTACCAGTATCTGGTCCTCATGACCTTCCTGATAAATGCTGCCTACCGAGTCCTGAGTAAATGTGCCTGCCGTAATCAAACCTTGTTTGACACCGGTGATGGAGAGATACGCGGGTGTTGGCATGACGGGTTTCCTTGCCTGATTGAGTAGGTATTGCCGAACAGCAAAAGCGCTGAAGGGGCAGAGGCCTATAACAAGAAGCGTGCCTGAAAGTATGAAAACCAATGAAATAAAGACCAAGGCGGCTCTGTGTTCGTTTGTTGAGAGCTTATTGTCGAGCGGTAGGTGGATTTCAGCGCTATTAGTTTCACGCCTGCGCGCACTTAGTTGCTCATGCCCTATAAGTTGTAAATGCGCGGCTGTCGGAGATAAAGCGTGGATTTTTCGATGAAGAGGTGCGCAAATAGTTGCGCATTCCTTTATTTGTTGGGTGTGTAGGACGTTTCTTAAGTTCCGTTCCGTTACTTGCTGATTGTTTTTGTCGTGGCTAAGGTTCACTCACTTCGATGAGTTTTTAATGGAAGTTCAAGGGCGTTTCGACAATGGCGTTAAGTCCTCCTATTTACCTCGGACGGATGTGTGCAACTCAAAATGGCTTATTCAGAAGAACTTTATGTTCATTACCGCAAGCTTGCACGGACAGCATGTTGCTCAAGCAGTTTTGTTGGTAGTGACGTGCGTTTTTCGAGCGAGTTTGAAGCGCTGGAGGCCGAGCTTGGCAAAGCCCAGTCTATCCATGTTGCGGGCCAGCCGGATTGGCAGAAGGTCAGCGAAATCAGCGAGCATTTGCTGCGTGATCACTCCAAGGATCTACGCGTCGCCGTCTGGTTGGTCTGGGCCCTGTATCAACGTGATTCATTTGCTGGATTGCTGGCCGGTCTCGGTTTGCTGCGTGACCTGTGTGAACTCCATTGGGAGCAGGTTTACCCTGGCAAGCTACGAACCCGCGCTGCGGCGTTTGGCTGGCTGGTGTCGCGCCTTGAGCAAGCATTTGCACTCAACCCGTCGCTCAGCGATCAACGGCCGTTATTCCAGGCCCTGTTGGAACACCTGGCATGTCTCGACCAGCTATGGGGAGAACAACTTGGAAGCGATGCACCTTTGCTGCTGCCGATTCGCCGGCAGTTGTCGGAGCGCTTGGCGCAGGGTGTGTCCGAACCTGGCGGTGTAGCGACCGTCATTGCCCAGGTCAAGCAGACGACCCAGTTGCTGAGTCCCGGGCAACCGATCAATAACGAAAAAGACGCGCACAGACTGCTGCGCACTTTACAGGAGCAGGCCCGCCCGTTATGTGCCTGGTGGTTGCGCCAGAACGCAACCGACCTGCGTGCCTTGCGCCTGGGTCGAACCTTGGCGTGGTTGATGCTCGTCAATTATCCCGACGCCAACAGTGAGCGAGTAACGGCGTTGCGCCCGTTGGTCGCGGACAAGCGCAAGCGCTATCAAGAACGTCTCAGCCAAGGCCATTACGCCGATCTGTTGCCTGAGCTTGAGGTAAGCCTGGCGGGTGCGTTGTTCTGGTTGGATGGTTTGCGCATGGTCTGGGAGTGCCTGGACGCCTTGCATGCAAACCTGGCCATGACTGAACTGGAGATGCATTTGGCTCTGCTGCTGCAGCGCCTGCCGCACCTGCCTGAATATCGGTTCAACGACGGCACCCCCTTTGCCGACCCTGCGACAGGTGAGTGGATCGCGCTGCATGTGATGCGTCACGTGCACAAGCCCGAGCCCTCCCATGTTGTCGCCGACAGTCACACGCAGCCCTGGGAGACCACATTGCAAGCGGTGATGCCTTGCCTGCGAAAGGACGGCCTCAAGGCAGCAGTGGCCGTACTCAAGCAAGGGCTGCAGGCGGCGTGCGGTGATCGAGCGCGCTTTCATTGGCGCCTGGCGCTGGCCAGGTTGTGCGTGGCGGCTGGCAAGCATGAGCTGGCCAGGCTTCAGCTGGAAGAACTCGACCTTCAATTACAGCGCACAGGCCTGGAAAGTTGGGAGCCGGCGCTGACCTTGCAAGTCGGCAAGCTTCTGTATCGCTGCTATGAGCTGTTGCCACAAACCCAGCCCATATGCGACTGCAAAGACGCACTGCATCGCAGGTTGTGCCATTTCGATCTTGAAGCAGTACTTGAATAGCGCCTCATCAAAAAGGAAAAGCACCATGGCCAAAGACGGTTCGGTAGCCCCCAAGGAACGTATCAATATTACTTTCAAACCCGCTGTCGGTGGGGCCCAGGAAGAAGTCGAGCTGCCGTTGAAGCTGCTGGTGCTGGGAGATTTTTCCCAGCGTGCGGACCCACGCAAACTCGAGGATCGCAAGCCCATCGGTATCGACAAGCACACCTTTGACGAGGTGTTGGCCAAGCAAGCCTTGAGCCTGACGCTGAGCGTACCCAATCGCCTGCAGGATACCGCTGATGTGGAGGAGTTGCCGATCCAGGTGCAGATCAACGTCATGAGGGACTTCAACCCCGCAAACCTGGTCGAGCAGATCCCGGCGTTGCAAAAGCTGATGGCATTGCGTGAAGCCCTGGTGGCGCTCAAGGGGCCGCTGGGGAACACGCCGAACTTTCGCAAGGCTATCGAGCAGGCATTGGCCAATGACGACTCCCGCGCTCGAGTCCTGGCCGAACTGGGGCTGGACAGCCCTCAAGCATTGCCGTTTCAGTAAAGGGACACTGACACCATGAACACGATTGAACACAGCTCGAAACTCGTACAAACCACCGAAACCTGCAGCATCCTCGATAACATCATTGCCCAGACCTTGCTCAGTGCCGACGACGAGGCTTACGGCATCGCCAAGCGCGGCGTGTCGGCGTTCATTGCAGAGCTGGTGAAGCCACATAACTGTGATGAGCCGGTAAAGAAACACCTGGTCGACCGCATGATTGCCGAGATCGATACCAAGCTCAGCCAGCAAATGGATGAAATCCTGCACCATCCGGACTTCCAGGCACTGGAGGCTTCATGGCGAGGCTTGCAGTTGCTGGTCGAGCGCACCAATTTTCGCGAAAACATCAAGATCGAGCTCTTGAATGTCTCGCGCCAGGACCTCCTGGACGACTTCGAAGACTCATCGGAGATCACCCAGTCCGGGCTTTACAAACATGTCTACAGTGCTGAATACGGCCAGTTCGGCGGACAGCCGGTGGGCGCAATCATTGCCAACTACTTTCTCTCGCCCAACGCACCTGATGTGAAGCTGATGCAGTACGCATCCAGCGTCGCCAGCATGGCCCATGCGCCTTTTATCGCCGCTGCCGGGCCCGGGTTCTTCGGTTTGGAAAGTTTCACCGGGCTGCCGGACCTGAAGGATCTGCGAGATCATTTCGAAGGTCCGCAATTTGCCAAGTGGCAAAGTTTCCGGCAGAGCGAAGACGCCCGTTATATGGGCCTTACCGTACCGCGCTTTCTGTTGCGTACCCCGTATGACCCCCTTGAGTATCCAGTCAAGACCTTTGCCTACCAGGAGAATGTGGTTAATAGCCACGAGCATTACTTGTGGGGCAATACCGCGTATGCCTTTGCCACCCGCCTGACCGACAGCTTTGCGCGATTTCGCTGGTGCCCGAACATTATCGGCCCGCAAAGCGGCGGAGCGGTCGAGGACCTCCCGCTGCATCACTTCCAGAGCATGGGCGAGATCGAAACCAAAATCCCTACCGAGGTGCTGGTATCGGACCGACGCGAATACGAGTTGGCACAAGAAGGTTTCATCGCCTTGACCATGCGCAAAGGCAGCGATAACGCGGCGTTCTTTTCCGCCAGCTCCGTGCAGAAGCCAAAATCCTTTGGTATCAGTGAGGAGGGCAGGGCCGCAGAGCTGAATTACCGCCTGGGCACCCAATTGCCTTACATGATGGTAGTCAACCGCTTGGCGCACTACCTCAAAGTGCTGCAGCGCGAGCAGTTGGGCGCATGGAAAGAGCGCACAGACCTGGAGCTGGAACTCAACAAGTGGATTCGCCAGTACGTGGCGGACCAGGAAAATCCTAGTGCCGAGGTACGTGGGCGGCGCCCGTTGCGAGCTGCACGCATTGTCGTCAGTGATGTCGATGGCGAACCTGGCTGGTACCGGGTCAATCTGACTGTGCGCCCGCATTTCAAGTACATGGGGGCAGATTTCACTTTGTCCCTGGTCGGTAAGCTGGATAAAGAATGAGCAGAGGCTACGGCATGCCAGAGCACGGCAGCCTTTTCGAACGCCTCGAATGCGGTGCGTCGCCCCCGGAGGGCGGGGCGGCATCCATTGCTGCCCATCTGGGGAAAATGCTCAGCACTCGCGCGGGCAGTGTCAAGACATTGCCTGATTATGGGCTGCCGGACCTCAATGACATGCGGCTTAGCTTGCATGAGTCCTTGAGCCAGTCGCGTCTACATATCGAGCGCTTTATCCAGGCCTATGAACCGCGGTTGACGAATGCACGTGTCAGGCTGTTGCCGGGGGCGCGTGAATCCCTGGAGTTGGCGTTTGCCATCGAGGCTGAGCGGGCCATTGACGGCATCCTGCAGCCCGTGGTGTTCCACGCCCGCCTCACGGATGCCGGGCGGGTTGAGGTTTTTACCGATGACGCTTGACCGATATTTTCAAAGCGAACTCAGTGCCCTGCGCCAACTGGGCAGGCGTTTTTCAGAGCGCAATCCCGCCCTGGCGCCGTTTCTCGTCGAGGCTGGTCAGGACCCGGATGTCGAACGCTTGCTGGAGGGTTTTGCCTTTTTGACCGCGCGCCTGCGCCAGAAGCTGGATGACGAACTGCCGGAGTTGACGCATTCGTTGATGCACTTGCTCTGGCCTCATTACATGCGGCCGATACCGGCCTTCAGCATCCTGCAATTCGATCCGTTGAAACGCGCTGGTCCCGGTGTTCGAGTGGGTCGGGACACCGCCGTGGAAAGCGCCACCATCCACGGCGAGCGTTGCCGGTTCCGTACATGCTACGCCACCGATGTCATGCCCCTGCAACTCAGTGGCCTGGAATACCGGAGCCAGGGCGAAGGGGCCCGTCTGGATTTGCACCTGAGCATGAGTGTCGCAGGTAACTTCAGCGAGTTGGCATTTGATTCACTGCGCTTGCACCTGGCCGGAGATCCTTATGTCAGTCAGGGCCTGTATCTGAACCTGTTGCGTCATCTCGATGGGATCTGCCTGCTGTTACTGGATCACGACGGTATGCCGATCATCGCCAGCGATGGCATGCCCGTGATGCTACGGCTTGCTGCTGACCAGGTTCGGCCGGTGGGATTCTCCAAGGAGCAGGCGTTGATTCCTTATCCGCAGAATGCCCTGGGGGGTTATCGACACCTGCAGGAGTACTTTGCTTTTCCCGAGAAGTACCTGTTTGTCGACGTTGAAGGTCTGAGTGTGCTGCACACGCTGTCTCACGAGCTGCTCCGGCAGGCGCATGGCATGGTAATGCGCTTTGAACATCGCACTTACGGCCGTGAACCTCAGCGTCCCACCCTGGACAACATAAAGTTGTATTGCACGCCTATCGTCAACCTGTTCAAGCAGGATGCGATTCCTATTCGCCTGGATGGAAAGCAGGATGAGTACCTCTTGGTGCCCGGGGAATATACGTCGGGTAATGCCAGCGTCTTTTCCGTGGATCAGGTCACTGGGTGGCGCCCCGGTGGCTTGGGCTATCAAACCTACGTGCCGTTCGAGTCGTTTGAGCATGACTGCGACACTGAGCCCCTGGCGGCACCGCCCAGCTACAGCATTCGCCAACGCTCGTCGGTTCAACATGCCGGGCTCGATACCTGGATGGGGTTTGGCAACCGCCGCGAACGGGGCCATGAGACCTTGTCGGTCGAACTGACCTGTACTAATTGCAACCTGCCGCGCCAACTGCGTGCGGGTGATATCAATCTGCCCGGTGAGCAGACGCCGGAGTCGTTGACGTTCCGCAACATCACCGCGCCAACGGCGAGCTTCGCACCACCACTGGACCAAGACTATCTGTGGAAGCTCATCAGCAACATGTCGCTCAACTATTTGTCGTTGACCGATATCAATGCCTTGAAAGTGATTCTGGAGTCCTACGATTTGTCGCGTTATTACGATCGCCAGGCGCTGAAGGTCAGCCAGAAAAGACTGGGCGCCTTGCTCTCCATCCGCCAAGAGCCAGTGGATCGCCTGCACCGCGGGCTGCCCATCCGAGGCGTGCGGATCGATCTGACGGTCGATTCCCAGGGCTTTGTTGGCCAGGGCGACCTGTTTGTATTCGCTTGCGTTCTAAATGAGTTTTTTGCGCTTTATGCCAGCCTCAATTCGTATCACGAGTTGCGGGTCATCAGCACACAAGGAGACGTGTATCTATGGCCATCCCAGATGGGACAGCAACCCCAGCTCTGACTCAACTTTGTCGCGTTATCCGTGAGTTCACGTTGTTTCAGGCGGTTCTGCAGGTTATCGAGCATTTGCGCGAGGCCCATCCGCTTTTAGATGACGACGCGCTGTACGACCAGTTGGAATTCCAGGCCAACCCTGGTCTCGGGTTTGCCGCGCACGATATTGACCGGGTGGAGTTCTTTATGGAACAGGGCCAATTGCGCGCACGCCTGCGTCTGAATGTGTTGGGGTTATTCGGTGCGGGGTCACCACTGCCCGCGTTTTATGGTGAGCAGGCATTCGCCGAGCGCTCGGGTGGCAACCCGACTCGGGATTTACTCGACCTGTTCCACCATCGGCTGCACCGGCTGATGCTGCCGATCTGGCGCAAGTACCGCTATCGGGCGTGTTTCCGGGCAGGTGCCAACGATAGGTTTTCCGAGCAGATGTTTGCCTTGATAGGGCTGGGCGCAGCTGCGATACGGGGCGTTTGCCAAGTCGATTGCAAGCGCTTGCTGCCTTACCTTGGCTTGCTGAGTTTACGGGTGCATTCGGCGGCGTTGATCGAGTCGGTCCTGCGTTACTACTTCATGCACGAGGCGTTGTTTCTAGAGCAATGGGTTGCACGTACGGTCGAGGTCTGCCAGACGCAGCGCAATCATCTGGGGCGGGCCAATAGTGCTCTTGGCGATGACCTGGTTCTGGGGCACCGCATCGCTGACCGCAGTGGCAAGTTCAGGGTGCATGTCCGGGCGCTGTGCTGGGAGCGTTTCCACGATTTCCTGCCCACCGGAAGTGCCTACCAACCACTGCGTTCGCTGGTGCGCCTGACCCTGCGGGACCCCTTGGACTACGACCTGAGCCTGATGTTGGCGCAGGGCCAGATCAAGGCCTTGCATATTGGTGAGAACACAGTTTGCCGCCTGGGCTGGACCACTTGGCTGGCGCATGAACAGGCCGATGGCGTGGTCACGCTGACCCACAATTCATCAGGGATTAATGACCATGACTAATGCGGACCTGCAACAACTGATCGGCGCGCTGTCGGCAAGACCGACACAGTGCTGGCCCTGGCGTGTTTCGACGAGTGCAGCCCATGACCGATAACCTGCTTGGTAAAGAGGCCGACCCGCTGGTTTATGTCGACGCGCTGTCTGCCTGTTTCACACGCTTGGGGGTCGAGCGCGATGAACATTCGTTACTTGAAGGATGCGTTACCGGGGCGGCACGGCTGAGCCAGTGTGAGCTCAGCCAATTGTATCTGCTGGACGAAGTGACCGGCCGGCTTGAACTGACCGCTCAAAATATGGCCCAGATACCATCGCTCTCCGTTGCGCCTGCGTGTCCCGATCAGCCCCACCAAGGGCTGCTGCACGACACCTTGAACCAGGGCTCTGTCCTGAGTCTGGAGGATGTGCAAGACAGTGGGTATGACACCCGCTTCCTCCCGGCAATGGCGATACCCTGGCGTGCGCTATTGATCGTGCCGCTGCTCAGCCGATGCAAACGTATGACCGGTGTGCTGGTCTTCGCCCGCCAGCAGTCGGTCCAGTTGCGAGGCTACGCCTCATCCTTGGGGCATTTGGGCAGCTTCGCCTTGAATCAGTTACTCGCACTGCGCGATATCCAGCCCATCGTTGGCACAAAGCGCAGATGCTACAAACCGTTGGCTGGAACATATGGCTTGATTGGCACCAGTGCGGCAATGGAGCAGGCGTGCCGGCTGATCAGTAAAGTGCTGCACACGTCTTATACCGTGCTGCTGCACGGTGAGACCGGCACTGGCAAGGAAGTGGTGGCCCGTGCCATCCATGCCGCCGGGCCGCGCAAGGCCAAGGCCTTTGTCGTGCAGAACTGCGCAGCGTTCCCGGAAGGGTTGCTTGAAAGCGAACTGTTCGGCTACCGAAAAGGCGCGTTCACTGGCGCCGAGCGCAATCACGCGGGGCTGTTCGACGCTGCGCATGGCGGTACGTTGCTGCTGGATGAGATCGGCGATATGCCGCTGTCACTGCAAGCCAAGTTGCTGCGGGTATTGCAGGAGGGCGAGGTTCGCCCACTGGGCGCCAGTGCAGCCCATAAGGTTGATGTCCGCATCATTGCTGCCACCCATCGCGACCTCGCGGCGATGGTTGCCGAGGGGCGCTTTCGCGAGGATCTCTATTATCGGCTTGCTCAGTTCCCCATCACTCTACCGGCCCTGCGCGAGCGAGACGGCGATGTACAGCAACTGGCGCGCTATTTCACGGACAAGGTTTGCGAAGCGCTGAAAAAGTCACCTGTCGATTGGTCGAATACCGCCCTTGATCAACTTTCCAGCCACAGCTTCCCCGGCAACATACGCGAGCTCAAATGCCTGGTGGAGCGCGCCGTGCTGTTGTGTGACGACAGCGTGATCCGACCGGAGCATCTGGCGCTGCCAATGACACTGACGCCAGCCGCTACCGATGAAGCGACCCTGCGCCAGCGCATGGAACGAGTGGAGCGCACGTTTTTGCTCGATTGCCTGCACAAGAATCGCGGTAATCGCACCCGTACGGCACGGGAGCTAGGGGTTGCCCGGCGTACGCTGCTCTACCGTCTTGCCCGCTTGAACATTCCCTTTGGCGATGCCAGGGAAGAACGCTGAATGACGCACCTTATTTTCACTATGGGAGAAAGCCGATGCCTGATCGTCCATGGCACATCGTCGTGCTTGTACTGTTTTTGCTGGGTGGCTGTAACGCCAACTATGTATTCGATGACGCTGAGTACCATCCTGTGGGTGACCCACAGGCGATCACTCGTGGCCGCTGAATGGAGGGTCATGAAGATGCAGCTTGTGTTTGAGATCTGCGCGCCCGAGAGCGAAAAGAACGTGCCCCTGGACCGCAAAGTTTTTGACGTGAGTGGTGGCGTGATCGGCCGCGGCTCGGAATGTGATTGGGTAATACCTGACGCCAGCCGCGTGCTCTCCAGCCACCATGGACTGGTCGCCTACCGCGAGGGCCGCTATTTCCTCACGGATATCAGCCGCAACGGAATCAGGGTGGCAGGGAGTCATGAGCGCCTGCGCAAGGGGCACGCGCGATTGATCAGTGATGGCGAAGTGTTCGATCTGGGAGCGTTGGCGATACGTGCGCGCTTGCTGGAGCCACCGCAACCTGCTGGCGGCTTGCAGGCCGCCTCGGCAGTAACGATCCCTGAAGACGCCTTCCTCTCGCTGGGCCCTTCGCATCAGTTGGACCTTGATTGCCGTATGCATGCCTTTTCGCAGGATCTGGAGGCATTGAACGAGTCCGCCGATGAGCAGCAAGTGTGGACGGATCGCTACGGGGCTGACCGGGAGCACGTGGTCTTCCCTCGTCGGGAAGAACCCGCGGTAGAGGTTGCTACGGTACAGGCAGCGATGACTGTGCCGACTGATGACGAGTTCTGGCCACAATTTGCAGCAGCCTTGGGCCTGGACCTGAATACGCTCGATCAACCGGGTCGGCAAGCACTGGCGATCAAGGTGGCGCGCTTATTTCGCCTGACGATCGAAGGGTTGCAACAAAGTTTGCGCACCCGTGACGAATTGAATAACGAGTTGGATACAGCGCCGTTCGGCAGCCATGGTGTGGGCCTTAATCCCTTGAAAGCGTGTAGCGACATCGATGCTGCGGTAGCTGCGATGTTGGATATAAGTGCGTTAGGCCAGATGCCCGCTGTACGGGCTATCACCCAGGCTCACCGGGAACTGCAAGCGCATCAGGTCGCACTGTTGGCCGCCTGTCGAAGCACCTTGCGCAACGCCCGTGCGGCCTTTGAGCCCAGCTATCTGTTGGGATGCTTCGAGTCCTCGGGCAAGTCGGTCGGGTTTTTCTCGGATGGTGGGCATTGGCGTGCGTACCAGCGTCATTACCAGCGTCTGGTGGCGCAAGAGCGATTGAATGATCGTCCTTTGGGGGGCGACTTCGCCAAGGCCTATGAGGAGCAGGTGCGCCTGATCTCCAGCCTGCATATTGATTTTCCAGGATAATGCTCATGTACCGAGTCACCCTTGCTTTGCTGTTGCTCATGTTCGGGCTATTGACAGGTTGCAGCGCCGCCTCGCCTTTTTCTAAGCTGACCAAGCTAGACATGGCGCTGACCGCCAGTGAACTCGTCAACCCGGATCTGCATGGCCGCCCCTCGCCAGTTGTGGTGCAGTTGATTGAACTGCGCCAGGGCGTCGCTTTTGAACATGCCGACTTCTTCGGTCTGTATGGCAATGCGCAGCAGACGCTGTCCAAGGACTGGGTAAACAGCGACGAACTTGAATTGCGCCCTGGGGACCGCCTGGAGCTCAAGCTTCGTATCGGACCTGACAGTCGTTTCGTGGGGGTGCTGGCGGCTTATCGAGACCTGCCCAATGTCCAGTGGCGGCTACTGATCCCGCTGACCGTGCAACAACGTAACCGTGCTGATCTGGTATTGGATCAGACCGGTATACGCGTTGCTGGCTCACTCGCCGGCCTGGAGGCGCAGTGACATGCAGGCTCAGAAAGTTATCTGGCAAGAAGGCATGCTGTTGCGGCCACAGCACTTGCAGCACAACGACCGTTATTATCATCAACAACTCACCCAGACGCGCTTGTTGGGCAGTGATACCTGGGGCTTGCTCACGCTGGAACTCAATTTGCAGTACCTCAAGCTGGGCAAGCTGGTGGTCAACCAGGCCAGCGGCGTTTTGCCGGACGGTAGCCTGTTTGAGTTGAGCCCCGGCATGGAACCTCTGGTGTTGCAGGTACCCACCGACACGGGCAGACAAGGCGTTTTCCTGGCGCTCCCGTTGGCCAGTGGCAGTCACCTTGAAGTTCGCCAGCCAGGACAGAGTGATGTGCTGGCACGCTACGTCAGCTGCGAAGTGGAAGTGGGAGATGCCAATGCGGGTGTGGATACGCGTTGCCGGATCAACTGCGCACGTCCCGACTTACGTCTTCTGTTGGGCGAACACCCGCATGACGAGCACTTCGTCAAACTCAAGATTGCCCAGGTACTGGACGCCACCGACGAGGGGGGAGTGAACCTGGATACAGCGTTCATCCCTACGTTCATTTTCGTGCAGGAGCATGGGTACGTGGCGTCGTGTCTCAAGGAGGTGATCGGCCTGCTTGTCAGCAGGGGCGATGCCATCGCTGCACGTATTCGTGGCGAGAGCACGAACGCAGGCACACAAATCGCTGACTTCCTGATGCTGCAAGTAATCAATCGTACCGAGCTGGAGCTGCGCCACTGCCTGAGCCAGGCCCGGGTGCGGCCCGAAGCAGTGTTCCGTGCGCTGGTGTCGCTGCTCGGTGAGTTATCAACGTTCGCCAGTGACAGTAAGCGTGCGCAGTTGAACGTTCATTACCAACACGGTAATCAGGGCGCCAGTTTTCGTGGGCTGATGGAGCAGGTGCGCTTGGTGCTGTCTGTGGTGTTGGAGCAACAGGCGATCAAGTTGGCTTTGCAGCCGCGCCAATATGGCGTCCTGGTATGCCCAGTCAGCGAGTTGAAATTGCTTGGTACGGCCACCTTCATTTTGGCGGCCACTGCGCAGTGTGAGGCGCAGGAACTGCGCCAGCGTCTGCCGGCACACCTGAAAGTCGCGCCGGTTGAGCGCATACGTGAATTGGTCAACCTGCACTTGGCCGGTATCAAGGTCACGTCGTTGCCAGTGGCGCCGCGACAGATTCCATTTCACGCCGGCAAGACCTACTTCATGCTCGATATGAGCGCTCGTGATATCGCACAACTGGAGCAGTCAGGTGGTTTCGCTTTCCACGTAGGAGGTGAGTTCACCGGGCTTGAACTTGACTTCTGGGCCATCAGGAATTGAACGCCATGGAAAGTGAATGCACTCAAGATGAAAAAACCGTCTTGCTTGACCGGGAAAGTCATGGGCCTGCCCAAGGACCATTAACGGACTTCCCGTCGCCGCCGCGTTATGAGCAGTTGGAAGATCGGATGATCTACGCCGGCCTCAGGCTCGATACGCAAAGCTTCCAGGTTGGGCTCAACCCTATAGTCGACGCAGCCTGGGCGGTATTGTCCGAGGTTGTAGGGCTCAGGCGCTGCTCTGGCCGTGAAAGTTGGGACACGCTCAACGAGCGGTTGTCGTTGGCTGTCAATCAATTTGAAAACCACGCTTTGCAGGGCGGCGTGGAAAGCAGCCAGATAATATCGGCGCGTTATGTGTTGTGCAGTGTGATTGACGAGGCGGTCTTGATAACTCCGTGGGGGGCGCAGAGCGAGTGGTCGAAAAAGAGCCTGTTGAGCCGCTTTCATAACGAAACCTTCGGGGGCGAAAAAGTTTTCCAACTGCTGGAGCGGCTGTCGCGCGACCCCCTCAAGCACCTGGCGATGCTGGAGCTTTTGTACCTGTGTCTATCTTTGGGGTTCGAGGGCAAATACCGGGTCATGGAGCGGGGCGCGTCACAACTCGAGGCTGTTCGTGATGCCTTGTATCGCCAGATCAGGCATGTACGTGGGGAACCGCTGAAGGCGCCGCTACTGCCTGCCATACAGGGGAAGGACCCGCACAAGCGGATCCGTGTCATTCCCGTCACCTGGTGTGTGGCATTCACCCTGAGCTGTTTGTTGGCTCTGTATACAGGATTTGCCTGGGTACTGAGCAAGGAGCGATCGAATGCACTGCAACCCCTTCAATTCTCGGCGTCGGACCTGATTCGTACGCCATTGTAAACGCTGGAGCAATGAATGAGCGCATTCTTCAAGAGGATGGGCGCCGTGCTGGGCAGGGTTTGGGTTTGGAGCCTCCTGCTGGCGCTTTCCTGTGCGGCACTCGTGTGGTTTTTAGGGCCGCTGTTGGCAGTGGATGACTATCGTATCTGGCAGGGGACGACTGCTCGCCTGCTTACCATCAGCATCGTGTTTTTACTGTGGGGGCTGGTGATAGCGCTTACGGATACTGGTAGTGCTACCAGGCGCCAAAGGCCCCCGCGTCAGCAGCCGTTGAAGTGGGTCGAGGATGAGCGCCGTCAGGTAAGCGTTCGATTCAAAAACGCTGTGCATCTGCTGAAAACATCCAGCCATTATGGCGTGCATAACGCACGGTGGCGCCATGATCTGCCGTGGTACCTGTTGATCGGCGAGCCGGGCAGTGGCAAAACGCAGTTACTGGCTGCCGCCGGCTTGCCGTTGGCGCTCGACCCTGCCCAAGGGCGACCAATGGGCAGTAGCACTCATTGTGAATGGTACTTTGCCGCCGCAGGCATACTCGTCGACACGCCGGGGCGCTACCTTACCCAGCCTGACAGCTCAGTGGATGCCGCAGGTTGGGCAACCCTGCTCAATCTGCTCAGATGGCGGCGCCGAGTGCGTCCGCTGAATGGTGTAGTGGTGACGCTGTCGGTCGACACGTTGTTGAGCATCAACGAGTACGACCTGGATCATCACGCACGCCGTGTGCACTCACGTTTGCAGGAGATTCAGCAGACGTTGCATGTGGATGTGCCGATCTACCTGGTTTTGACCCAGGCCGATCGGTTGTCGGGATTCGCTGAGTTCTTCGACCTGCCTCACGCAGAGAGTGCTGACAGCTTGCTCGGGCAGCACTTGGACGCCCATGTCGAGGATACTGACACTACGCAGGTTCGCCGGGCGGTCGAGCGATTGTTACAGCGCTTGAATAGTGAGCTGATCGGGCGATTGCACCAGGAGCGCAATGTCGAGCGCCGGGGGCTGATGCTGGGATTCCCCCAGCAGGTGGCACGAATAGGTGAACGCGTGAATCTGTTCGCTGAAATGGCGTTTTCCTCTCATCGCTACCAACCCATCAATGGTCTGCGAGGGATTTTCCTGACCTGCGCCGATGGCCGGCACCCGCGATTTGTGCAGGGCCTGTTCAGCCAGGCAATCTTTGCCGAAGCCGACCTCGCTGGCTTGCAGGCCGAGGAACGACAGCGAATCCGTTGGCGCCAGGGGTTGCAAGCGATGGCCGTAGCCTTGGTTATTGGCGGTGTCGGCGGGCTGTGGTGGCACAGTTATGCCGTCAACCATCAACGACTGGCGCAGTTGGCGGCACTGGTAGCTCTCCCGCCACTTGGCTCGC
The DNA here is from genome assembly GCF_021609665.1 of Pseudomonas sp. PA-1-3F. Taxonomy (NCBI): domain Bacteria; kingdom Pseudomonadati; phylum Pseudomonadota; class Gammaproteobacteria; order Pseudomonadales; family Pseudomonadaceae; genus Pseudomonas; species Pseudomonas sp. PA-1-3F. The sequence continues at coordinate 101,582 of NZ_WJZD01000010.1, read as the reverse complement.
AAGCCAGCGATGACAGCACGGCGCTGTTGGCGCTGTTGGATGCGCGGCTGGCGGCGACCCGGGTTTTTCCCAGGTCGGCAGATGTGCGCCTGGTCGAGCATGTTGGGCTGTATCAGGGCGAGCTGAGTCGGCCCAGTGTCGAACACGCCTATGAGCAGGCACTGCACCAGCAATTGCTGCGTTGGATAACCGCCCAACTGGACGAGCAGGTATATGCCAGCCTGGGAGATCGGGACCGGCTATTGGACAATCTGCGCGCGTATTTGATGCTCAACTTGCGCGAGCGCCGTGAGACTGCTTGGCTGGCACAACATATGGCGAGCCTCTGGTCGGAGCGTTTTGCCGGGGACATGTCGACACAAAAGCGCCTGAATGATCACTTTGCGCGGCTGCTTGAGCGTCCGTTTGTCGTGCCGCTCAACGAGGAACGGGTGGCTCAGGCTCGCGAAGCACTGAGGGGCGAGTCATTGGCCGACGTGGTGTATCGGGTACTGCGCGAACAAGCCCGCGACCTGGAACCCTTGCGCTTGGCCGAAGGCAATGTATTCGCTGGTATCGCCCCCTCCGTACCGGGTTTCTATACCAAAAGGTATCTGCAGTACTTTGAGACGCAGGGCCCGCGGTTGGTTGACACCATTGCCCGGGATAACTGGGTGCTCGGTGAGGGTACCGACCTGGGCCATCAAGATCTGAGTCGGCTGATGGCGCAATTGCAGCAGCGCTATTTCAGTGAATATGCCGATGCCTGGAGCGATGTTCTCGGCCGTATCACGCTGCAAGAGACCGACAGCCTACGCCAGGACGCCGAGCAGCTCATGAGCCTGACTTCGGCCCAGTCCCCTTTGATTCGGTTGTTGCAACAGTTGCGTGAAAACACGCGTTTGCTGCCAGGTCATGAGCTGCTCGATAAAGCAGTGCAACATCCCGCAGACGTGGCCAAGGCGGCGCTGGTGGCTGGGACTGATGCTGCGCGGCGGGCGCTGCAACAAAAATTCGAGCCTTTGCATCAATTGCTGGATGAGCAGAACAACCCCGGAGCAGAGCTGACCCAGGCTTTGCGTCAGTTGGATGAACTGCACTTGCAACTGACGGCATTGAACCGTGACAGCGCACCCGAGCAGGCAGCCTTCCTGCGTGCCCGGCAGCGTATGGAGGGGCAGCAGGATGTGCTGGGTAGCCTGCGTGATGCCGCTGCGCGTCTGCCGCTACCCGTTGCCGGCTGGCTTGAGGGCCTGGCCGACGAGAGTTGGCGGCATTTGCTGGAGCAGGCCTATGTGCACGTCAACCAACGCTATCAGAGCGATGTGCGTAGCCCTTACGCCAAGGCAATTGGACGACGTTACCCGTTCCATGCCAACGCGAGCAATGACGTAGCCCTTCATGATTTTCAGGAGTTCTTCAAGCCACGAGGGGTGATGGCGCGCTTTTATGAGAACTACCTGCGGCCTTTCATCAGTGTCGACGGCACTCGCTACCGATTGCGTGGGCTGGATGACCAGAGCTTGCCGGTTTCGCGTTCGCTGTTGGAGCAATTGACAAAAACCCAGGCCATACGCCGCGGTTTTTTTACCGAGGACACGGAGGAGTTATCTGTGCGGTTTACCGTGGCGCCCTACAGCCTGGACCCATCGATCAGTCGTGCGATTCTGCGCGTGGGTGACCAGCAATTGGAATATCGCCACGGTCCCATCGTGCCCGTGGCGTTCCGTTGGCCCACCGATGCAGACAATGGGCGCAGCAGTCTCGTCCTGGAGAAAGGCACCGAGCAGCGACCCTTGGGAATCGAGAAGAACACAGGGGCTTGGTCACTGTTCCGGTTTCTGGACCAGCTGCAGAGAGAACCCGCCAGTGGGCAAAATGCTCAGGTTTTCAAGGCAGACCTCGCCGGCCTGCGCGTCAATTACCTGCTGACCAGCCAACGCACGCCTGTCCCGTTTGATGTGGATACGTGGCGCACCTTTCGCTTGCCGGAGCAACTGTGAAGATGGCAGCCCCCTGGCGCAGCGCTGGTCGTACACAGCAGGGGCAGGCGCGGCTGCGCAACGAGGATGCATTCCTGGACGACCCGCGCCGCAGCTGCTGGGCGGTTGCGGACGGCATGGGCGGGTATCGCAACGGGGATGTCGCCAGCCAATGGGTAATCAGGCAGTTGGCAGCCGTGTCGGCTCAGGGCAACCTCGATCAGCGTATCCAGGCCGTTCGCAGTTGTTTGCAGGGCGTCAACCAAGGGTTGAGGCGTGCATGGACAGAACCTGGCGCACCTGGTGACGCGACGATGGGCAGTACCGTAGTTGCACTGCTGCTGGAGAAAGGCCGGGCGGCTTGTCTCTGGGCGGGAGACAGTCGCTGCTATCTATGGCGCGGGCAGAGTCTCTACCAATTGTCGAAGGACCATTCGTTGCTGCAGCGGCTCATGGACGAGCGTCACCTCAGTGCCGCGCAAGCCCAGGCCTACCCCGATGCCAGGGCCTTGACCCGAGCCGTGGGCGCGGGTTCGCGGTTGCACCTTGAGGCATTGGAACTCAGTACCCGCCCAGGGGATGTATTTTTATTATGCAGTGATGGTTTGTATCAGGCCCTCAGCCATGTGGACCTGGGACGAGCGTTGAGTATGCAAACGCCCCAGCAGGCAGTGGAACGGCTATTTGCAGGGGCGTTGCGCAGGCCGGTACATGATGACCTGACCGCGGTTGTCGTGCAGCCTTGAGCGCGTCGCCACAAGCCTTGCGTCTGCTGGTTGGGCGTTATCACCTTGAGCATGTCTTGGGCAGAGGGGGGATGGGCGTTGTGTACCGTGCGCGCGACCTGCTGCACGAGCAATTAGGCGAGCGCTGTTCGAACGTGGCGCTCAAGCTGGTGGACGAATCCATTTCCCAATGTCCCGATGCGCATGTGTTGTTGTACAACGAGTTTGCGTTGACCCGCAGCCTTCGGCACGACCGCGTGGTACGGACGTTCTCGTTCGAAGTCGACACACACAGCCAGGTCGCGTTCTTCACCATGGAGTTGTTGCAGGGGCTGACCCTGGACCGTCTGCTGCTGGAATGCCCTTATGGGTTGCCCTGGCGCGAACTGCAACCCATCGCCGTGCAGTTGCTGGATGCCTTGGTCTACACCCACCAGCAAAACGTGCTGCACGGTGACGTCAAACCAGCCAATGTCATGGTGGGCGAGGAGGGCGTGCGCTTGTTCGATTTTGGGCTGGGCCATGCCGCCGGGCAGGCTGGGGTGGGTTTGCCGAGTGTCAGCCGCAGTCGTTTCAATGCCTGGACACCTGCCTACGCAGCCCCGGAACTGTTGGCCGGCGGGGCGTTGACCGCGGCCGCCGACTTGTACGGCGTGGCCTGCATCCTATACGAACTGGCCCATGGCAAGCGCGTTGGCGAACGTTGCGCAATGGACCGGCTGTCCCGGCCTGCGCAGTTGCCCAGGCATTGCTGGGCGGCGTTACAGGCTGCGCTCGCGGTGGACCCGCAGCACCGAAGCATAACGGTCGCCGAGTTGCGCCAAGTCATGGGGCGCAACCGGCCACGCTGGCGCTTGTAGGGAAGAGGTCAAACGGCCAAGCCGTGCAACTGGCAGTACTCCAGCCAGTCCATGCCCGCCATCTGTGCGACTTCTTTATGCACTTCACGGCGCTGGGCCTCGAAGACTTCGGTGGAATCGGCCGTCAGCTTGAGGGTCAATTCCCAGGCGAACAGCTGTTGCTGTTCAGCGTGTGCCTCGAAAGCCTCATGCAGGCGTTCAGCGCGATACTGCGCCAGGGTTTCGCCCCTGGCCTGGGCTACCAGCGGGTTAAGACTGTCCAGCTCGGCAGCGACCTGCGGTTGTTCGCGCAGAAATCTGTCCAGTGCAAGCTGATAAGTATCGTTAGGCGTCGACACAGATAGACACCTTAACGAGAAGGATGAGAGCTGCTCTCGGACGTGCGTGCGTTGAGGTGATGGCGGGCACGCTTGCGCGACCTGCGTCGCATCCAGTTCTGCAACGGCGCCAGCAAGAAAAACATCAGATAGGCGATCAGCACCAGCGTCAGGTCTACCCAGGTTTCAGCCACAGGCCCGGTAAACAATTCAATGACGTTCTTGATCACAAACAGCAACACCACGCTGCACAACCACAGCACAATGGTGACGAATAGAGGACGCATGTTACTTGAGCGCTTGTCTTGCATAGTGAGGTTCTCTCCTTTGGCCTGTTGTCGTTCCAGGCAAGATTCCCTGAGTGCGTACCCATTATCAGACAGGTTGTAACATCGTTTAACACGCACAAACCGTGCGGATGATACCGACTCAGACAGCCTTAGGGGATGATTCAAGTCAGAAAGTTCGATAAATCTGTAGGGATTTAGTCTAGCAGCCAAGCATTCACTGGTAAAAAGCCGGGCTGGGACGGGGATAAAGGCTTTCGCTTCGGCTATCAGGGCGTGTAGCGTTAGCGGTGTTTCCGGCCGCTGATCTTCAGCGGCAGTCGGTGACAGGCAGAGGACGGCCCATGGCGCACACCCTGTTCAAACTTTTCCTGACCCAGCGCCTGGCGGTCCTGGCCAGCACGGAGTCGTTGCGTGCGATTCGTGAGGGGCTGCTGTGGATTCTGCCGTGCCTGTTGGTGTCCGCCGGCTTCCTGATTCTGTCCGAATGTGCCCTGGCGCTGGGGTTCGATCCCCAAGTGGTGAGTTTCCTGGCGGGGTTGCATAAACAGATCAGTTCGGTGATCCCACTGCTGGTCGCGGCCTCCATCGGTTATATGTTGGCGATTCAACACCGTCTGCCACAGCTGCCGGTTGCCTTCCTGTGCCTGGCCCATGTGGTGGTCGCCACCTTCGTGCTGCGTGATTACCCGCGTGCTTCGGCCACGTTCCTGCTGTTTATTGCCATTGCTTCGCCCTTGATCAATGTGCCTGCCATTGCCTGGCTGCACCGCTTTCGCTGGACACGCCTGGTCAACCAAGACCTGGTCGGCCATAACCTCAAGGGCACCATCAACATGGTGATACCCGGCGCACTCACGGCCTTGTCGTTGGTGACAATGTTGTCGTTGCTGCTGTTGATCCCCCATGTGGCGCAAATCCAGGGGCCGCAGGTGCTTGATGCGTTGCAGACGCCTTACGGCAGCGGGTTGTTTGTGACACTGATGAATTCGCTGCTGTGGTTCTTCGGCATTCACGGCGTGTATGCCATGCAGCCGCTATTCGATGCCCTGGACCAGGCCGTGGCGCTCAATGGCGCAGCGTTGGCGGCGGGGGAGCCGGTGCTGTACTTGCTCAATAACGGCTTGCTGGGCAGTTTTGCGTTTATCGGTGGTTCGGGGGCAACCTTATGCCTGCTGCTGGCGATCCTGCTGTTTTCCAAAAGCCAGTCCATGCGCTTGCTGGCGGTAGCGAGTTTGCCGTTGTCGTTATTCAATGTCAGCGAGGTGCTGTTGTTCGGTTTGCCGATCATCCTCAACCCGCGCCTGTTTATACCGTTTCTACTGGTACCGGCGTTCAACGCGATGGTGGCGTTGATGGTGGTACAACTGGGCTGGGTGTCGCCGGCGGTGGCCAGCGTGCCGTTTACCGCCCCGGTGCTGCTCAATGCATACCTCAGCACCCACGGCGACGTGGCGGCGGTGGTGTTGCAGATCGTTCTGCTGGGGGCCGGCACGCTGGTGTATGCGCCTTACGTGAGAGCGATTCACCGCCAGTCCAGCGATGGCGGCACGGTGTATCTCAAATCTTTGGACATGACGTTTCGCGCCCTTGAGGAAAAAGGCCGTCTGCTAGAGTTCGACCCGGTGCTGGCCACCCACCAGACATTGGCCCGCCAGGCCGCTGAGTTGAACCGCATCCAGCAGATCAGCGATTACGAGTTCTATCTTGAGTTTCAACCCCAGGTCTCCACCCGTACCGGTTTATGCACCGGGTGCGAGGCGCTGATGCGCGCCCGGGACAGCCAGGGCACGGTGCATTCGCCGTGGGAGTTCCTGCAATGGCTGGCGCACGCCAGGCTGATGCCGGACGTGGATGTGTGGGTGGCATCCCAGGCCGTGCGCCAGTATCAGAAATGGCAGAAGATGGGTTTTGAACTGCCGATGACCATCAATATTTCCAGTACCACACTAAAGGACGCCGCCTATGGCGACCGCCTGGTGGAAATTCTTGGCCAGGCCCGTGGGCAAGTTTCAGTGGAAATTACCGAAGACGCGCTGGTCAGCGACATCCCGGCCACCCGCCAGACCATCCAGAAGTTGCAAGCCATGGGGGCCAAGGTCTATCTGGATGATTTTGGCACTGGGTTTTCTGCGTTGAGCTATCTGCACCAGTTTCCTGTGGATTTCATCAAGATCGACCGCAGTTTTGTGGTTGCCCAGCACGACCCTAAAGGCGCCCAGGTGCTCACCGGTATGTTGCGCTTCTGCGAGGCCCTGGACCTGGGCGTGGTCGTGGAAGGGGTTGAGACGGCTGAGCAATTGGCCTTTTTGAGTAACGGGCCTGAGTTGTTTATCCAGGGCTGGTATTTCAGCAAGGCGCTGCCTGGGGATCAGTTGCCGCGCTTTGTGCTTGAGCGCAGGGCGTTGGTCTGATGACCGACCCTATCTACCTGGCACCCCGATCCAACTGTGGGCGCTGGCTCGTCGGCGATGACCATAGGTACCTACACAACTTTGGTGCGACGCTGGACCTGTGGCGAGTGAGCTTGCTCCCGTGACGGACTGACAGCCGACGCTGATCTAACTGACGCACCGCGATCTAACTGTGGGAGCTGGCTTGCCTGCGAAGACGGCCTGACAGCCGATACAGTTGGATCGTGTACATATCCATTCTTGCGGTAACGGCTAATTGGGGCTCCGCCCTGACGCCATCACCTCCCATCGCCAAGCCTTGAAAGAATTTTCCTACAGGTGTTGACCTTGCCACTACGGGAACCTTTAGGCTTTTTTCCGAGTATGCCCAACCACAAAAACAAGATTCAGGGGTTATCAATGGATACTGCTACCCTGCAACAACGCTCGGATTCCGATCTGTTCACCACCGCCTCGCGGCTGATGACGAATGCCTTGGAACCCGGCGCCAACTACACCCAGGTCACCCGCGCGCTGGAAGCGCTGCTCGCACTGACTCGACAAGGCCTGGCGGGAGACGCTGGCGCCTACGCGCACTACCAGTCAGCCTTGCTGCAATTGCACATTCCAGGTGACCCGCGCACCGAGCCGACCCGGCGCTGGATGGCCAGCGAGGTCTACCGCGTCGAAGATGAGTTCGCCGCCGACGTGCCGGGCTTCACCGCGTTGCCGGTGGACGAGTTCCGTCAACAGGTCGACGCTGAAATCGCCGCACGTAGCCGGGTCAACCACCCGATGTCGGTACACCTGTTCCAAGGTACGCCGCCGGTGCAGGATGTGCGCTTCTTCCTGGAGCATCACTGGACCCGTTCCTACAACTTCTACAGCCTGCTGGCCGAACTGGCCTTTCGCTTCGAAGCCATCGAGGACGCCTCGGTGTTTTACCGCAACCTGTACGGCGAAGCAGGGGCTGAGACACCGGAGCGTTCGCACCCGGCGATGCTCGCCCATCTGATGGAGTATTTCGATATTCCGCTGGCCATCGACTTTCCCGCGCTGCATCCGCTGGAAAAGGCCTACCTGAATAATCGTATTCGCTGTGTGCGCCACACGGATGTCGCCTGGGGCCTTGCGCTGCTGTATGCGGTGGAGTCTGTCAGTTGCGTCAACCATCGGCGCATCTACGAGCTGTTGCAGCGCCTCGACGTTCCAGAGCAGCCCAGCGAATTCCACCGTTTGCATGGCACCCAGGATGAGATCGACACCGAGGAAATGTGGGCACTGATTGCCAAGTTCGCCAGCGAGGAGGGCTTTCAGCGCACGTTCATGCGCGCACTCAAGCGCCACTTCGAAATCAACAAAGCCTACTTCGACAGCCTGTGGCAGCAGATGCAGGCCCAACGCCTGTCTGCCTGAACGACCTGCGATCCGAAAACAAAAATAATGGAGCACATGATGAGCCCACGTAATTTTTCCCTGCCGCAATTGCAGAATATTCACACGGCCGAAGCCCGTCTCTTGGCGGAAGCCTTGAAGCCGGACGCGACGTTCAATCGCATCGAAATTGCCGCCAATATGCTGCGCGCCCTGTGCGAGACCGGCCAACGTGGCGACGCCGCGAATGCAGCGCAGTGCCAGCAATTGCTGTACATCCTGTCGCTGAGCGATGACGTGGCCACCGCCTCGACCCGGCGCTGGCTGGCCAATGCCGTCTATAGCGTGCAAGAGCGTTTCATGCCGTCAGCCGACCTGGCATCACCCTTGTCCGAGGCTGGTTTCCAGCAACGCCTGGAAGAGCAGATTGCCGCGCAGTCGCGGGAAAACCATCCGATGTCGCAGTATGTGTTTGAAGGCAAAGCCTCTCGCGAGCAACTGCAGGTGTTTCTGCGTCACCAGTGGTTCCGCACGTACCGCTTGTACCGGGATGCCGCCGACCTGCTGGTCAACCTGACCGACGTGGACGAAGCGGCCGCCCTGGCGCGTTATCTCTACGGCGAGTTGGGCGAAGAAGACGAGCGGCGCTCCCACCCCCGCCTGTTAGCCAAGCTGCTTGCCGCCGTGGGCCTGAATGCCGATTTCGAGGCGCTCTCGACGATGCCCGAGGAAATCGCCTACCTCAACAACCGCGCACGCTGTTTCCGCAACCCCGATGTCGGCTGGGGCCTGGCGGTGTTCTACATCACCGAACTGGTGGTGCCGGGCAACCACGGCAAGCTGTACAACGCCCTGCGCAACGCGGGCTTGAGCCAGGATGACGCGGAGTACTACGAAGTGCATATCAGCCTGGTGCCGCCGCGGGCCAAGCGTGAATGGGCGCTGATCTCACGGCGTATTCCGGACCTCGGGTTTCAGAATGCGTTCCTGACGTCTTTGGCCGAGCACTTCCGGCTGGAGCGGGCTTATTACGATGCAGTCTGGGAAGAAGTACAACGCGTGAAGTAGCCCTCCCTGGACAACCCGAGTAACCCGACATGCCAAGTCATATCACTGAATCCCGTATCCACGGGGGCGCTTACTCGTCCCCGGAATTTGCTGCGATCTTCTCTGATGCCAATCAGGTGCAGAAGTGGCTCGATGTTGAAACAGCGCTGGCGGCGACCCAGGCGCAGATGGGCCTCATCCCCCACGAGGCCGCCCGGGAGATTGCCCGGGTAGCCAGCGTGGAACTGCTGGACCTCGACGCGTTGGGGCGCGAAGGCCTGGAAACCGGGCACATCCTGGTGCCGACCCTGCGCGCATTGCAGGGGTTATGCGCCGATGGGCTGGGCGAATACGTGCATTACGGCGTGACCACCCAGGACATCCTCGACACCGGGCTGATCCTGCAAATCCGCGATGCCTGGGGCCTGGTGATGCAGCGTTTGCGCGGGATCCGTGGGCATCTGCTCACGCTCGCCCTGCGCCATAAGCACACGCCGATGGTCGCCAGGACCCATGGTCAACACGCTTTGCCCACCACGTTTGGCTACAAGGTGGCGGTGTGGGTCGATGAGATTGATCGACACCTTGAACGCTTTGAAGAAGCCTACGCCCGGGTGATGGTCGGCAACCTGACCGGCGCCGTGGGCACCCTGGCCGGGCTTGGCCCGCAGGGTTTGGAAGTGCAGCGCCGTACCCTGGAAAGCCTCGGCCTGTCGGCACCGTTGAGCAGTTGGCACAGCGCCCGCGACCGCATCCTGGAAGCAGCGTGGTTGCTGGTGCAGGCGTCGGCGACGTTGGGCCGTGTCGCCAATGAGATCTACCACCTGCAGCGCACCGAGATCGACGAAGTGCGCGAGGGGCGGCGAGCCGGGCAAGTGGGAAGTAGCACCATGCCCCACAAGCAAAACCCATCGACCGTGGACCTGATCAGCGCGCTGTCGCGGCTGGTGCGCGCGCAGATGGTCGCGCTGACCGACGCCGCTTTCCAGATGCACGAGCGTGACGGCACCACCTGGCGCATCGAATGGGCGGCCTTACCCGAGCTGTTCATTTACGCCGGTGCGTTGCTCGCTCGTATGGAAGGCTTGCTGCAGGCTGGGCTGCAGGTGCGTGAAGCGCGCATGCGCAGCAACCTGGACTTGTTGGGCGGGCTGATCCTGTCGGAGCGCGTGATGCTTGCGCTGGCGCCTCGGTGTGGCAAGCAGACGGCCCATCACCTGGTGCACGACATCGCCCAGCAGGCCCAAGACGCGGGCGTTTGCTTTCGCGACGCGCTGCTTGGCGACCCTCGGCTGCGCGGTTGTTTCAGCGCGCAAATGCTCGATGACTTGCTTGACCCGACAGCCTACACAGGGCTGGCGGCCGAGATGGTCGATCTGGTGGCAACTAAAGCACGACCTCGCGCTTCAGGCGATGGCGCTGAAGCAGTGATGGCAACCCAAGGCAATACCAATCAGTCCCTGTACGCTACGGAGGGTATGTGATGGATGCGCAAACATTGGAAAAGACAGCCCGTGCGTCTTGCACCGCACGTTCGGACCACCCGGGCTTTGATCATGACGGCGAGCAATGCCGTCACGAACACAGCCACATCCTCGATTCGAAAACCCACGGTTCGGGTTATGCCGGCCCGCAGAGCCGCAAGATCTTCTGCAGTCATTGTCGCCTTCAACGTTGGCTGGACGTGGAAGCTGCGCTGGCCATGGCCCAGGCCGATGTCAACATCATCCCGCGCGAGGCGGCCCTGGAGATCGAAAAGGCCGCGTTGCTATCGGGCATCAATGTGCGCCAACTGGCCGAGGGCGTGGCTGCCACTGGGCATTCGCTGATGCCATTGCTGAGCGCCCTGCAAAAAAATTGTAGCCCCAGTGCCCGTGAATACGTGCATTACGGCGCTACCACCCAAGACATCCAGGACACCGCCCAATCCCTGGAGATGCGCGATGTGCTTGATGCGATGGATAAGGCCCTGGAGACTTTGCTGGGCAAGTTGTCGACCCTGGCCGATGCGCACCGTGACTCGCTGATGGTCGCCAGGACCCACTCGATTCCCGCTTTGCCGACCACCTTCGGGCTGAAGGTCGCCGGCTGGATCGATGAGCTGTTGCGCCACCGGCAGCGCTTGGCCGAAGCCCGCCAGCGTGTACTGGTGGTGCAACTGTTCGGCGGGGTCGGCACCATGGCGGCGTTCGGCCCGGACGCCATGCCGATGCTGGAGCGTTTTGCCCAGCGCTTGTCGCTGCAAGTGCCCCTGACGGGCTGGCATGTGTCCCGTGACCGCGTTGCGGAGTTCGTCAGCACCCTGGCCATGGTCACCGCCTCGTTGGCCCGCGTAGCCGATGAAATCCGTACGCTCAATCGTTGGGAAATCGCTGAAGTGGAAGTGGGCTGGAGCGACCAGCAGATCGGCAGCAGCACCATGCCGCACAAACGCAACCCCGAAGGCTGCGAGCAGGTGGTGGTGTTGGCACGGCTGGCCAAGGCCCAGGTCATGCTCGCGCTGGACGCGATGATTCTTGAGCATGAGCGCGATTACCGCGGTACGCGGTTGGAGTGGTGCGCGGTCGCGGACGTTTCCCACTATGCGCTGATGGCGCTCTCGATTCTGACCGAGACCATCGAGGGGCTCACCGTGAATGTGCAGAAGATGGAAAGCACCGCCCAGGCCTATGGCGATGCCATCTGCACCGAAGCGGTGGTGTTCGAAATGGCGCGCAAGCTGGGCAAGAGCAGCGCCTACCAGATCATCTTCGAAGTGTCCCAGGCCAGCCAGCGCAATCACGTGTCGATCCGCGAGGCAATCGAGGCCGATGCGCGGGTGCTTGCTGTCATGAATGATGGCGCCCTGGCCCGGCTGTTCGAGCCCCGTACTCACTTGGGCATGTCCGAACGCATCGTTGACAACGTGCTGGCCAAACTCGCCGGCCACTGATCCCTTAACAGATTTGCATATTCATCAAGGAGCGACAGATGTCCAACGTTATGGAAGTTGATAAAGCCAAGGTCCAGCAATTTTCGGCGCGCATCATGGAGGATTACGGCAACACGCTGCGCGGCGCCATGCTCTACATCGGCGACCAGCTCGGTTTGTTCAAGGCGTTGGCCGACGGCCAGGCGGTGACCCTGGAAGAGTTGGCGCACAAGACCGGCTACAACGCACGTTACTTGCGCGAATGGCTGGGCAGCATGGCCACCGGCAATTATGTGACCTACGACGCACAAACCCGCCGCTACCAAATGCCCGCCGAGTTTGTGCCGGTGCTGGCCGATGAAGATTCGCCGTATTTTGCCGGTGGCATTATCCAGCTGAGCGTGCCGTTCGTGAGCATGGCGCCCAAGGTCATCGAGGCCTTCCGCCATGGTGGTGGTTGCGCTGAAGAGGCGTTCCCGCTGGAAACCTGGAAAGGCATGGAGCGCATGACCATGCCCTGGTACAAGCACTACCTGGTCCAGCACTGGATTCCATCCCTGGACGGTGTTGAGGAGAAGCTCAAGACCGGCGGCAGTGTGCTGGATTTCGGCTGCGGTGCGGGCCTTGCAGCGATCACCATGGCCAAGGCCTACCCCGAGGCGCGCATTGTCGGCTGCGATTTCCACCTGCCTTCCATCGAGTTGGCGCGGGCCAACGCCGAGGCGGCTGGTGTGGGTGACCGGGTGCAATTCGAGGTGAACGACTCCGATGCCTTGCGCGGCCAGCAATTCGACTTCGTGACCACCTTTGTGGTGATCCACGATGCCACCGACCCTCAGCAGATGCTCAAGGATTTGCGCGCCGCCACGGCCGAAGACGGTACCTACCTGATGGTGGAGCTCAACCTGTCCGAGGAACTGCACGAGAACATGAACCTGTTCGGGCGCGTCATGTACCCGCAGAGCACCCTCTATTGCATGACCTGTTCGCTGTCCCACGGTGGGGCAGGGCTGGGGGCGTTCATGGGCGAGAAGCGTGCCCGCCAGATGGCTGAGGCAGCCGGGTTCAGCCGCTTTCGTAAAGTGCCTTCGCAGTGGCCACCGATGCCGGCGCTGTTCGAACTCAAGCCTTGATAGGAAGCATCCGCGAGTCGCTTTGCGCAGTAAGGCAATTTAATGGCCCCTTTGTAACAAAATCCTCGCCAAAATCACTTTTATTTTCAGGTGGTTAGGTGAGGATGCAAATGCGCTCTGTGGGAATGATGCTGATTGCCTGCTCCCTGGCCGGCGGCGCGACTGTCGCGCAGGCCAGGGAATTGCGCGAGGGTGACAAGTACATGTGCAGTTGGGGCGCAGGCACGGCCGCCAGGGCCCAGGAGCTAAAGTTATCCGGCGTTTCGCTATACGCGGCCCGGCAGAAGATCCAGACCCTCAAGTTCAGCAAATCGTGGATGCGCATGATGGCCATGGGCATCACCGAGCAGACCTATGACAGCCGCTCAAGGCTCAAGCCCGAGGCGATTCGTCAAAGCTTTTACCAGGATTGCCTGCGCTACAAGGTCGCGCGCAAGTAATCCGTAGCCCGCACCAGCCGTGGGGCCTTTACAAATCCACGACAAACCCCGTGTGAGTATTTGCATACAATTGCGCACTTCTTGATGGAGGCGGGTATGCAAGTGCTGATTCGAACGGCGACACCTGATGACGTCGACACGCTGTGCGCGATTCGCACCTCGGTGGTGCAAAACCACCTGAGCCTTGAACAGATGGCTGGCCTGGGGATTACCCCGCAGGTATTGAGCGATACGTTGCGTGCAGCACCTTGCGGCTGGATCGCGGAAGTGGACGGCCAGGCGGCGGGGTTTTCCATGGTCGACCTGGATGAAGGTGAAGTGTTCGCAATGTTCGTGCTGCCCTCGCACGAGAAGCTTGGGCTGGGCCGTCAACTGATGGCGGTGGCCGAGGCGGCCCTGTTTGAGCACCACGACACGCTCTACCTGGTGACTGATGGGCGTGATGAAATCCGCGCCAATGGGTTCTATCAGCGCCTGGGCTGGTCCGTAGTGGGGCCGGTCGATGGTGATGACGTTCGTTATGAAAAGAGCAGGGCGCCATAAGGCCATGAATGCCCCAGAGCCTCCATCGTCCAACGGCTTGCGCTACCTCGCGGTGGGTGTGCTGGGCATCGCCGTGCTGCTGGGGTTCTATTTCATTCAACTCAACGCCAAGGTCGACCGCCAGCGCGAAGAGGCGGCTGAACGCCTGACGCTGTGTCGTCATCTGGAGGCCGTGGTGGGCGCCACTGCTTCCAGTCGTGAGGCCCTTCAAGACACATGCAAGCAGTTAAGTGAACAGTTACTTGAAAGCGCTACGCCCGATTAATAACCATTTTTTATACAGGGACTTACTGTCGTTACTTGCACCAAAAAGTAGCACGACTACTGCCTTCTACCTTAAAAAATATGTGGTTATTGAATGACTTACGACGCTTTCAATCCGACGAAAGGATTAAAATAATCTTGTTACATGTTTTTACAATCGCTACTATAGCCGGGCGTTCACCTCCCACGGTTTATGCATTTTTAAATCCCAAGTTTCCATCAGCTACTTGGGATTTTTTTTGCCCGCGATTTAATCTCGGCCTGTCGTTCATGGCCGGTGACGCCCTACTAAAGTGAGGGCTGGCTAACACTTTTGCATTAATTGTCCGGCGACCGGCAAAACCTTATCTATGCTGCTTGCATCACCTCAATCGGGTAGAACCCAGGGACGGGGGGCTGATCATGATTTCCATCACCGAATTCAACCGCATCATGGCCTCAGGCTTCCTGCCGCTTGCGTGTGAGTGCTGCCTCAATAGTGACGGCTCGCTGCGCATCAGCGTGTTCGAGCCTGCGTCCGGTCGTGTCGACTTGCTGCTGACCCGCGTATCACCCGAAGGCCTGGACAGCATCCGTGCCATCTCTAACCTGATTGGTGAGTTGCGTACCGAGATAAAGGCCGGGCGCCGTGGGTTTGCTGCGGTAGGTTAAGGGCCGTCCAGCGCGTCAGAGGCGCCGCAGGAAGGATTTGACGATGTGGCGGGTAGTGTCTGTGGTATCCAGCTCGTCCACGGCGCTGTAGGCGTACCACTGGCAATCGACAATCTCATTGCACGGCCGCGCCTCGTCGATATTGACCACCGAGGCCTCGAACACATGGTGGACGGTGTCGCGGGCCTTGAGCTCCTGCAGGTACAGCAAGCCGTCCACGTTTAAACCGGTTTCTTCTTCCAGCTCGCGTTCCGCCGCGCCTACCGGGCGCTCGTGCGCTTCTACTTTCCCGCCGGGCAATGCCCATTTTGATCTGGCCTTGCGTACGAAGAGGATGTGCCCCTCATGTTCGCAAATGACGGTCGCCCTAATTTTCATCGAGTGTGCCCCCGCGCCGGATGAATGTCATAAAAGTGTAATGCAATTGTCATGCTAAGTGGTTATGGCGCGCCAGGGCCTGTATGTGGATACTGCCCGATTGACGAATACGACCGAGGACATTAGATGAAGACCATACGCTGGGGCATGATCGGCTGTGGCAGTGTCACTGAATTGAAGAGTGGACCGGCTTTCTATAAAGCGCCAGGTTCGGCATTGGTCGCCGTGATGGGGCGGCGTGCCGAGGCGGTGTGCGATTATGCGGCGCGCCATGGCATTGCCCGTTGGTATACCGATGCCCAGGCCTTGATCGATGACCCCGAGGTGGATGCGGTCTACATTGCCACTCCGCCCGACAGTCACCTTGAGTACGCCCTGAGAGTGGCCGCGGCGGGCAAACATTGTTGCGTCGAAAAGCCGATGTCGCTGAATGCTGAACAGAGCGCGTTGATGCAGCGCACATTCGAGCGCGCCGGGCTGCACCTGTTTGTCTCCTACTACCGGCGTTCTTTGCCGCGCTTCCAGCAAGTGCGCACCTGGCTGCACGAAGGCCGTATCGGTGAGTTGCGCCACCTGACCTGGACCTTGTGCAAACCCGCTGCCGTAACAGACTCCGACGCCACCAATTGGCGCACCGATCCGGCCATTGCCGGTGGCGGTTACTTTGCCGACCTGGCGAGCCATGGGTTCGACCTGTTCCAGTACCTGGCCGGGGACATCGTCGAGGTCTCAGGCTTTTCGGCGCGACAGGCTGGGCGCTACGCGGCAGAAGATGCCGTGACGGCCTGCTGGACATTTGCCAGCGGTGCATTGGGCATGGGCTGCTGGAATTTTGTGGCGGACCGACGCGAAGACCGGGTCGAACTGATCGGCAGTCGCGGTCGTATTCAGTTTTCGGTGTTCGAGGACCAGCCGCTGCGTCTTGAAGGCGAGACCACCGAGGTGTTGGACGTGCCGTGTCACACCCATATTCAATGGCACCACGTCCTGAACATGAACGCGCATATTCGTGGCGAGGCCGAGCATCCGTCGCTGGGCATCGAAGCGCTGAAGACCGATATCATCCTGGACAAGGTGTTACACCGTTACTCCCAGCATCCCTAGGCGTGGCGATAGCGTAAGGCTTTACTTTTTTAAAGGAATACCGGGATGAAATACTGGATGGTGGTGTGGCTGCTGATGGCCACCGCGGCAACGGCGGCGCCACGCAGCCAAGGGCAGGCGGGTGAGTTTGATTTCTATGTGCTATCGCTCTCGTGGTCACCCACGTTTTGCCTCACGCACCCAGGCAACGAGCAATGCTCAGGTAAAGGCTACGGCTTTGTGCTGCATGGTTTGTGGCCGCAATACGCGCGGGGAGGGTGGCCGGCGTCTTGTACACCGCAGACGCGCTTGAGCGCGGCGGAAATGGACAAGGGCGCGGCGCTGTTTCCCACCCGCACGCTGCTCAAGCATGAGTGGGCCAAGCATGGCACCTGCAGTGGGCTGGAGCCGTTGGAGTATCTGGAGAAGACCGATGTGGCGCTCGGTGCGGTTGCCATTCCGCAGCAACTGCAGCCGTTCAATACGCCGCCGTCATTGCAGGCCAACGAGATCGAGGCGCTGTTTCGCGAGAGCAACCCACGCATGGGCAACCACGGTATGGCGGTGATCTGCAAGGGCAAGGTGCTGTCGGAAGTGCGGGTGTGCCTGACCAAGGATCTCGCGTTTGCCGGTTGCCCGCGCAGTGTGAAGAGCCAGTGTCGGGGGGGCGATATTCGTATTCCCACCCAGCGCTGAGAAGTGCCCTGGATCCCACTATGAAAACTGGCTTGTTGGGTCGCCGTATCGCTGCGATGGCGGCGTGCCAGCCGATGGCTATCTACCTGACGCCCCCGCGATCCAACTGTGGGAGCTGGCTTGCCTGCGAAGACGGCCTCACAGTCGACACCGTAATACCGAGTACCTATCCATTCCTGCGGTAACGGCTACTTAGGGTTCCGCCCTGACGGCGTCTCACTTTTGAAAAGCCGGAATGCCGGCCCAGACAAAAGTAAGCAAAACGCTCTTGCCCCACCACGTTACCCACGAATTCAAGCCTGCGTTCGGCCAGCGTGGTTTAACGGGGCGCCTGAGATCAAGATCACAAGCAGATCAAGATCAAGAGCGGCTCGCTTCGCATCGTGGTTACCTGTGGGCGGCACATTTGACATCTCTGTCGATTGAACGGCCGCCATCGCAGGCAAGCCAGCTCCCACAGTTTATCGCGGGGGCACTAATCAGATCAGCGTCCGTTTCTGAAGTACCCAGGGGCATTTTCTTCAATACCCTCGTGTCCCTGCGCGGTACCGTGATCTAAACCTCGTTTGGGATCACAAAAGGAACTGCAATGAGCTTGATTCTCTCCATGGCCGCCTTTGCCCTGGCCACGTCCATCACGCCGGGACCGGTGAATGTGGTCGCTTTAAGTTCTGGCGCACGTTTTGGTTTCGTCGCCAGCCAGAAACATGTCTTCGGCGCCGCCGTGGGTTTTACCTTGTTATTGGTGTTGATCGGCCTGGGGTTGCATGAAGTATTGGTGCGCTGGCCGATCCTGATTCAATTGATCCGCTGGGGCGGCGTGGCGTTCTTGTTGTATATGGCTTGGAAGCTGGCGGTGGATGATGGCCGTCTGGACGCTGACGGTGCGCACTCCGCGCCGTCGATGTTGTATGGCGCGATCATGCAGTGGCTCAACCCGAAAGCCTGGCTGGCGTGTGTGGCAGGCATGGGGTTGTTCGTGGCCGATGGCGATGCGGCGCAGGTATGGTTGTTTGCCGTGCTTTACCTGGTGATCTGCTACCTGTCGGTGGCGTGCTGGGCGTATGCGGGGACGTTTTTGCGCCGCTACTTGAACAACCCCAAAGGTGTGCGCCTGTTCAACCGCTCAATGGCCGCGTTGCTGGTGGCCAGTGTGGGTTATTTGCTGATGGCTTGAGGTTCTCGCGGTATTGCCCCGGCGTGGCCGCGAAGTGTTGTTTGAAGGTGCGCTGGAAGTGCGCCTGGTCGGCAAAGCCCGCGGCCAGGGCGACGTCGGCAATCAGTGCGCCATTGCGCAGTTGGCTGCGGGCGAACTGGATGCGTCGGTTGACCATGAAGGCGTGGGGCGTCAAGCCGTAATACTGCTTGAATGCGCGGATCAGATAAGACGGCGACAGTTCAGCGGCCTGGCAGATGTCTTCGAGTTTCAAGGCCTGTGTGCAGTGGGCGCGGATGTAGTCTGCGGCGCGTTCCAGTTTGTGGTTGACCTCGCGTACCGGCGTCAGCGAAGGGTTCAGGCGCTGTTGCACCTCGGTGAAGTAACTCACTAGCGCGCTCTGTTTTTGCAGCAGTTCGGCCTGTTCATCCACTAGCGTGCGGTACAGGTCAAGCAAGCCGTGGTACAGCCCGGTGTCGCGAGTATGGGGTGTGTCGAATGGCCGGTAGCCCTGGTCGGTACTGAACCCCAACTGGTATTGCAGGTCGGTCAGCCACGGCGTGTCGAGGTACAGCATGTGGTAGGACCAGGGCTGGTCATGGATGGGGTTGCACGCATGCACATCGCCTGGGTTCATCAGCACCACGGTGCCGGCGCTGATTTCGAAGGTGCGCGCGCCGTAGTGGTAATAGCTGCAGCCGGTGGTGATCGCACCGATGGAAAAATGCTCATGGGCGTGCCGGGTGTAAGTGACCTTGCGCCCGTCGGCGATGGTGCGCGCTTCGATGAACGGCAGGCGTTCGTCGCGCCAGAAGCGCGGCGTGTCTGCGGGACGGGCGATTGGGCTGAGCGACATGGCGTTATTTCTCCTGCATTCTCACCCGCGTTACGTCAGGCCGGTACCAAAAAAGCGGCCTTGAGCAACTGCTGGGTATAGGCATGTTGCGGGTCGGCAAAAATAGCCTGGGCATCGCCTTGCTCCACCACCTGGCCTTGCTTGACCACCATCAATTGGTGACTCAGCGCCTTCACCACCGCCAGGTCATGGCTGATAAACAGGTAGGTCAGGTTGTACTTGGCCTGCAAGCCGCGCAGCAACTCTACCACCTGGCGTTGTACCGTGCGGTCCAGGGCCGAGGTGGGTTCGTCCAGCAGGATCAGGCGCGGCTTGAGCACCAGCGCTCGGGCAATGGCGATGCGTTGGCGCTGGCCGCCGGAGAATTCATGGGGGTAGCGATGCCGGGATTCGGGGTCCAGGCCCACTTCCTTGAGCGCCGCGATAATCGCCGCTTCCTGTTCGGCGGCCGTGCCCATCTTGTGGATACGCAGGCCTTCGCCAACGATCTCGCTGACGCACATGCGCGGGCTCAGGCTGCCGAACGGGTCCTGGAACACCACCTGCATTTCCCGGCGCAACGGGCGTACCTGTTGTTGGCTCAGGCGGTCCAGTTGCTGGCCTTCGAAGCGAATACCGCCCTGGCTGCCGATCAGGCGCAAAATTGCCAGGCCCAGGGTGGACTTGCCCGAGCCACTTTCACCAACGATGCCCAGGGTTTGGCCCTGAGGCAGGCTGAAGTTGATGCCGTCCACAGCCTTGACGTAATCCACGGTATTGCGCAAAAAGCCTTTCTTGATCGGAAACCAGACTTTCAGGTCGTCCACTTCCAGCAGCGGAGGGCCGACATCATTGTTGGCTGGCCCACCACTGGGCTCCGCCGCGAGCAACTCCTGGGTATAGGGATGCTGGGGCGACTGGAACAGTGTCTCGCAATCGGCCTGTTCAACGATGCAACCTTGCTGCATCACACACACACGGTGGGCGATGCGCCGTACCAGGTTGAGGTCATGGCTGATAAGCAGCAGCGCCATGCCCAGCCGCGCCTGCAGCTCCTTGAGCAATTCCAGGATCTTCAACTGCACGGTGACATCCAGCGCCGTGGTCGGCTCGTCGGCAATCAACAACTCCGGCTCGTTGGCCAGAGCCATGGCGATCATCACTCGCTGGCGCTGGCCGCCGGACAGCTCGTGAGGCAACGCCTTGAGGCGTTTGTGTGGCTCGGGGATACCCACCAGCTCCAGCAATTCCAACGTGCGCTGGGTGGCGACCTTGCCGGTCAGGCCCTTGTGCAGGCCGAGCACTTCGTTGATCTGTTTTTCGATCGAGTGCAGCGGGTTCAACGAGGTCATCGGCTCCTGAAAGATCATCGCAATGCGGTTGCCGCGTATATGCCGCAGGGTCTTCTCTTTGAGCGTCAGCAGGTCTTGCCCTGAATACTCGATAGTGCCCGACGGATGCCTGGCCAACGGGTAGGGCAGCAGGCGCAGGATCGAATGGGCGGTGACCGATTTGCCCGAACCGCTTTCGCCCACCAGCGCCAGGGTTTCGCCGCGCTTGATGTCGAAACTGACGTGGTTGACCACGCGGTGATGATGCTCGCCGGTGACGAACTCGACACTGAGGTCGCGGATTTCGATCAGGTTGTCCGGATTCATCTCATTTCCTCGGGTCGAACGCATCGCGAGCGGACTCGCCGATAAACACCAGCAGGCTCAACATGATCGCCAGCACCGCAAAGGCACTCATGCCCAGCCACGGCGCCTGCAGGTTGGATTTGCCCTGGGCCACCAGCTCACCCAGCGACGGCGAACCTGCCGGCAGCCCGAAGCCGAGAAAGTCCAAGGCGGTCAGGGTGCCAATGGCGCCGGTAAGGATGAAGGGCAGGAAGGTCATGGTCGAGACCATCGCATTGGGCAGAATGTGACGGAACATGATCGCGCCGTTCTGCATGCCCAGCGCCCGCGCCGCGCGTACGTATTCCAGGTTACGACCGCGCAGGAACTCGGCGCGCACCACATCCACCAGGCTCATCCAGGAAAACAGCAGCATGATCCCCAGCAGCCACCAGAAGTTGGGTTGCACGAAGCTGGCCAGGATGATCAGCAGGTAGAGCACCGGCAAGCCGGACCAGATCTCCAGGAAACGTTGCCCGGCCAGGTCGACCCAACCGCCATAAAAGCCCTGCAAGGCGCCGGCAATCACGCCGATGATCGAGCTGAGTATGGTCAGGGTCAGGGCAAAGAGCACCGACACGCGAAAGCCGTAGATCACCCGCGCGAGCACATCACGCCCCTGGTCATCGGTGCCCAGCAGGTTGACCGAGGACGGCGGCGCCGGGGCCGGGACTTTCAGGTCGTAATTGATGCTCTGGTAGCTGAACGGAATCGGTGCCCACAAGGTCCAGGCGTCCTTGGCTTTCAGCAGCTCCTGGATGTACGGGCTCTTGTAGTTGGCTTCCAGCGGGAATTCACCGCCGAAGGTAGTCTCCGGGTAGCGCTTGAGCGCCGGGAAGTACCAGTCGCCGTCGAAGTGCACCGCCAGGGGCTTGTCGTTGGCGATCAACTCAGCGCCCAGGCTCAACACGAACAGCACCAGGAACAGCCACAGCGACCACCAGCCACGCTTGTTGGCCTTGAACCGCTCGAACCGGCGGCGATTGAGGGGGGACAGGTTCATCTCAATGCTCCCGGCTGGCAAAGTCGATACGCGGATCGACCAGGGTGTAGGTGAGGTCGCCGATCAGTTTCACGATCAGCCCCAGCAGGGTGAAGATAAACAGCGTGCCGAACACCACTGGGTAGTCACGGTTGATCGCCGCTTCAAAGCTCATCAGGCCCAGGCCGTCGAGGGAGAAGATCACCTCCACCAGCAACGAGCCGGTAAAGAAGATGCCAATGAAGGCCGAAGGGAAACCGGCGATCACCAGCAGCATGGCGTTGCGGAACACGTGGCCATACAGCACGCGGCGATTGGTCAGGCCCTTGGCCTTGGCGGTGACCACGTACTGCTTGTTGATTTCGTCGAGAAAGCTGTTCTTGGTCAGCAGGGTCATGGTCGCGAAGTTGCCGATCACCAGGGCAGTGACGGGCAGCGCCAGGTGCCAGAAGTAATCGAGGATCTTGCCGCCCCAGCTCAACTCCTCGAAGTTGTTGGAGGTGAGCCCGCGCAGGGGGAACCAGTCGAAATAACTGCCACCGGCAAACACCACGATCAGCAGAATCGCAAACAGGAACGCCGGTATCGCGTAGCCGACGATGATCGCCGAGCTGGTCCACACATCGAAATGGCTGCCGTGGCGCGTGGCCTTGGCGATCCCCAGGGGGATGGACACCAGGTACATGATCAAGGTGCTCCACAACCCGAGGGAAATGGACACCGGCATCTTCTCCTTGATCAGGTCGATGACCTTGGCGTCTCGGAAAAAGCTGTCACCGAAGTCCAGCTGGGCGTAGTTCTTGACCATGATCCATAAGCGTTCCGGCGCCGACTTGTCGAAGCCGTACATCTTTTCGATTTCCTTGATCAGCGCCGGGTCCAGGCCCTGGGCGCCACGGTAGCTGGAACCGGCCACCGCAACTTCGGCGCCGCCGCCAGCAATGCGGCTGGTGGCGCCGTCGAAGCCTTCGAGCTTGGCGATCATCTGCTCCACCGGGCCGCCGGGAGCGGCCTGGATGATGACAAAGTTGATCAACAAGATCCCGAACAGCGTGGGAATGATCAGCAACAGGCGGCGAACAATATAGGCCAGCATTTAATCGCCTCCGCTCGCCGCATCGGCGCGTGTGTCCAGGGGGACGGCAGGTGTGACGTCGGGTTTGCTCCACCAGGTCGCGGTGCCGACGTCGTAGCGTGGCGAGACCTTGGGGTGGCCAAGGTGGTCCCAGTACGCCACGCGGAAGGTCTTGATGTGCCAGTTGGGAATCACGTAGTAACCAAACTGCAGCACACGATCCAGCGCCCTGGCGTGGGCGATCAGGCTTTGTCGCGAACCGGCGTCGATCAGCTCTTCCACCAACTGGTCGACCGCGGGGTCCTTGAGGCCCATGTAGTTGCGGCTGCCGGGCTTGTCGGCGCTGGAGGATTTCCAGAACTCGCGCTGCTCGTTACCCGGCGAGGTAGATTGCGGGAAGCTGCCCACCAGCATGTCGAAGTCGCGCGAGCGCAGGCGGTTGACGAACTGTGAGACGTCCACGCGACGAATCACCAGGTCGATGCCCAGGTCTGCCAGGTTGCGCTTGAACGGCAGCAGGATGCGCTCGAACTCGGTCTGGGCCAGCAAAAACTCTATGGTCACTGGCTTGCCGGTGCTGTCGACCATTTTGTCGTCAACAATCTTCCAGCCCGCTTCCTGCAGCAGTTGGTAGGCCTCGCGTTGCTGGGTGCGAATCATGCCGCTGCCGTCGGTGTGGGACGGTTCGAATGCCTGGGTGAAGACTTCGCCAGGGATCTTGTCGCGCAGCGGCTCGAGAATCGCCAGCTCGTCCGGACCGGGTAGGCCGGTGGCGGCCATTTCCGAGTTTTCGAAATAGCTGCGGGTACGGGTGTAGGCACCGTTGAACAGTTGCTTGTTGCTCCACTCGAAATCCAGCAGCAGGCTGATGGCCTTGCGCACCCGCACGTCCTGGAACATCGGCTTGCGCATGTTGAACACAAAACCCTGCATGCCGGTGGGGTTGCCGTTGGGGATTTCTTCCTTGATCAATCGGCCTTCTTTCACCGCTGGAATGTTGTAGGCATTGGCCCAGTTCTTGGCGCTGAACTCCAGCCAGTAGTCGAACTGCCCGGCCTTCAAGGCTTCCAGGGAGACAGTGCTGTCGCGGTAGTAATCGGTGATGCGGGTATCGAAGTTGTAGAAGCCCTTATTGACCGGCAGGTCCTTGGCCCAATAATCCTTGACCCGCTCGTAGCGAATCATGCGGCCCGGCTTGACCTCGGCCACCTGGTAAGGCCCGCTGCCCAGGGGGATTTCCAGGTTGCCCTTGGAAAAATCCCGGCTGGCCCACCAGTGTTTGGGCAGTACTGGCAACTGCCCAAGGATCAACGGCAACTCGCGGTTGTTGGTGCGCTTGAACTTGAACAGCACGCGCAACGGGTCTTCGGCCACGACTTCGTCGACGTCGGCGTAGTAGTTGCGGTACAGCGGGTTGCCTTCCTTGATCAGGGTCTGGAAGGTAAACACCACGTCCTCGGCGCGTATCGGGTGGCCGTCATGGAAGCGCGCTTCAGGGCGCAGATAGAAGCGCACCCAGCTGTTGTCCGGGGCTTTTTCGATCTTGCCGGCCACCAGTCCGTATTCGGTGATGGGTTCGTCCAGGCTCTGCATGGCCAGGGTGTCGTAGATCAGTGGCAGGTTGTCTGCCGGTACGCCCTTGCTGATATAGGGGTTGAGGCTGTCGAAGCCGCCCATGGCCGATTCGCGGAAGGTGCCGCCCTTGGGGGCGTCGGGGTTTACATAGTCAAAATGCTTGAAGTCGGCGGGGTACTTGGGGGGCTCGTTGTAGAGAGTCAGCGCATGTTGTGGCGCGGCGTGCGCCGCGGTGCACAGCAACAGGCTGGCGAGCAGGGTAGTACGCAAGGACATCATTGGGCTTTCTCCGAAGCTTTCAGCCACCATGCGCTCAGGCCCAGGCTGTAGGGCGGCGTGGTGACGAAGGCGAACCGGTTGCGGTACGCCAGGCGATGATAGTTGAGGTACCAGTTGGGAATGCTGTAGTGCTGCCACAGCAGCACCCGGTCCAGGGCGCGGCCGGCAGCCAGTTGTTCTTCGCGGGTCTGCGCCGCCAGCAGTTGGTCCAGCAGGTGGTCGACCACCGGGTTGGCGATACCGGCGTAATTCTTGCTGCCTTTGATTGCGGCCTGGCTGGAGTGGAAGTACTGCCACTGCTCAAGGCCGGGGCTCAAGGTCTGGTTGAGAGTCATCAGAATCATGTCGAAATCGAATTGATCGAGGCGCTGTTTGTACTGTGCGCGGTCAACGGTACGCAAGCGGGCGTCGATGCCGATGCGGGTCAGATTTTCGACATAGGGTTGCAGGATGCGCTCGAGGTTCGGGTTTACCAGCAGGATTTCCAGGCGCAGCGGTTGCCCGTCCTTATCCAGCAGGCGCTGCCCCGACAGTTTCCAGCCGGCCTCGCTGAGCAGGGCCAGGGCCTGGCGCAGGGTTTCGCGAGGGATGCCGCGACCATCGGTGTGCGGCAGGCTGAACGGTTGGGTAAACAGCGCGGCCGGCAGTTGGTCGCGGTAGGGCGAGAGCATCAACCACTCATGGCCCACGGGCAGGCCGGTGGCCGAGAATTCACTGTTGGGGTAATAGCTCACCGAACGCTTGTAGGCGCTGCTGAACAGCGTGCGGTTGGTCCATTCAAAATCGAACATCAACCCCAGGGCTTCACGCACTTTGGCCTGGCTGAACGCCGGTCGCCGGGTATTCATGAACAGGCCCTGGCTCTGGGTGGGGATCTGATGGGCGATCTGCGCCTTGATCACATCGCCGCGGTTGACCGCCGGGAAGTTGTAGCCGGTGGCCCAGTTCTTGGCCTGATGCTCGATATAAATGTCGAATTCACCGGCCTTGAAGGCTTCAAAGGCCACGTCGCTGTCGCGATAGAACTCCACTTCGACCTTGTCGTAGTTATAGAAACCCTGGTTGACCGGCAGGTCTTTGCCCCAGTAATCCTTGACCCGTTCAAACACCAGTTGCCGCCCAGGCGCAACCTTGGTGATGCGGTAAGGCCCACTGCCCAGGGGCGGCTCGAAGGTGGTGGCCTTGAAGTCACGGTTTTTCCAATAGTGCTGGGGCAGCACCGGCAACTCGCCCAGGCGCAGGATCAGCAAGGGGTTGCCGGCGCGCTTGAACACAAAGCGGATACGGTGAGGGTTGAGGATATCGACCCGGGCCACTTCCTGCAGGTTGGTGCGGTACTGCGGGTGGCCTTCGGTCAGCAGGGTGCGATAGGAAAACGCCACGTCAGCGGCGGTGATCGGCTTGCCGTCGTGAAAGCGTGCTTCGGGGCGCAGGTTGAACACCACCCAACTGCGGTCTTCGCTGTATTCCACCGATTGGGCAATCAGGCCGTAGCTTGAGGTGGGTTCATCGCCCGACGGCGCGTATTGCCCGGTGCCCACCATCAAGGGTTCATTGAGCTCGTTGACGCCGTACTGCAGGAAGTTGGCGGTGGAAACCGGGCTTGAACCTTTGAAGGTGTAGGGGTTGAGCGTATCGAAGGTGCCAAATGCCATCACCCGCAATGTCCCGCCTTTGGGCGCTGCAGGGTTTACCCAATCGTAATGGGTGAATTTGGCCGGGTACTTGAGTGTGCCGAACTGCGCATAACCGTGGCTTTCGGTGATCGTCGCGTTCGCCGCAAAGCTCAAGGCCAGACTTATTAGTAGAAGGAGGGGACGCTTCAAGTCAGAGATCCGATCCAGGCGGCTTGGGCTTTATGATCGGTACAGTAACAGCTTGTTCCGGTTGGAAAAAGGCTGTCGGGAAGGCCATTTTGCGGACTGCAAGCTATTGGACGGTGTGAAGGTCAAATGTGGGAGCTGGCTTGCCTGCGATAGCATCACTGCGGTCTGACTGATAGACCGAGGTGCCTGCATCGCAGGCAAGCCAGCTCCCACACAAGCCAGCTCTCCCCGAGGTATTAGCGCGGCCCGGAAACCACCAGCATCTGCCCTGGTTTCAATGCCTGGCCGGTGCGCGGGTTCCAACGCTTGAGATGTTGCATCTCGACGTTGAAGCGTTTGGCCACCATGTACAGCGAGTCACCTTTCTTGACCTTATACTGCACCGGTTTTTTCGCCGCGACTTTACGCGTGTCCTGCATCACCAGGGTCTGGCCGACCTTGAGGGCCTGGCCGTTGAGCTTGTTCCAGCGCTGCAGGTCATGCACATCGACCTTGTTGGCCTTGGCGATCAGCGTGAGGTTGTCGCCACTGCGTACCTTGTAGCTTCGGGTACGCCCTGCGACCGCCTTGGTCTCGACTTCGTCGAATACCGGCTTCTTGGGGCGCATGCTCAGCAACTCTTCCGGCTTCATCGTCGAAAGGGTGCTGGTCAGCAGTTGGGCCTTGGAGGTCGGCACCAGCAGATGCTGGGGGCCGTCCAGAGTGGTGCGTTGTTTCAAGGCCGGGTTGAGCTGAAACAGTTCGTCTTCGTCGATCTCGGCCAGCGCGGCAACCCGTGACAGGTCCATGCTTTGCTTGACTTCAACGACCTCGAAGTACGGCGTGTTGGCAATCGGGTTCAGGTTGACGCCGTAGGCTTCGGGCGCCAGTACCACCTGGGACAAGGCCAGGAACTTGGGCACATAGTCCTTGGTTTCCTGGGGCAGGGGCAGGTTCCAGTAGTCGGTGGGCAGGCCGAGCTTTTCGTTGCGCTCGATCGCCCGGCTGACGGTGCCTTCGCCGGCGTTATAGGCCGCCAGGGCCAGCAGCCAGTCGCCGTTGAACATGTCATGCAGACGCGTCAGATAGTCCAGGGCGGCGGTGGTGGAGGCGGTGATGTCGCGGCGGCCATCGTAGGCGCGGGTCTGGCGCAGGTTGAAGTAGCGCCCGGTGGAGGGAATGAACTGCCACAAGCCCACCGCATCGCTGCGCGAATAGGCCATCGGGTTGTAGGCACTTTCAATCACTGGCAGCAGCGCCAGTTCCAGGGGCATGTTGCGTTCTTCAAGGCGTTCGACGATGTAATGAATGTAGAGGCTGCCGCGTTCGCCGGCATTCTCCAGAAAGGAGGGGTTGCTGGCGAACCACAGGCGCTGTTGCTCGATGCGCGGGTTGACGCCGACACCGTCCTGCAATTGAAAGCCCCGACGCATGCGTTCCCAGACGTCCTGGGGTACTTCGGGGCTGGGCTTCTCTGATAGCCAAATAGGTTTTTGCTTGATCTTGGCAGCAAGATTCGGTTTGGGTTGCACGGTGGATTGTGCAGCGTAATGAGTCGATTGGCAGCCCGCCAGAGTTGCGGAAACGGCCACCGCCACGGCTTGAGCCAGGCGGGTCAATGCGTCTGAAGAAATGGATTTACGAATAGATGACGACATTGGCTGGAAGTAAGTTCCGGGCAAAAATGTCGGGCGATTCTAGAAAGCGCTTTGGTTCCGGTCAACCATTCAGAAATTACGTATCAGATTGCATCTGGTTAGAACTTATCTTTCCAAGCCCTCAAGCTAGCAAACACCTCGGCCCCAGAGCGGTTGTCGCGGCCGTTCCGTTCGTCCGCTTTTTGTTTAACGAATGTTTCAGCGGTGCGCAGAAAAGGGTTAGTACGTTTTTCCAGGGCCAGGTTGGAGGGCAGCGTCATCTCGCCACGGGCGCGAAGTTGGGCGACATTTTCCACACGTTCGGCGATGTCGGCATTGTGCGGTTCCACGGCTTGGGCAAATTTCAAGTTACTTTGCGTGTATTCATGGGTGCAGTACACCTGCGTATCGGCGGGCAGGGCGGCCAGGCGTTCCAGAGAGTTGTACATCTGTTCGGGTGTACCTTCGAACAGGCGACCGCAACCGGCGGCGAACAAGGTATCGCCACACAGCAATACGCCTTGGTGATAAAAGGCGATGTGGCCGAGGGTGTGGCCTGGCACGGCGTACACGTCGAAGTCCCAGCCCAGCACGCGGATATGGTCGTTATCGTGCAAGGCCACATCCCGCGCCGGAATCTTTTCGTTGGCAGGGCCATAAACCTTGGCGCCGGTGGCATTTTTCAGTTGCTCGACACCGCCTACATGATCATGGTGGTGGTGGGTAACCAGTATGTCGCTGAGGCGCCACTCGGCATTCTGCTTGAGCCAGGCCAGCACTGGCGTGGCATCGCCGGGGTCGACCACGGCGCAGCGCTGGGTCGTAGGGTCTTGTAACAACCAGATGTAGTTGTCGGTAAAGGCGGGTAGGGCACTGATCTGTATCATTCTTCGATTCGCCAAGCTGAACACATTGGTGCATCTTAGAACGTCTAGGCGAGTTGGAGAATGCAATGACTGATAAAGCGTTCGCCCAGGCCGATCCTGAGTGGCTGGCCCTGATCAGCGCGGCCCGCGAATGGTTGTCCGGGCCGATTGGGCAGTTTTTGCTGGAAGAAGAACGGCGCATGCTCGAAGACGAGCTGGGCCGGTTCTTTGGTGGCTACCTGGTGCATTACGGACCGTCGGCCGACACGCCTCCATCGGCGCCGCAGGTGCAACGCAATGTGCGCCTGGGTGCACCGTTGCCGGGCGTGGAGATCGTCTGCGAGGAACAGGCCTGGCCCTTGAGCGAACACGCCGCCGATGTGGTGGTGTTGCAGCACGGCCTGGATTTCTGCCTGTCGCCCCACGGTTTGTTGCGCGAAGCGGCGAGCAGCGTGCGCCCTGGTGGCCATTTGCTGATTGTCGGCATCAACCCCTGGAGCAGTTGGGGCCTGCGCCGTGTGTTCGCCCATGACGGACTGCGCCAGGCGCGTTGCATCGCGCCATCACGGGTGGGCGACTGGCTCAACCTGCTGGGCTTCGCGCTGGAGAAACGCCGCTTCGGGTGCTATCGTCCGCCGCTTGCGACTGCCAAGTGGCAGGGCCGTCTGGCCGGTTGGGAACGCCGGGCAGGAGCCTGGCAGCTGTCGGGTGGCGGCTTCTATTTATTGGTCGCACGCAAGATCGTGGTCGGGCTGCGACCGTTGCAGCAAGTGCGCCGCGAGCCGATCGGCAAGCTCGTGCCGATGCCGTTGGCCAAGGTCAACCGCGAACAAGGCGAACCGTAAAACCTCTTTTTGATTTCAGGCCGAATAATCGATGACCGATAGCGTAGAACTCTTCACCGATGGCGCCTGCAAAGGCAACCCGGGCCCAGGCGGCTGGGGCGCCTTGCTGGTGTGCAAGGGCGTGGAGAAGGAACTGTGGGGCGGCGAAGCCAATACCACCAATAACCGTATGGAATTGATGGGCGCGATTCGCGGCCTCGAAGAACTCAAGCGGCGTTGCAACGTACTGCTGGTGACCGACTCGCAATATGTGATGAAGGGCATCAACGAGTGGATGGTCAACTGGAAAAAACGCGGCTGGAAAACGGCGGCCAAGGAGCCGGTCAAGAACGCCGACCTGTGGCAATTGCTCGATGAACAGTGCAACCGTCACGACATCACCTGGAAATGGGTACGCGGGCACATCGGCCATCCTGGCAACGAGCGCGCCGACCAGTTGGCCAACCGTGGCGTGGATGAAGTGCGCGGCTACAAGCAGAGCTGAATCAGCGACACCGCGGCGGCCGTTCGAGCCGCTGCTTCACCGCCGCCATTGCGTGTGGCGAATCTACCAGCACGGCATTGAGCTTCAGGCAGGCATACTTTGGCCTGATCACAAAGATGCCGTGAGTGTTGTCGCTTACAGAGCCAGGATTGCACGGGCGAGTTGTTCGTCCGTGCAGCGCAGGTCCACTCTTGTCTGGCGAATATGCCGCAAGGCTGACTCCAACTGGACACCGCGTATTGCACCTTCGCTTGCGACAAACGATGCGGCATCGGCCTTGGCCGCCAGCACAATCTTGTCGTCCTTGAAGCTGCTGCTGGTGCCGCCCGTGGCACTCATCGACAGGCTCACCAAGGCGTCAGTGGTCATCACGAAACTGGTGGCTTGCGCACCGGCAGCGCTGAACAGGCAGGGGATGAACAGCCATTTCAGGTTGAACATGAGTCAGTGAATTCCGTATCTGGAGGAGGCGCGCAGGTTAGCGACGAGGGACGTAGAAAACCGCAGCAAGTTTGCGAAACGTTGTAAATAACTGTTGGGTGTCCACCGGTGATTGGGTGCCATGGGCGCTTCGTTTACAGAGCGTGCTAATATCCCGCCCCTTGAACTGTACCGAACCGTTGAGAGCTGAACCCTGATGGCCATCCGATCTGTTGTACTCGATACCGAAACCACCGGCATGCCGGTGACCGATGGTCACCGGATCATCGAAATCGGCTGTGTCGAACTAATGGGGCGCCGCCTGACCGGCCGCCACTTCCACGTCTACCTGCAACCGGACCGCGACAGTGACGAGGGCGCGATTGGCGTCCACGGCATCACTGACGAATTCCTCAAGGGCAAGCCGCGCTTCGCCGAAGTGGCCGATGAGTTCTTCGAATTCATCAATGGCGCCCAGTTGATCATCCATAACGCGGCGTTCGACATCGGCTTCATCAACAACGAATTTGCCCTGATGGGGCAGACTGACCGTGCGGACATCTCCCAGCACTGTACGATCCTCGATACCTTGATGATGGCCCGCGAGCGTCACCCGGGCCAGCGCAACAGCCTCGATGCCTTGTGCAAGCGCTATGGCGTCGACAACTCCGGCCGTGAACTCCACGGCGCCTTGCTTGACTCCGAGATCCTGGCCGACGTTTACCTGACCATGACCGGCGGGCAGACCAGCCTGTCCCTGGCCGGTAATGCATCCGATGGCAGCGGTTCGGCGGAAGGGTCGGGCAACCGCCCTTCGGAAATCCGCCGCTTGCCAGCTGATCGCAAGCCGACGCCGATCATCCGTGCCAGCGAGCAGGACCTGGCCGAGCATGCGGCAAGGCTGGAGGCGATTGCCAAGGCAGCCGGTGCGCCGGCGTTGTGGACTCAACTCACTCAGCAATAACCGCTCATGTAGGAGCAGGCTTGCAGCCATGGGTACTTACACAGTTGCATCTGTGGCGAGGGAGCTTGCTCCCGTGACGGCCGGCCAGCCAACACCTATCTACCTGACGCTGCGCGATCAAACTGTGGGAGCGGGCTTGCCTGCGATAGCCACAGGTATCTACACAACGCTGTAACGTTGGACGGTAACCACGATGCGAAGCGAGTCGCTCTTGATCTTGCTCTTGATCTGCTTTTGATCTCAGGCGCCCCGTTAAACCACGCTGGCCGGAATCCGACAGTGATTTGGGGGGTAAACCGGCAGGGATGCCGGTTTAGCCGCCCCGCGCCATAGATGGCGCGTGGCGGCGGCCCCCCAAATCATTGGCGGATTACGGGTACACCGAGCCTAGGCGAGGTGCCGAGTGGTGGGGCAAGAGCCCTTTTGGTTACTTTTGGGGCTCTTTTCCAAAAGTGACCCGCTGTAAAAGCGGAACCCTAAGTGGCCGTTACCGCAGCAATGGATATGTACTCGGTATAACTGCGTCGACTGTCAGGCCGCATTCGCAGGCAAGCCTGCTCCCACATTTGGATCGCGTGCGTCAGCTACATCAGCGTCGGCTGTCAGTGCGCCACGGGAGCAAGCTCCCTCGCCGCAGGTCCAGCGTCGCACCAAAGTTGTGTAGATACCTATGCTGCGATAGCGGCCTGCCAGCCAACGCCTATCGACCTGACGCCCCGCGATCAAATTGTGGGAGCGGGCTTGCTCGCGAATGCGGCCTGACTGTCAACACGGTTGGATTGAGTACATATCCATTGCTGCGGTAACGGCCATTTAGCGTTCCGCTCTGACAGCGGGTCACTTTGGAAAAGCCGGAATGCCGGCCCAGCCCACCGACATTTGGATTGCGGAGCCTCAGGTAGATAAGTGTCGGCTGGCAGACCGTCATCGCAGGCAAGCCAGCTCCCACAGTTTGATCGCGGGGTGTCAGGTAGGTATGGCCCGGCAGGCGGGCCGTCACAGGAGTAAGCTCCCTCGCGACAGGTTCAGCCCCGTACCGAAGTTATATAAATACCTCTCGACCACCTGTGAAATCTTCATTCGCCACTTTTGCTTCCAGCTTCTACCCTTGTGCAAAGCCTCCGGAGTAAGAGTGCTCATGTACAAAGACCTGAAGTTCCCCGTTCTGATCGTGCACCGTGACATCAAGGCCGACACCGTTGCCGGTGACCGGGTTCGAGGCATCGCCAGGGAGTTGGAACAGGAGGGCTTCAGTATTTTTTCTGCGGTGGACTACGCCGAGGGGCGGCTGGTGGCCGCTACCCATCACGGTCTGGCCTGCATGCTGATTGCCGCCGAAGGCGCCGGGGAAAACACCCATCTGTTGCAGAACATGGTGGAGTTGATTCGCTTGGCGCGCCTGCGCGCACCCAACCTGCCGATCTTTGCGCTGGGCGAGCAAGTCACCCTGGAAAACGCGCCCGCCGATGCCATGAGCGAGCTCAACCAGCTGCGCGGCATTCTTTATCTGTTCGAAGACACCGTGCCGTTTCTGGCGCGCCAGGTCGCCCGCGCCGCACGCACGTACTTGGATGGCCTGTTGCCGCCGTTCTTCAAGGCGCTGGTGCAACACACCGCCGATTCCAATTATTCCTGGCACACCCCCGGTCATGGCGGTGGCGTGGCCTATCGAAAAAGCCCGGTGGGGCAGGCGTTTCATCAGTTCTTTGGGGAAAACACCCTGCGCTCTGACTTGTCGGTGTCGGTGCCCGAACTGGGCTCGCTGCTCGATCACACCGGGCCCTTGGCCGAAGCCGAGGCACGCGCCGCGCGCAACTTTGGCGCCGACCATACGTTCTTCGTGATCAACGGCACGTCCACCGCCAACAAGATCGTCTGGCATTCCATGGTGGGGCGCGATGACCTGGTGCTGGTAGACCGCAATTGCCACAAGTCGGTGTTGCATTCGATCATCATGACCGGCGCGATCCCGCTGTACCTGTGCCCGGAGCGCAACGAGCTGGGGATCATCGGCCCGATCCCCCTGAGCGAATTCAGCCCTGAGTCGATCCGCGCCAAGATCGACGCCAGCCCCTTGACCCGTGGGCGACCACCGAAAGTGAAATTGGCGGTGGTGACCAACTCCACCTATGACGGCCTGTGTTACAACGCCGAACTGATCAAGCAGCAACTGGGCAACAGTGTCGAGGTGCTGCATTTTGATGAGGCCTGGTATGCCTACGCCGCCTTTCACGAGTTCTTCGCCGGGCGTTATGGCATGGGTACCTCGCGCACGCCGGACAGCCCCTTGGTGTTCACCACCCACAGTACGCATAAGTTGCTGGCGGCATTCAGCCAGGCGTCGATGATCCACGTACAGGACGGCGGCGCACGGCAACTGGACCGTGACCGCTTCAATGAAGCCTTCATGATGCATATCTCCACCTCGCCGCAATACAGCATCATCGCGTCGCTGGATGTGGCCTCGGCAATGATGGAAGGCCCGGCCGGGCGCTCGCTGCTTCAGGAAATGTTCGACGAGGCCTTGAGTTTTCGTCGCGCCCTGGCCAACTTGCGCCAGCATATCGCGGCCGAAGACTGGTGGTTTTCCATCTGGCAGCCACCCTCGGTCGCGGGCATCGACCGGGTCGCCACAGCGGATTGGTTGTTGCACCCTGGGGATGAGTGGCATGGCTTTGGCGACGTGGTAGAGGACTACGTGCTGCTGGACCCGATCAAAGTCACACTGGTGATGCCTGGCCTCAACGCCGGTGGGGCATTGAGCGAGTGTGGGATTCCCGCTGCAGTGGTCAGCAAGTTCCTCTGGGAGCGCGGGCTGGTGGTGGAGAAGACTGGGCTGTATTCGTTTCTCGTGCTGTTTTCCATGGGCATTACCAAAGGTAAATGGAGCACCTTGCTCACCGAGCTGCTGGAGTTCAAGCGTAGCTACGATGCCAATGTCAGCCTGGCCACTTGCTTGCCGTCGGTGTATGCCCAAGGCCCGGCACGTTATCAAGGCCTGGGGCTGCGCGACCTTTGCGACCAGTTGCACAGCTGTTACCGTAGCAATGCCACGGCCAGGCACCTCAAGCGTATGTACACGGTATTGCCGCAAATCGCGATGAAACCCGCCGATGCCTACGACCAGTTGGTCAGGGGCGAGGTGGAGGCGGTCTGCATCGATGCCTTGGCAGGACGCATCGCCGCTGTAATGCTGGTGCCTTACCCGCCGGGCATACCACTGATCATGCCCGGCGAACGCTTCACCGAGTCAACACGTTCAATCATCGATTACCTGGCATTTGCCCGCACGTTCGATAGCAGTTTCCCCGGTTTTGTCGCGGATGTGCATGGGCTGCAACACGAAGATGACGGCAGGGGCCGTCGTTATACCGTCGACTGCATCAAGGGTTAAGGAAGTCTATGCAAGCTGTAATGAACCCGAAGTATCCAGGGCTCAGTGTGCGAGTCGCCGACGAAGGTTTTGACGCCTATGTGTGGGGCAATGATTTCAGCTTTGAAGTCAGTGCCTATGGGGTGCCGCAAATGGGCCAGCGCGTCGAACAATGGCCGGTGGAAAAAGTGCTGCCGTACCGCAAGTGCTATGGCATCGACCCGGAAGAGTTCGCCAGTTTTCGTGATGCCGCCGACAGCTCGATCTTCATGGCGTACCTGGATGACCGCGCAGTGGGGCATATCGTGGTCAGCACCAACTGGAACGGTTTTGCCCATGTTGACGAGTTGGCGGTGGCGTTACCGGCGCGCCGACATGGCGTGGCCAAGTCGTTGTTGGACGTGGCGCAGTTCTGGGCCCGCAAGAAGAACCTGCCGGGCATGATGCTTGAGACCCAGAACAACAACCTCGGCGCCTGTCGCCTGTATGAGCGTTGTGGCTATGTAATGGGCGGCATCGATCAACTGCGTTATCGCGGGATTGACCCGCAAACCCGCGAGGTCGCGATTTTCTGGTATCGGTTGTTCAAGGCGCAAGTGGAGGCTGTCTGACCCCTGTAGGCGCGAGCTTGCTCGCGAAAAACGCCAAGGCGCCGCGTTGCATCAGGATGAGCGTGTGATCGTTCACGTTCTTCGCGAGCAAGCTCGCTCCTACGGGGACTTGGTGTCGTTGCCAAGCAGGCTTTCGGCTTTCTGGATGACGATTTCCAGCAGCGCATTCAATGCCGGGGAGGGCGCAGCGTATTTCAAGGTCAACGCATACAGGCTGACCACTATCGGTGGTGACACCGGGCACGCATCAAGCCCGGACTCGCGTGCACCCAAGGCAGTGAATGGGTCGACAATCGCCAGGCCTTCTCCGGCCTCCACCAGGCCGCGCATCATCGGGTAGGTTTGCACCCGCGTCTGCACCACGGGCAGCGGCCGCAGGGCGTGCAGCTTGGCATCCAGCAAGCGGCTGAGCGGGTCATGGCCTTCAAGGCCGATCAACGACTGGCCGGCCAACTCCTGCAGCGCAATGTATTTTTGCTTGGGCTTGAGCCAGCCATGGGGGGCCAGCAACTGCAATTTGCCTTGGGCCAGCACCGTGCTCTGGATATGGGGATGTTCTGGGTCATGCAGGCTCAGGCCCACATCGGCTTCATGCAACAGCAGGCTGTTGATGATCTCGCCAACTGGCTGGCTCGACAGGTTGCACGGCATGTCCTGGAAGCGTCGACGCAGTGCAGCAATGCTCTGGGGCAACAGTTGGTTGGCCAACGGCGGCGTGCAGAGCGCGCGCAGGGGCGGCGCATGATGGTGTTTCAAGCGGCTGGCAAGGCGTTGCAACGGCTCCAGGGCTTCATACAGAGCAGTGATTTGTGCCTGCAATTCCAGGGTTTCCCGGGTGGCCTGCAAACGCCCGCGCACGCTGGCGAACAGCATGAAGCCCAATTGCTGCTCAGCGTCCTTGAGGATGGTGTCTACTTCGCCCACGGGGAGTTGCAACCACTCGGCGGCGGTGCCGAGGTGGCCGGTCTGCAAGATGGCCTGAATCACTTCGATATGACGTAAACGCATGGCCGGAGTCTATGTGCAGTGCGCAGGGGATTCAATGGCGCAGGCCTTCGTGCGCAAAAAAGACTGCCGGGGTCGTCCCGGCCTATGGCGCTCAGCCAGGACCCCATTAGAATGGCGGGTCTGATCAGCAACGACCCCTGCCGGTTTGCCGGTACTTAAAATAAAAAACAGGTCTGGTCTCATATGCCTCTACCCTCGACGTTCTTCGGGGTAACGGCCAAGCAACTCGTGGTCATGGTGACCGTGGGAGGCCTGGCGGCTTACTTCTTCAATCATCAGGATGAACCGACGCCGGACAATCTCGCACTGGAGGCCTTTATTCGCTCCCAGCAACAGGTGGGCGAGCAGGTGGGCGCAGTCGTGGGGATCACACTGGTCAGGGAAGTGGAGGCGTACCCCGCGTACAATGCGGCAGGTTACAAGCGCTCGATGTTTACCGTGCAAGGGGAGCACGGCCAGGTGCTGGTGACGCTCAAGCAAGACGAGCAGGGCATAGAGGTGACGCAGATCCGCCGCCCATGAACGTCCCCAGCCCAGCCGCCAGGACTGAGCAGGTGAACAAGGCAAGCGCTTACGATGCCAGAGTGGTTTCGGACTCGCGCACGAGAATGGTGCCCGACTGGATCAGTTTGAATTCATCACCTTCCAGCTTTTCTACACGGTCGCCAATGGCCAGCTTGTAGGTCGTGGTGGGCGTCGATCCGGCCAGGTCGCCTTGCGCCGGGTTGGATTCCTGAAACTCATGCACCGAATAAACGCGACCTTCCGCGTCTCTGGCATGAAACTGTCCAACAAGTACTGCAGCCATCTGTTTAGAACCTCTGGAGATAAACACTCGATTTGCGGTTCTGTAGACCGTCAGGGAGCGGGGTAGTTTACCTATAAGAAAAAAATACTATTCGCTGATATTTTCAGACGCTTCCTACGCAAGTGCTTGCAAGGAAAACGGCGAGGGAATCCGCACAACCCTCTGGTGAACGCGTCGCGAAGCCTCTATAACTACAAGCTCCTTTATTCAGAAGTCGGGAAACCTCAATGAGCAAGGTCTACACGATTGCCGTCCTGGTGGGCAGCTTGAGAAAAGAGTCGATCAACCGCAAGGTCGCCCTGGCCCTGGCCGAACTGGCCCCAGCCAATCTCAAGTTGAACATTGTTGAAATCGGCGACTTGCCGCTCTACAACGAGGACATCGACGGTGCAACTCCGCCCGCAGCCTACAGTACTTTCCGCAAACAAGTGAGTTCATCCGACGCGGTGCTGTTCGTCACCCCCGAATACAACCGCTCCGTGCCGGCGGCCTTGAAAAATGCCATTGACGTGGGCTCGCGCCCATACGGACAGAGCGCCTGGAGTGGCAAGCCGGGGGCGATCATCAGCGTGTCGCCGGGTGCCATTGGCGGCTTTGGCGCCAACCACCATTTGCGACAGTCCCTGGTGTTCCTGGATGTGTGGTGCATGCAACAGCCGGAAGCCTATCTGGGCGGGGCAGGCAGTGTGTTCGATGAGGCGGGGAAGGTGTCGGACAAGACCAAGCCGTTCCTGCAGGCATTCATCGATGCCTACGGCAAGTGGGTGGAAAAGCAGAAAGGCTGAAATTAGCCCGGCACCTGTAGGAGCGAGCTTGCTCGCGAAAAACTCGACGACAACGCGTTCATTCAGGATGTCAGCGTTACCGTTAGCGATCTTCGCGAGCAAGCTCGCTCCTACAGTAGGGGGTTATCGCAACCAGTTGGTGCGTGCCAGTTCGATAACCTCATCGCCACGCCCGCTCATCACCGCCTTGAGCATGTACAGGCTGAACCCCTTGGCCTGTTCCAGCTTGATGCTCGGCGGCATCACCAGTTCCTGAGTCGCGGTCACCACATCCACCAACACCGGGCCATCGTGGGCCAGGGCTCGGCGCAGTGCCGGCTCCAAGTCTTCGGATTGCTCCACACGTATGCCCAAAATGCCCATGGCATTGGACATGGCCGCGAAGTCCGGGTTTTTCAGCTCGGTGCCGGTGTCCAGGTAACCCGCAGCCTTCATCTCCATGGCGACAAAGCCCAGGGACGAATTGTTGAACACCACGAGTTTGACCGGCAATTGCAGCTGCGCCAGGGAAATGAAATCCCCCATCAACATGGTGAAACCACCGTCCCCGGACATCGAGATCACCTGTCGTCCAGGGAACGCCGCCTGAGCGCCGATAGCCTGAGGCATGGCGTTGGCCATCGAGCCATGGTTGAACGAGCCGATCAGCCGGCGCTTGCCGTTCATCTTCAGATAACGCGCCGCCCACACGGTGGGTGAGCCGACATCGGCGGTAAAGATCGCATCATCATCGGCCAGTTCGCTGAGCAAGCGCGCCACATACTGGGGATGGATTGGCCGGCCGGCCTTGGACGGTTGCGCCAGGTCATCCAGGCCTTGGCGGGCTTTTTCGTAGTGCTTGAGGGAGGTTTCGAGGAAGCTGCGATCGGTCTTGCGGGTCAGGCGCGGCAACAGCGCGTCGATGGTTTCACTGACGTCGGCGGCGATGCCCAGGTCCAGGGTCGCACGGCGCCCCAGGGCTTGGGGGTTGCGGTCCACCTGGATGATCCTGGCGTCGGTCGGGTAGAACTGGCGATAAGGGAAGTCGGTGCCGAGCATGACCAAGGTGTCGCAATCGAGCATGGCGTGGTAGCCGGAGCTGAAACCGATCAGGCCGGTCATGCCGACGTCGAACGGGTTATCCCACTCCACGTGCTCCTTGCCCCGCAGTGCGTGCACCACCGGCGCGCCGAGGGCGTCGGCCAGCGCCACCACTTGATCGTGGGCACCGGCACAGCCGCTGCCACACAGCAGGGTGACTTTCTCGCTGCTCTGGAGCATGTCGGTGAGGCGCTGCAAGTCCTGCTCAATCGGCACGGTGCGCGGTGCGTGCAAGGCCGGCCACGGCTTGAGCTTATCTTCCACCTCCAACAGCGACACATCCCCCGGAATCACCACCACCGCCACGCCTCGGTTGAGGATCGCCGAACGCATGGCACGGTGCAGCACCTGAGGCATCTGCTCGGGGTTGCTCACCAGCTCGATAAAGTGGCTGCATTCCTTGAACAGCTCCTGGGGATGGGTTTCCTGAAAGTAATTCAGGCCAACCTCCGAGGACGGAATTTGCGCGGCAATCGCCAGCACCGGCACATGGTTGCGATGGCAATCGAACAAACCATTGATCAAATGCAGGTTACCCGGCCCGCAACTGCCGGCGCACACCGTCAACTCGCCGGTGGCCGCCGCTTCGGCACCGGCAGCGAAGGCGGCGACCTCCTCGTGGCGCACATGCATCCACTCGATGCTGTCCATGCTGCGCAGGGCGTCGGTCAGGCCATTGAGGCTGTCGCCGGTGAGCCCCCAGATACGCTTGATACCCGCTTGTTCCAGGGTGGTCGCCAACTGCTGGGCCAGGTTGATTTTCGCCATGAGGAACTCCAATCGTCAGTGAGGTTGAAAAACTGCTGATCAGTAGGGGACAGTTCAATCACGGCGAATGCTCCGCCATTAATGTGAAGATTGCGTCATGCTCGCGCGATACTGCCGCGTACGCCGCGCGATAAACCACTGGTCACAGGCCAATGCCAGCCAGGGCGCAACGTTGGGTTTGGGCAGACGGCCGCGGCTCAGGCGACGCATCTGGTCGCGCACCACGGCGAGGGTGGCGAGGGCGGCCAGCGGTTTGCGCTTCCATTCCATGGGCCGCAGTTGTGGGTTGAGGTCGCGACCTTCACGCCACTGTTTGATCAGTTGCGGCTCCAGGGTCAGGGCGGTGGCGATGCCGGCCATGGCGATGCCGCTGTCCAATACTTGCTGGACCACCGGCAAGCGGCGAATACCTCCGGTCACCATCAGTGGCATGGTGGCGATGCTCGCCATTTGCGTGGCGAAATCCAAAAAGTAGGCTTCACGGGCCAAGGTGCGGCCGTCCCGCGCTTCACCTTGCATGGCCGGCGCTTCATAGCTGCCGCCGGACAACTCAAGCAAATCGATCGGCAGTGTATTGAGCATTTCCACTACAGCGCGTGCATCGGTCTCATCGAAGCCGCCGCGCTGGAAGTCTGCGGAATTGAGCTTTACCGACACACAAAATGAAGGGCTGACGCTGGCACGTACGGCACGGACGACCTCCAGCAGCAGGCGTGCGCGGTTTTCCAAGGGGCCGCCCCAGCGGTCGGTGCGGTGGTTGCTCAAGGGCGAGAGGAACTGACTCAACAAATAGCCATGGGCGCCGTGGATCTGCACCCCGGTGAACCCGGCTTGCTCGGCCAGGCGGGCGCTGGTGGCGAAGCGCTTGATGACGTCCTGGATGTCGTCTTCGGTCATGGCCTTGGGTTTGGCGAACATCTTGGAAAAACTGCCCACATCCAGCGCAATAGCCGAGGGTGCCAACGCTTGTTGACCGAGGTTGGCCATGGTCTGGCGGCCCGGATGGCTGAGCTGTACCCAGAAGTGCACACCTTTGGCCCGGGCTACGTCGGCCCATTCACGAAAACTGGCCAGGTGTTGCTCGTTTTCCAGCGCGACACCGCCAGGGCCGGTCATGGCGCGGCGGTCGATCATCACGTTACCGGTCAACAGTAAGCCGGGCTCGCCGTCGGCCCAGGTCTTGTACAGCTGCTTCAATGCTTTGGACGGTGCCTGATGCAGGTCCGCCATATTCTCTTCCATCGCGGCCTTGGCGATGCGGTTGGCGATGACTTGGCCGTTGGGCAGTTGCAGCGATTCGAACGGTGACATGGGTTAACTCCTGAGCAGGGGAGGTCTCAGGCTAAGCTTAAAGTTAACTTTAATGTCAAGCGGGAGTCGATCACGAAGGATTGACGGGCGACGGAACTGTAGGAACGAGGGGGACGCCCAGTTCTTGCTCGCGAAGAACGCGAGGGCGCCGCTACAGCCAGGCGACCTGCGTTATCGTTCAGTTTTTTCGCGAGCAAGCTCGCTCCTACAGGGACAAGGTGTCAGCGGCGGCGGAACAGCGGCAGGGGTTCATCGGTGGCCGCTTGATAGGTCACCGAGAAATCCTTGAGACTTTCCAGCGCTTCGTACGGGTCTTTGTCCGCGCGCAAGGCGAAGGCATCGAACCCGCAGCGGTGCAGGTAGAACAACTGGTCACGCAGCACGTCGCCAATGGCCCGCAGTTCACCCTTGTAGCCATAACGGTCACGCAGCAGGCGGGCGTTGGAGTAGTTGCGCCCGTCGGTGAAGGCCGGGAAGTTCAGGGCGATGACCTGAAAATGCTGCACGTCATCACCGATTTTTTCGGCTTCTTCATCGGCGTCCAGCCATACACCCAAACCGCCGTCGCGGGCCTTGAGGGCGTGGCCGTGCTCGCGCCACAGGGCCAGCGGCACGATCAGGTCGTCGCAGTTGGAGATGCCGTCGAAGCTCGCGTCCTTGGGCAGCAGGTGCCAGGTTTCGTCGACGACTGCGTTGTTCTTAATGATTCGCTGCATAGACACGCTCCTTGAACAGGTCGATGCCGATGCGCTGGTAGGTGTCGATGAAGCGCTCATCTTCGGTACGCTGTTCGATATACACGTCGATCAGCTTGCCGATCACCTCCGGCATGGCTTCCTGGGCGAAGGATGGGCCGAGGATCTTGCCCAGGCTCGCATCGCGGCTGGCGCTGCCACCCAGGGACACTTGGTAGAATTCTTCGCCTTTCTTGTCCACGCCCAGGATGCCGATGTGGCCGACGTGGTGGTGACCACAAGCGTTCATGCAACCGGAGATGTTCAGGTCCAGCTCGCCGATATCGAACAGGTAATCCAGGTCGTCGAAACGGCGTTGGATCGACTCGGCAATCGGGATCGACTTGGCGTTGGCCAGGGAGCAGAAGTCGCCGCCCGGGCAGCAGATGATATCGGTCAGCAGGCCTATGTTCGGCGTAGCAAAGCCGCCTTCGCGCAGTTCGCCCCACAGGGTGAACAGTTGGCTCTGTTCAACGTCCGCGAGAATGATGTTCTGCTCGTGGGAGGTGCGCAGTTGGCCAAAGCTGTAGCGCTCGGCCAGGTCGGCGACCGCATCCAGTTGCTTGTCGGTGATATCGCCAGGTGCAACGCCGGTGGGCTTGAGCGACAGGGTCACTGCCACGTAGCCCGGCTTCTTGTGCGCCAGGGTATTGCGCGTGCGCCAGCGGGCGAAGCCTGGGTGTTGCTGGTCGAGTGCAGCCAACTCGGCGTCCTGATTGCTCAGGGCCTTGTACTCAGGGTCGACGAAGTGCTTGGCGACGCGGTGCACTTCGGCTTCGGTCAGGGTGGTCTGGCCGCCGCGCAGATGTTCCATTTCGGCATCGACTTTCTGGGCAAACACCTCAGGGGTCAGCGCCTTGACCAGGATCTTGATCCGGGCCTTGTACTTGTTGTCGCGACGGCCATAGCGGTTGTAGACCCGCAGGATGGCGTCGAGGTAGCTCAACAGGTCCTGCCACGGCAGGAACTCGTTGATGAACGCACCGACCACCGGCGTACGACCAAGGCCGCCACCCACCAGCACACGGAAGCCCAGCTCGCCTGCAGCGTTGTACACCGGCTCCAGGCCGATATCGTGGACTTCGATGGCGGCGCGGTCCGAGGTCGAGCCATTGATGGCGATCTTGA
Source organism: Pseudomonas sp. PA-1-3F (assembly GCF_021609665.1). Lineage (NCBI taxonomy): Bacteria > Pseudomonadati > Pseudomonadota > Gammaproteobacteria > Pseudomonadales > Pseudomonadaceae > Pseudomonas > Pseudomonas sp. PA-1-3F. The sequence goes on along the minus strand of NZ_WJZD01000010.1, from coordinate 58,314 downwards.
ACTTGCGTGGCAGGTAGGCGAACTCAGGGTGGAAGGTAGTCCACTGGCGCACGATTTCGCACCACGGCCGTGGGTCGATCAACTCGTCGGCAGCGACGCCGGCAAATTGGTCGGTGGTCACGTTGCGCAGGCAGTTACCGCTGGTCTGAATGGCGTGCATCTGCACGGTAGCCAGTTCAGCCAGGATATCCGGCACATCTTCCAGGGCCGGCCAGTTGAACTGCACGTTCTGGCGGGTGCTGATATGGGCATAGCCTTTGTCGAAGTCGCGGGCGATCTTGGCCATCATTCGCGTCTGGCGCGACGTCAGTTGGCCATAGGGCACGGCCACCCTCAGCATCGGCGCAAAGCGCTGAACGTAAAGGCCATTTTGCAGGCGCAGAGGGCGGAACTCTTCTTCGCTCAGTTCACCTGCTAAGTAGCGTCGGGTCTGATCACGGAACTGCTTGACGCGGTCCTCGATGATGCGCTGATCGTATTCGTCGTATACGTACATATAGGTCCTGTTCTCGGCAAATCTGCGCGCACGGCCGCGCACTCCCAACGGAGCCGGCGCACGATACCAGTTTGCGTATATGCGCAAAAGTGATGTTTGGGTATATGCACATAACCAAACTGACTAATGAGAACAGTTATCGCGATACCCACATTTGTCATGGGGGCAAGACTGGTCTTTACTGTGGACGAGTCTTAGTGCAGTCACCTATAAAACCGACAAGAGGCGATGCGATGAGTAATTCCACCAAAGCCCGTAAACCTGACAGTACCGTTGATGCCTGGGCCATTTTGTTTCTGATTATTCTCGTGGTCGGCACCGCTGTATTTTGGGTCAGCCACCAGTAATAAAACCGTTGATTGAGCAGCGATTGGTTGTCGAGTAGCCAAGATGATGGCGGTCGATATTCAAGGTTCATCTGAGCGCCTGCATTTGTCAGCGCCGCCAGCGCCGGTGGATTCCGTGCGCTGGCGGTCGTTGGCAAACCGGCGTCCTGTTTATGCGTTCAGTCTGCATCGGCGGCGGCGTTAAACACCGGCCAGGTACAGCACCAGCTTGACGATGCCAAACAGCGTCAAGGCAAACACCACCGTGAACGCAACGCCCAGGATCACAAAGTGGCTGGGTTTGCCATGGGTGAAATCGCGGGCGCGATTCTTGCCGCTTTGCACACCGAACGCGGCGGCCGTCACGCTGTGCAGCATCTGCCGGAAGGTCGGTGGTTTGTCATCGATTGGATCGTCCATAAACCCCTCGTCAACAAGGTTCTCATGCAGAGTATAGACAGTCTGTCGAGGCTCATTTGGAAGCCAGTACCTCCAACCCCAGGAATAGTCGCTGATCAAGCGGTGACTTGATCTCGGCTTTCTCCAGGTTGACCACGGCGCGGTTGTCGGCACGCGCCTGTTCAATCAGTTCCCGGCGCGTATATCGCTGTTCACTCGGGGTTTTAAGGTGACCGAAATCAGGTTGGGAGGGCGCTTGATCGACGGCCGAATAATGAAAATGCGCGTACCACAAAACATTCTTCTTTCCCTTTATACCCGCCCTGATTTTGCTTTTATCGCGTACTGCATACTCGGTGAGAAAGTCACCGGCCTTCAACGGCACGCGGCTCTTCACCAGGTTGATATCGACAAAACCGTGTTTCCACAAGTAATCGACGTGGGAGGCTTTGGGGCGTTGCAACTTGTACCCTTCGCTGCAACGCTCACGTGCCTGTTGCGTTGCCTCGGCCGCCAGGCTGCGGTACTGATCGATCAACGTGCGAGCGCCGGGATCGTTGGCGTGATCGCGCTGGAGTTCTTCGGCAAGGGTTGTGAACTTCGCTGCGTGCTGCGTCAGTATCACATCCCACTCAAGGGGATCGAGGCTTTCCAGTCGGCCCGGGTCGCGTAACTTTCGTTGTTGGAAGGCGATGCTGCTGTCAATGCCGGTGCGCTCGTCCCTGACGGTTTGCGCCTGTGCTTCTATGGTCTTCAGCGAACGCTTGATTGCCGTCGGCGCGGGCGCTGAGGGCCCGACCTCTTCAACCACGTTCCATACACCTTCGCAGGGGTGTTCAAGGTAGGTGGCGAGGGTTTTTCCGGTGAGCGGGTCCTTGATATCGACGAAGTTACCCGGTGTGTCGCGCTGGGCAGGGCGCACTTCACCCACCAGGGTCCTGCGGTCACGGGTCTTGATCACTCTTCGGTTCGGTGCTTTCTGCCGTGTGATGCGCTCGGGCGTTGGCAGTGGCGCGAAGCCTTCTTCCACCAGAATCAAATTGGCCAACTGCGCTTCAAGGCTGGTGCGGGCATAAGCCAGGTAGTCCAGAAACGGTTGGCGATGCTCCTCGCGAATGAAGCCGGAATTCATTTCAGCCAGCGATGTGACAGCGTTTTCCAATTGCTCATATCGCTCCAGAACGTCCTTGAGGACGTCGATCTGCTCTCGGGCTGAATAGCCGGTAGTGGTGAGCATTTCCGTATGCGCCATCAAGCTGGTTGCGGTTCTCTTGTCGGTCAGCTCGCGTACGAATGGAAATTCCGTTGGGTTGCGCGAGTCATTCATGCGATTGAACACCAAGTCCATGAACACCAGCAGGGCGTGCTGTTTGATCGCGACCGAGCGGATGTTTTGATCAGAGGGCTTGCCTTGCAAGAGTATCTGGCGCAGGGCCGGGTCTGCCTCTTTGAGTAACGTCTCGATCTTTTCAGCGGGCTCGACCATTTCCGTAAGCGCGGCAAGCTGGCGTTTTTTGGTGATGATGTAGTCGTCGTAGGCGCCGCTGATGTTTTGCGGCAGCTCCCGTGATGCGCGGGCGCTGAGTTCAGCGTCGGTTTCGCCACGATCGGTTTCCAGGGCGTCTGCCATTTTTTGCGACACCGATTCGTAGATGCCTGCCCAGAAGTCAAAATTGCTTTTGCTTGCCCTGTTTCGCTCCCTTACATAAGTGGGGTCAGTCCTGTCGACAGCCATCAGTTCGCTGGTCTTGGCTTCAACTTTTTTCATCAGCGTCATTACCTCGCGGCCGTACTGCTGGAAGTTATCGAGGGCGATATTCCACTGCGTCCTGGCTTGGGCCGCCGCGACGCGCCGTTTCTCATGACGGATAAGAACTTCTGCGTGCAACTTCGGTATGTTCGCGGAACTGGCCAGCAATAACCAATCCTTGCGCAGGCTTTTGCTTTGTTCAACAAGTTGGGCACGGGCTGCGTTCAGAGTGCTTTGTAGCGAAAGCGAAGTGGGTATCAGCGAGAATATTTCGGCATTCAGTGCTTGCAATTCGGCCTTTAATACACCCAGTTTTTCGGCACGTTCCTTCTGCCATTTACTCAAGCGTTCCCGGGGCATTCCGCCCTCCAGCCTGGCGTGAGTGTCCAGGCGCCAGTGCCCCTGGTGGTCGCTTATCAGCTTGAAACCGGGGTGTTGCGGATATTGCGGGTGTACCAGATAGACCTCGTTGAATCCCGGCACCACATTGACCTGGAACAGCAACCCGCCGAGGCTGGCGTGCCAGGTGCCATTTATGCGGTAAAGGCCTTTGAGCGGGCCGCTGCCTTGCGCAGTCGGCAAGGGTTCAGGCCACGGCACATTGATGTCCAGCATCGCCCTCAGTCGTTCGCTTGCGTGTGGGCTTGCCAGCGAGCGAATGAAGTCCAGTGCGGTGTAGCCTGATGCCGGGGGTTCTCCCGGCAATGACACTGCGCCAGAACGTATCACTGGCGCATCCTGTGGTGGCGGCAGGCCTGGTGCACGGCGCCAGGTTTCAAGGCGCAACGCGCTGTCGGTTGCACTCGGTGGCGACAACGGTTTGGCAGAAGGCGATGCGCCATGCAGCAACACCATCGCAGTATTGAGCAGCAAATCAATCAGCGCCAACTCGCGGGTGGTGGGATCGTTGCTGTCCAGGCCTGCCAAGTCCTGCTCCAGGCTGGCAACCAGCACTAGGAACCAGCCGGCCAACATGGCTGGGCCCTGTACCAAGGGCAGCAGCAGTGTATTGAACAACAGCCAGGCACCCTCCATCACAATGGCCCATCGGCTTTCGGTGTTGGAGATCGACTCGCGGTCCGCCAGGTCGACCAGTGCCCGTGCGGTGCTGCCAAACAGATGGTTGGGCAGTTGGCCGTTGAGCTGGGACTGGAGCCATTCACCGGCGCCGTCATCGACGGCCAGGGTCGCGGGCGCTGGTTTCTTGGGTCGGTTGAACTCGTCGCCGGGCAAGAAACGGATGATGTGCGGCTCTTTGATGCCGCCGTGTGCATAGATGGGGCGCGCCTTGTCCGACAGCCAGGTCAGCACGCTGTCCTGCAACGCACCCGGTTCGGCGATGGCCTCCAGCAACGCCTGGCGCGTGGGGTATTCGTTGAGGGACTCGGCGTACAGCGGTCGGTACAGCAAGTGTGGGCCGACCTGGGAGTCGCGAGGCTCAATGATAAACATATTATTCACTTCGTCCGGCGTGGCCCCGGCTTTACGGCACAACGCCAGGGGGCGCAGGACGATTTCCTGATCGTTGACGAGTCTGAGCGAAGGCGTTTCTCCCATGAGCGCCTTGACATACTGATAACCCGTCACGGTCATGCCATGCTGCTGGCGGACCTTGAATTCCAGCGCCTGCATCGGCAGATGAGCCTTCAGTTCGCGAGTAAACAGCAACTCGCGGCGACGCGCCTCGACGGTATCGGACAGCAGCAGATCTTTGAGGGCATTAGGGTAGGTGGTGCCGATATCGACGCGCTGGATCAGGCCGTTGCTGCCCATCAGATAGTCTTCATTCAACCAGCCAGGCAGTGGCGTGGCTGTTGTGGAAGACAGCTTCAACGTACCTTTGGGCTTGCCGGCCAGATTCTTCAGGGCCAGCTCCGTCAGCGACATGCGCACGTGCTCGATGATTCCCGCGCCGCCCGGATAACCTGCCGCTACGGCAAAGTCCAACAGCACCGCATCAGGGTCGAAATCGCCGTGATCGGCTTGCATCTGCTTGCGCAATGCGCTGCGGCTGAATGTGTGGATGTTTTCAATACCCTCGTTGAACGATCGCCCCTGGTTTTTTTGCAGAACATGCGCCATATCCTGCAAGTGGCGGTGATAGGCGAAACGATCCGCGGGCTCGGCTTGCTTGAGCCATTGCGGCAGTTGCTGGCTCACAGTGCCAAGGCGCTCGGTGTCGGGCAACTTGATGTCGGTAAAATACCTGGCCGGGTTGGTGATCATGTCCAGGCGTTGATCGAGTTCTTTTTCGTCTTGCCCCTGGAACGATAGGGCTGCCAGGTCTTCGAGTTGTTGGTTGAGGATCAGCCCGGCCTGTTGTTCAAACACGTTGGCGGCAGTTTCGTTGCGTTGCCAAGTGAGGCTGTCGAACTGAAACTCGCGTTGCATCCTGCTCCCCCAGGCCTGGCTGAACGCCTCCAGCGAATCAAACGCCTGGATTGCGCCGGCTACGCTGTAGAGCAACACCTGTTTATCGCGTACCAATAACAGGTCCGGGGTCAATACCCGCACCGTCTTGCCGAGGCGGGTGAGGGTGCTCTCGATGAAATATACATAGGTGGCGGGTGAGGAACGGGGCAGGCGCTCACGTTGCGCTGGCCAGGCGGCGACTACCGCCAGCATATCGCGCTGCACGTCGCTCAGCGGTGACTGGCTGGCCGCAGTGGCAATCATCTGACCATTGAGAAACTCTGCAAGCCACTGCCAGCGGCTGTTGCCATGATTGTCGACCTGGCTCCAGTAGTCGGCCAGATCGTGTTGCATGTACAAGTAAAGGGACGCGGGAAATTCGTCAAGAATCTGGGCGACCACCTGCATGTCGAGCGGCTGGCCATCCCCGGTCTTGAGCGCGGCGGGGGGCTGTGTCGTGAGGAAGTACGGACGCTCGCGTACGGCGCGCAGGTCAAGTAACTGTGGGTTCAGTACATGGGCGACAGCCACCTCCATGAGTGCGGGGTAGGTGTATTCGCCATTGGGCTGAGGGCTGGCCAGTTTGACCGCAAGCCAGTCGAGGTCCAGCGACGGGTAGTGCTCCAGCATCCGGCTGCGCAATGCCTTGAAGACGACGGAATACAGCGCCGGCCGCGTAGCGAAGCGCTCATGCACTGCCTGGGCGGGCAGTTGGCGAAAGGCTGAGTTTGACGAGGGAGTATTGGGTTCGGTCATGATGACATGCGTTTCCTGTATAAAACCGGTTGTGCTGAGCTGCCGGTTCAGCGGACCGAGAATCGGTCCGACACAGGAAATCGCATTGAGTCATCGTAGGTGCGGTAAACGGTTACCGCAGCCAGTAGCAGCGTTACCTCAGTTGTCGTAGCCCAGATTCGGCGCCAGCCAACGCTCCGTCACGCTCAGGTCCTGGCCTTTGCGTGCCGTGTAGCTGGTGACCTGATCCTTGTCGACCTTGCCCACGGCGAAGTACTGCGCCTGTGGGTGGGCAAAATACCAGCCGCTGACCGCTGCCGCCGGGAACATTGCGTAGTGCTCGGTGAGGAACACGCCGCTGCGACCAGCGTGCATTTCGCGGGCTTGGGGGTCGAGCAGTTGGAACAGCTGGGCTTTTTCGGTGTGATCCGGGCACGCCGGGTAGCCGGGGGCAGGGCGGATGCCGCTGTATTGCTCCTTGATCAGCGCCTCGTTGTCCAGTTGCTCGTCCTTGGCGTAGCCCCAGTGTTCTTTACGCACTTGCTGGTGCAGCCATTCGGCGCAGGCTTCGGCCAGGCGGTCGGCGAGGGCCTTGACCATGATCGAGTTGTAGTCATCGCCCGCGTCCTGGTAAGCCTTGGCCACTTCCTCGGCACCGATGCCGGCGGTGGTGATGAACCCACCGATGTAATCGGTCACGCCGCTGTCCTTGGGGGCGACGAAGTCGGCGAGGGAGAAGTTCGGTTTGCCGTCGGTCTTGATGATCTGCTGGCGCAGGTGGTGCAGCCTGGCAATAGGCTGGCCGTCGTCGCCGTAGACTTCCAGGTCGTCATCCTGCACTTGGTTGGTCGGCCAGAAACCGAACACCGCCCGGGCGCTGATGAGTTTCTCGTCGATCAACTTCTTGAGCATTTCCCGGGCATCGGCATACAGCGCGGTAGCCGCTTCACCTACCACCTCATCGGTGAGGATGCGCGGGAACTTGCCGGCCAGGTCCCAGGAGATGAAGAACGGCGTCCAGTCGATGTACTCGGCCAGGACGTTGAGGTCGATATTGTCCAGTACCCTGGCGCCGGTAAAGGTTGGCACCACCGGGGTGTAGCTGCTCCAGTCGAACTGCGGCTTCTTGGCGATTGCCGCCGGATAGCTCAGGCGCTCGGTGCGCGCACTGCGGTTGGAGGTGCGCTCACGTACGTCGATGTATTCCAGGCGGGTCTTCTCGACGAAACCGGCCTTCAATTCCTTGGACAGCAACTGGGTGGCCACGCCCACGGCGCGGGAGGCGTCGGTGACGTAGATCACCGCGTCATTGCTGTACTTGGGCTCGATCTTCACCGCCGTATGCGCCTTGGAGGTGGTGGCGCCACCGATCATCAGCGGCAGGTGGAAATCCTGGCGCTGCATCTCGCGGGCCACATGCACCATTTCATCCAGGGACGGCGTGATCAGGCCGGACAGGCCAATGATGTCGCATTTCTGCTCCTTGGCCACCTGCAGGATCTTCTCCGCCGGCACCATCACGCCCAGGTCGACAATGTCATAGCCGTTGCAACCCAGCACCACGCCGACAATGTTCTTGCCGATGTCATGCACGTCGCCCTTGACCGTGGCCATCAGGATCTTGCCCTTGGCTTCGGGTTTGTCGCCTTTTTCCAGCTCGATGAACGGAATCAAGTGCGCCACCGCCTGCTTCATCACCCGGGCGGATTTCACTACCTGGGGCAGGAACATCTTGCCGGCGCCAAACAGGTCGCCAACGATGTTCATGCCCGACATCAACGGGCCTTCGATCACTTCGATCGGGCGCGCAAACGACAGGCGCGACTCTTCGGTGTCTTCGACGATGTGCGTGGTGATGCCCTTGACCAGCGCATGTTCCAGGCGCTTGTTGACCTCCCAGCCACGCCATTCCTCGGTCTCGGCTTCCTTGACGCTGCCGTCGCCCTTGTACTTGTCGGCAATCGCCAGCAGGGCGTCGGTGCCTTCGGGTGTGCGGTTGAGTACCACGTCTTCGACGGCGTCACGCAGCTCGGCGGGGATCTGGTCGTAGATCTCCAACTGGCCGGCGTTGACGATACCCATGGTCAGGCCCGCACGGATCGCATGCAGCAGGAACACCGAGTGGATCGCTTCGCGCACCGGGTTGTTGCCGCGGAACGAGAACGACACGTTGGACACGCCACCGGAGGTCAGCGCATACGGTAGTTCGTCGCGGATATAGGCACAGGCGTTGATGAAGTCGACGGCGTAGTTGTTGTGCTCTTCGATACCGGTGGCGACCGCGAAGATGTTCGGGTCGAAGATGATGTCTTCCGGCGGGAAGCCGACTTCGTTGACCAGGATGTCGTAGGAGCGTTTGCAGATTTCTTTCTTGCGCGCTTCGGTGTCGGCCTGGCCGGCTTCGTCAAAGGCCATCACCACCACCGCCGCGCCGTAGCGCTTGCACAGCTTGGCGTGGTGAATGAACTGCTCCACGCCTTCCTTCATGCTGATGGAGTTGACGATGCCCTTGCCCTGGATGCATTTGAGGCCGGCTTCGATCACTTCCCACTTGGAGGAGTCGATCATGATCGGTACGCGGGAGATGTCTGGCTCGCCGGCGATCAGATTGAGGAAGGTCACCATGGCCTTCTTCGAATCCAGCATGCCTTCGTCCATGTTGATGTCGATCACCTGGGCGCCGGCTTCCACCTGCTGCAGGGCGACTTCCAGGGCTTCGGTGTAGTTGTCTTCGCGGATCAGGCGGGCGAACTTGGCCGAGCCTGTGATGTTGGTACGTTCGCCGACGTTGACGAACAACGAACTGCGGTCGATGGTGAACGGCTCCAGGCCCGACAGGCGGCAAGCCTTGGGAATATCCGGGATCGAGCGCGGCGCGTAACCGGCCACAGCCTTGGCGATGGCTTCGATATGCCCAGGCGTGGTGCCGCAGCAACCGCCGACGATGTTCAGGAAGCCGCTTTGGGCGAATTCTTCGATGACCTTGGCGGTTTCTGACGGCAGTTCGTCGTACTCGCCGAATTCGTTGGGCAGACCGGCGTTGGGGTGCGCCGAAACGTGGGTGTTGGCCTTGTTCGACAACTCTTCCAGGTAGGGGCGCAGCTCGCTGGCCCCCAGGGCACAGTTCAAACCGACCGAGATCGGCTTGGCGTGCGCCACGGAGTTCCAGAACGCTTCGGTGGTCTGGCCCGACAGGGTACGGCCGGACGCGTCGGTGATGGTGCCGGAGATCATGATCGGCAGTTCCACGCCCAGTTCCTCGAACACCCCTTGCACGGCGAAAATCGCGGCCTTGGCGTTAAGGGTGTCGAAGATGGTTTCGATCAGGATCAGGTCGGCGCCGCCTTCGATCAGGCCCTTGGTGGCTTCGGTGTAGTTTTCCACCAGCTCATCGAAGGTCACGTTGCGGTAGCCGGGGTTGTTCACGTCCGGCGACAGCGAGCAAGTGCGGCTGGTCGGGCCCAGTACACCGGCGACAAAACGCGGTTTGGCCGGGTTCTCGTGGGTTTTGGCGTCGGCCACCTTGCGCGCCAGGCGTGCGCCTTCCACGTTCAGTTCATAGGCCAGTTCTTCCATGCCGTAGTCGGCCATGGAGATACGCGTGGCGTTGAAGGTGTTGGTTTCAAGAATGTCGGCGCCGGCGTCCAGGTAGGCTTTTTCAATGCCGCCGATCACGTCCGGGCGGGTCAGCACCAGCAGGTCGTTGTTGCCCTTGACGTCGCTTGGCCAATCGGCGAAGCGTTTGCCACGGTAGTCCTGCTCCTCGAGCTTATAGCTCTGGATCATCGTGCCCATGCCACCGTCCAGGATCAGGATACGTTCCTTGAGGGCTTGGTGAAGGGCTTGCAGGCGAGCGCTACGATCGGGCATGGGACTACTCTGGTCAGGCATTACGGAGGGCGTGAATCATAGCAAACCTGTGCCGATTTGGAGCATGTCCGGGTTGTGCATGAATATCGCTCATGTTGCTGGCGGTCATGGCCCGGTAGAATCACCGCCATTTCACAGACCGCACGCCTTGAATCGGGACCCGATACATGTCACTTCGTTTGATCGTCAGCGCCGTCCTGGCCTTGATAGCCAGTACTGCGCAGGCAGAGGGTCCCGCTTCGGCGATTTCCTATACCCGCGATATCCAACCGATCTTCACCGAGAAATGCGTGGCCTGCCACGCCTGCTACGACTCCGCCTGCCAGCTCAACCTCGGGAGCGCCGAGGGCGCCGCACGCGGGGCAAGCAAAATGCCGGTGTATGACGGCGAGCGCAGCCAGGCCACGCCAACTACGCGGTTGTTTTATGACGCATTCGGTAAGCAGGCGTGGCAGCAGAAGGGCTTCTATTCGGTGCTGGACGCCCAGGGCAGCCAGGCTGCGCTGATGGCGCGCATGCTGGAGCTGGGGCACAACGCGCCGCTGGCGCCCAATGCCAAGCTGCCCGACAACATTGTGCTGGGGCTCAACCGCGAAAATATGTGCGCAACGCCCGGAGAGTTCAATGCCTATGCCGGCGCTCACCCCAAGGAAGGCATGCCGCTGGCGGTCACCGGCCTGACCGATCAGCAGTACCAGACTTTGCAACGCTGGCTGGCCTCCGGCGCGCCGATTGACGAGCAGGGCCTGGCGCCGAGCGCCAGGGAAGCGTTGCAAGTGCAACAGTGGGAAAACCTGTTCAACCAGCCGGGCGCCCGGGAAAGCCTGGTGGCGCGCTGGCTGTTCGAGCATTTGTTCCTGGCGCATATCTATTTCGAGAACGGCGAGCCGGGGCATTATTTCCAGTGGGTGCGTTCGCGTACGCCCAGTGGCCAGCCGATTGACCTGATCGCCACCCGCCGCCCCAACGACGACCCCGGCACCCAGGTGTACTACCGCCTGTGGCCGGTGCAGGGCGTGATCGTGCATAAAACCCACATCACTTACCCCTTCAGCGCGGCGAAGATGGCGCGGATCAAGGCATTGTTCTACGCCGCCGACTGGCAAGTCACGGCCTTGCCAGGCTACGGCCCCGGCAGCCGCGCCAACCCGTTCGCGACATTCGAAGCCATCCCGGCTAAAGCGCGTTACCAATTCATGCTCGATAACGCTGAGTACTTCGTGCGTACCTTCATTCGCGGGCCGGTGTGCCGTGGGCAGATCGCTACGGACGTGATCCGCGATAACTTCTGGACGCTGTTCCAGGACCCCGACCATGATCTGTACGTCACCGATGCGCGTTATCGCGGCCAGGCCACGCCGTTGCTGGCCATGCCCGGGCAGAATGACGATGTGGGCAGTGTGCTGAGCCTGTGGCTGGCCTATCGCGACAAGCGCAACCAGTACGAAGCCTTGCGCCGTGACAACTATGCAGACCTGCCGGCGCCGAGCTGGTCGACATTGTGGGCGGGCAATGACAATGCCTTGTTGAGCATTTTCCGCCATTTCGACAGCGCCTCGGTGACCAAGGGCCTGATTGGCGAGGTTCCGCAGACGATGTGGCTGTTCGACTACCCACTGCTGGAACGCACCTATTACCAGTTGGCGGTGAATTTCGATGTGTTTGGCAACGTCTCGCACCAGGCCCAGACCCGCCTGTATTTCGACCTGATCCGCAACGGTGCCGAGCAGAACTTCCTGCGCCTGATGCCCGCCGACACCCGCGAAGACTTCATGGACGACTGGTACCAGAACAGCGGCAAGCTCAAGCTGTGGCTGGACTACGAAGCGATTGACGATGACAAGGCCAGTGGTTTGCACCTGAGCGAAAAAGACCCCAAGCGTGACTTCGCCAACCAGTTGCTGACCCGCTACGGCCATTTGAACGCCAGCCCCGACCCGATCAACCGCTGCAGCGGCGCGTTCTGCTCCCGCGACGGCATCGACCCGGCCTTGCAGGATGCCGAACAAGCGCTGAGCCGCCTGACCTCGCGGCCGGCGGCAGGGCTCAAGGTGATCGAGCAATTGCCCGAAGCCACGATGCTGCGCATCGAAACTGCCAGCGGCAAGCGCGAGGTCTACAGCCTGCTGCGCAACCGTGCCCACAGTAACGTGGCGTTTCTGCTGGGTGAGGCGTATCGCTATCAGCCGGGCCTGGACACTGTGACCATTTACCCTGGCGTGCTCAGCAGCTACCCGAACTTCATGTTCAATATCCCGGCCCGGCAAGTGCCTGAGTTTGTCGCGCTGATGGAGCAGGCCAAGGACGCCAAGAGCTTCGAGAAAATCGTCGACCGCTGGGGTGTGCGGCGCAGCCATCCGTTGTTCTGGCAGTATTTCCACGACTTGTCGCAGTACATCCGCGAAACCACGCCGGTGGAAGAGGGCGTATTGGACATGAACCGCTATGAGAACCTATAACTATCGTTATTGATCCAGTCATCTCTCCAATCAGGTGCTGAAGCGGTCGGATATTTACCAACAGACTGGAAAAGGTTCTCCGACGATGTTGATTTCAGTGCAGGCGCTACGTGCCTTGGCGGCGTGGATGGTGGTAGGCCACCATTTCATGCAGGTGTTTTTCGACTTTGAGGCCCACAACGCGCTGGAGTATCTGCTCGCCGATAAAGGCGGTATCGGTGTGGATGTGTTCTTTGTGATCAGCGGCCTGGTGATTTTCCTGGCGAGCGCTGACAAGGCACTGACCCCCTGGCGTTTCATGCTGATGCGCGTGGCCAGGATCGCTCCGGCGTACTGGTTTTACACCTTGCTCTTGGCCCTGCTGGTGTCAGCGGTGCCCTCGATGTTTCCAGAGGTGCGACTGGAACTGAGCCGCGTGCTTCTGTCGATGCTCTTTGTGCCTGCGCAGAACCCCGGTGGGTACGGCATCTATCCCCTGTTGGATGTGGGGTGGACATTGAACTTCGAGATGCTGTTTTACGTGCTGTTCGCCTGTGCCTTGCTGGTTCACCGGGACTATCGGCTATGGGTGGTAGCGGTGCTGTTGTACCTGGTGTGTGACCTCATCGGGCCGGCCTTCGACCTGGCCGGTGGTTTTTACCGCGATGACATTGTCATCGAGTTTCTGATGGGTATCGGGATTGGCATGCTGTATCGCCGCGGCCTGTGTCGGGCCAAACCGTGGCTGCCGTTGCTGGGGATCATGGCTGCCCTGGCGGCGATTTATCACGGGGCCGATGTTCCCCGCGCGTTGGAGTGGGGCGTGCCCAGTGCACTCTTGGTCATCAGTTGCGTGACATTAGAGCCCTGTTTCAAGGGTTCCAGGGTATTGAAGATGCTCGGCGATTGCTCTTATTCGGTGTACTTGATCCATGTGCTCGTACTGGTCGCCGGGCGATGGGTTGTCGAGCGAACGGGTATGGATCCCTACGCAGTCCTGGCGGTTTGCATCGTACTGATACTGTTGGGTTCCTATGGCAGTTACCAATGGTTGGAGAAGGGAACCTATCGAATGCTCAAGCGTTGGTGGGGTATTGAGGGCCCGGAAATAATTTCCCGACAAAAATACTAGGACTTTGTACCTCTGTAATGATTTGGCGTAAACTGCGGGCAAGCCTGTGAGGAGTTTCCATGACTGCCATAACCATTACCGACGCCGCCCACGATTACCTGGCTGACCTGCTGTCCAAGCAGAACACCCCAGGTATCGGCATCCGCGTCTTTATCACCCAGCCCGGCACCCAGTACGCCGAGACTTGCATTGCCTACTGCAAGCCCGGCGAAGAAAAGCCTGAAGACACTGCCCTGGGGCTCAAAAGCTTCACCGCGTATATCGACGCCTTCAGCGAAGCCTTCCTGGACGACGCCGTGGTCGACTACGCCACCGACCGTATGGGCGGCCAGTTGACCATCAAGGCCCCCAACGCCAAGGTGCCGAACGTCAACGCCGACAGCCCGGTCAATGAGCGCATCAACTATTACCTGCAAACCGAGATCAACCCGGGGCTGGCCAGTCATGGCGGCCAGGTGAGCCTGATCGACGTGGTGGATGACGGTATTGCCGTACTGAAGTTCGGCGGCGGCTGTCAAGGCTGCGGCCAGGCGGACGTAACCCTGCGCGAAGGTATCGAGCGCACCCTGCTCGAACGCATCCCGGAGCTCAAGGGCGTACGTGACGTGACCGACCACACGCAGAAAGAAAACGCCTACTACTGAGTAAGGTGTTCACTGCGAGCATAAAAAACGGCGCCCCGTGAGCGCCGTTTTTTTATGCGCTCTTTGTAGGAGCGAGCTTGCTCGCGAAAAGCGTCAACGATAATGCGTGCTTGCTGAATAAACGCGGCGCCTATGGGGTTTTCGCGAGCAAGCTCGCTCCTACGGGGATTAGGGCAAGCCACCCCACATAATCAGGGTCTGTAAAGGTGGGCATGCCCGGCCCGATACAGCGACGACTCGCCGAAACTGTCGCTGGCCAGCACCCGGCCCACCACAATCAGCGCCGTGCGCCGGAACCCCTTGGCTGTGACCTTGGCGGCAATATCTGTCAGGGTGCCGACAACCCAATCCTGATCCGGCCAGGTCGCTCGGTGCACCACGGCAATTGGGCAATCAGCGCCATAGTGGGGCAGCAGTTCGGCGACGATCTTTTCCAGGTGATTGACCCCCAAGTGAATCGCCATGGTCGTACCATGGCGGGCCAGGCTGTCGAAGCTCTCACCGGGCGGCATGTTGGTTTTGTCGGCGTAGCGGGTCAGGATCACACTCTGGGCGATGTCCGGCAGAGTCAGCTCGGTTTCCAGCAACGCGGCGCAGGCCGCTACTGCCGTAACCCCGGGAATGATCTGAAAAGGAATACCCACTTCCCGCAAGTGGCGGATCTGCTCGCCAATCGCCCCATACAGGCTGGGATCGCCGGAGTGCACCCGCGCCACATCCTGGCCTTTGGCATGGGCCGTCTTGATCAACTCCATGATCTGTTCCAGGTGCAGCTCGGCACTGTTGACCACCTGGAACGCCTGATGACCTTCCAGTACGGCGGCGGGCACCAGCGAGCCGGCGTAGATGATCACCGGGCAACTGCGGATCAGTCGCTGGCCTTTGACGGTGATCAATTCCGGGTCGCCGGGGCCGGCGCCGATAAAGTAGACGGTCATGGAGAAGTCCTGTTCAGAAACGCGTGAGCATGAACACGGCTCATGCTCAAAAGCGGCAATTATTGGGATTTTAGCCCGCGCAGGCTAATGCAATGGTGGCCTGTGCGCTTTTCTGGCGGGTGATCAGCAGGCGCGCGGGGCCGTTGGACAGGTGCTCGGCCAGGGCCAGGGCGGCGCTTTCGGCCACCCCATAACAGCCGGTATGGGCATACGCCAGCGTTGAGCGATGACTTAGCCGATGCTCATAGTCCGCCAGTTGCTCGGCGCTGAAGCACTGCAAGGGCAGGTTCAACCGCTGGGCCAGCGCCAGCAGCCCAGGTTCATCGCGCTTGCGATCAATGCTTGCCAGCGCAGTTATGCGTGAGCGATCAATGCCTGCCGAGGCCAGGGCTCCGTCCAGCAACGCCAGCAGGCTGTGAACCTCACAGCCACGCTGGCAGCCCAAACCGACAACCAGCATCATGCCGAGTATTGGTCGTCGCGGTTGCGGCGGAACAACCAGGCGCTGATCAGGCCCAGTGCCAGCCAGAAGGCGACGTTGGTCAATTGCGCGGCGATCTTGAACTGCGCTTCGAGCGCCTCCGGGGCCAGCATCGAATGTACCTCAGGTTGCGGCGCGCCGATGACGTGGGGTACGGCAAGGATCGCCAGTCCAAGGCCTTTCAACAGCCAGTTGCGGCCGAACACGATCAGCGCCAGGCCGGCGGCGGTGGAGGCTGCGGTACCGATCCACCAGGTCTGGCGTAGCGTCAGGTCAGCCGCCGCAGTGCCGGGTAGTTCCGGTGGCAGGCCCAGGGTGGGTGCCAGTACAAAGGTCGCGTAGCCGGCCAGGCCCCAGAGCAGGCCTTGGGCAGTGCGGGTCGGCGCACGCAGCGTGTAGAGGCCGGCGAGCATCAGTGCAAAGCCTACGGCCACCACCAGGTTGCCTCCAGTGGTGGACAACACACGCTGCCAGCCATCTTCCGGCTCCCAGGCTTGGGCATCGTGGCTGTGGGCAGCAGCGCCAGCGGCGTGCTCGTGCACCACTTCAGCGGCTGGCGGGGCTTTTTCAAAGCTTTCCGCCTGCAGGATCAGCGGTGCCACCCAGAAACTTTGCAGCAGGGTCAGCAGCAAGGCAGCCAAAAGCCCAGTGAACCCTGCGGTTTGCGCAATACGCTTGATCATGTCGGCAGCTCTCAATGGCACGGGAACGCGGCGCTGTGGCGGGTATCGTGGGCGGCGTTGTGCACCGCCTCGATATGCGAGAACCCGGCGAAATACACCAAACACGCGCCGAGTATCGACGCACCGATGGCGGCGGTCAGGCGTTGGCTGAGGGTGGCGGTGCTAGTAGCGGTGTGCGAAGTGCTGCTGATGATCGACATGGCGCGTCCCTTTCAGGTGTCAGGGTGAAACGAGCGCATGAAAACCCCACGCGCCAGGCACGCAGGGTTCTGAACAGCGCCCGCCCACCGCGGGTTTGTTATCTGAATTTTTCGGGCCGGTCTCCGGGCTTGCGAGGGGCGGCTCTGGAAAGAGTCCTCCTGAAAGCATCGCCTTCCCATGCATAAAGCACAGTGGCCGTGACGCTTCGCTCGCTTACCGTTGCGGGGGCAGCACCGGACTGGTCATAGGTCTATGACGCACCGGTTTCCCGTTTCACCCTGTGAAGGGCACCCGAAACAAGGCGTGTAGGAGAGCATGGGCCGGGACGGTAGTCAAATGCTGCAAGCCACTGTAGCCTTGCACCTTCGAGGTTCTTCGGCCCAGGCCGAAGCTAAGAAGGGAACGCGGTTCAAGCCGCGGCTGCCCCCGCAACTGTGAAGGGTTCAGTTGACTGCCACGCCACTGCCGATAGGGCGGGAAGGCGCAGTCAACGTTGGTCGCAAGACCTGCACACCCCAAGCCAGGAGACCTGCCTCGTCACCGATTTTCAATTCAACCGGGCGGGGTGATCCGGTGACGAAATCCGCTGCTGCGCGCCGCCGCAGGGCCTGTCGTCCCGTATGCCCGCCCCAAAGGGCATCCGATGAAAACACTGGCCAAACTTCCCGTCACCATCGTTACCGGCTTCCTCGGCTCGGGCAAGACTACGTTGCTGCGCCATATGCTCGACAACGCCCAGGGCCGTCGCATTGCCGTGATCGTCAATGAATTTGGCGAGCTGGGCATTGACGGCGAGATCCTCAAGCAGTGCTCTATCGGTTGCACCGAGGAAGAAGCCAACGGCCGCGTGTACGAACTGGCCAACGGCTGCCTGTGCTGCACCGTGCAGGAGGAGTTCTTCCCGGTGATGCGCGAACTGGTCGCCCGTCGCGGTGACCTTGACCATATCCTGATCGAAACCTCGGGCCTGGCGTTGCCAAAACCCCTGGTGCAAGCGTTTCAGTGGCCGGAAATCCGCAGCGCCTGCACAGTTGACGCGGTGATCACCGTAGTCGACAGCCCGGCCGTGGCCGCCGGCACCTTCGCTGCGTTCCCGGATCAGGTCGACGCCCAACGCAAACTCGACCCCAATCTGGACCACGAATCACCCTTGCACGAACTGTTCGCCGACCAACTGGCCAGCGCCGACTTGGTGATCCTCAACAAAGCTGACCTGATCAGCGCCGAAGACCTGGCCCGCGTGCGCCTGGAAGTGGCCGAAGAACTGCCGCCGGCGGTGAAGATCATCGAAGCCAGCAGCGGTCGTCTGCCCCTGGACGTGCTGATCGGCCTGGGCGCCGGTTCCGAAGAGCATATCGACGGGCGTCACAGCCATCACGACCATCACCACGAGGGTGAAGACGACCACGATCACGATGCCTTTGACTCCATCTCCATCGACTTGCCCCAAGCCGATGAGGCGCTGCTGCTCGACGCCCTGACCCAATTGGTGGTGCAGCACGGCATCCTGCGGGTGAAAGGTTTCGCCGCGATCCCCAACAAACCGATGCGCCTGCTGATCCAGGGTGTGGGCACGCGCTTTGACAAACACTTCGACCGTGCCTGGGGCGCTGACGAAGCACGCACCACGCGCCTGGTGCTGATCGGCCAGGAACTGGACGCCGCTGGCCTCGAAGCGCAATTGCGCGCTGCCCTCAGCGTTTAACCATGCACCTGCTCAGGACCCAACCCGGTGGTTTCGTCGCGGACGACAATATTGCCGACCTTGGCCAGACCCCCGCTGAACTGGTGATCCTGTGCAGCGGCGACTCCAGCCTGGCGCTGCTCGCCGAAGCCGCCCAGCAATTGCCCGAGGATTACCCCAGCCTGCGCCTGGCCAACCCGATGCAGGTGCAGAACCATGCCTCGGTCGACCTGTACGTGGACGAGGTATTGCGCCACGCCAAGGTCATCCTGCTGTCATTGCACGGCGGTATCGGGTATTGGCGCTACGGCATCGAGCGCCTGGTGGAGTTGGCCGAACGCGGCGTCACCCTGATCCTGGTGCCGGGTGACGACCGTCCGGACCCGGAACTCAGCGGCCTGAGCACTGTTGCTGCCGAACACCGCGAGCGCCTGTGGCACTTCCTGCGCCAAGGTGGCCTGGGCAATGCCCTGGATTTTTACCATTGCCTGGCCAGTACCCACTTGGGCCGGGACTATGCCTGGACCGAGCCGCAAGCGCTGCCGCGCACGGCGATCTATCACCCGCACAACGCCAATGCCCGCCTCAATGACTGGCAGGCCGATTGGCACGCTGATTGGCCCGTGGCTGCGGTGCTGTTCTACCGCTCCCATTTACAGGCTGCCAATACCGGTTTTATTGATGTGTTCTGCCAGCGCTTACAGGCGGCGGGCCTCAACCCGTTGCCTGTCGCGGTGGCCAGTTTGAAAGAACCCGGCTGCCTCTCGGTGGTCGAGGACCTGTTGGATGACGTGCAAGCCGCGGTAATTCTGAACACCACCGGCTTTGCCCAATCGAGCCCGGAAGCGCCGCATTTGCGCCCGTTTCGCCGCAATATCCCGGTAATCCAGGCGATCTGCGCCCAGGACAACCAACCCGGCTGGCAGGCCAGCGAACAAGGCCTGGGGCCCCGCGACCTGGCGATGCATATCGCCTTGCCGGAGCTGGACGGGCGCATCATCAGCCGGCCGATCAGTTTCAAGGACCTGGCCTGGCGCAGCGAGCGCAGCCAGTCGGACGTGGTGTGCTACCGCGCAGCGCCCGAACGCATGGATTTTGTCGCTGAGCTGGCACGCCGTTGGGTCGAGTTGGCGCGGGTGCCCAATGCCCAGAAAAGGATTGCGTTGATCCTCGCCAACTACCCGACCCGCGACGGTCGCATCGGTAACGGCGTGGGCCTGGACACCCCGGCGGCAGCGCTGAATATCCTGCGCGCCTTGCAAACAGAGGGCTACCCGGTAGCGGAGCGGCTGCCCGACAGCGGCACCGCACTGATCCACGAACTGCTCGGCGGCGTCACCAACGACCTCGACAGCCTCGACCTGCGCCCCTGCCATCAAAGCCTGGGCCTTGTGGAATACCAGGCAATGTTTGATCGTTTGCCGGCCTCCAATCGCCAGGCCGTGCTGGAGCGTTGGGGCGCCCCGGAAAACGATCCGATGTGCCGCGATGGCCGCATGATGATCGCCGGTCTGCGCCTGGGCCTGACCTTCGTCGGCATCCAGCCGGCCCGGGGTTACCAGGTAGATGCCAGCGCGGTGTACCACGACCCGGACCTGGTGCCGCCCCATGGCTACCTGGCGTTCTATTTCTGGCTACGCCATACCTACGGCGCCCACGGCATGATCCATGTGGGCAAGCACGGCAACCTGGAGTGGCTGCCCGGCAAAGGCGTGGGCCTGTCGGAGCACTGCTGGCCGGATGCATTGCTGGGGCCGCTGCCGAATGTCTACCCGTTTATCGTCAACGACCCGGGTGAGGGCGCCCAGGCCAAGCGGCGCACCCAGGCGGTGATCATCGATCACCTGATGCCGCCGCTGACCCGCGCCGAAACCTACGGCCCGCTGCGTGACCTTGAGTTATTGGCCGACGAATATTACGAGGCGCAATTGCTCGACCCGCGCCGTGCGCTGGAGCTGCAAAAAGACATCCTCAAGCTGGTGCGCGAAACCCGTATCGACCAGGAGCTTGAACTGGGCAGTGAGGCGGACGCGGCGGTGTGGCTGCCGCGCCTGGATACCTACCTGTGCGACTTGAAGGAATCGCAGATCCGCGATGGCCTGCATATCTTTGGCGAGTCGCCCGAGGGCCGTTTGCGTATCGACACCTTGCTGGCGCTGTTGCGCATTCCCCGTGGCGATGGCCGGGGCCCGCAGTCGAGTCTGCTGCGTGTGTTGGCCAAGGCATTCGACCTGGGGTTTGATCCGCTCGATTGCGCACTGGCCGAGCCCTGGACGGGGCGGCGCCCGTTGGTGTTGCAGAAGATTGACGATCAGCTGTGGCGTACGGCCGGGGATACCCGTGAACGTCTGGAGTTGTACGCGGCGCGCTTGATCGAGCAGGCGTTGGAAGGCCCCATCGAACAGTTGGAAGAGCCCGGCTGGCAGGAGGTGAAGTCGGTGATCGAAAGCCTGCGCATTGTCGTCGCGCCACGCCTGGATGCCTGCGGCCCCGCAGAGATGCGCGGCTTGCTCGATGCCTTGAATGGGCGTTTCGTCCCGGCCGGGCCCAGCGGTGCGCCGAGTCGCGGTCGGCTGGATGTGCTGCCTACGGGGCGTAACTTCTTTACCGTGGACGTACGCAACCTGCCAACCACCACGGCGTGGCGTCTCGGTTTCCAGTCGGCCAACCTGATTCTTGAGCGGCACCTGCAAGACCATGGCGACCACCTGCGCCAGCTCGGCCTGTCGGTATGGGGCACCGCGACCATGCGCACCGGCGGTGACGATATCGCCCAGGCCATGGCACTGATGGGCGTGCGCCCGGTATGGGCCACTGGCAGTCAGCGGGTGGACGATTTCGAGATCCTGCCGATCAGCTTATTGGACCGTCCGCGTGTGGACGTGACCCTGCGCGTATCCGGGTTCTTCCGCGATGCGTTTGCCAACCTGATCCGCCTGTTCGATGCGGCGGTGCAGGCGGTGGCCGCCCTGGATGAACCCGACGACATGAACCCGCTGGCCGCCAAAGTACGCAGTGAACGCCAAGCATTGCTCGAGGCGGGCCTGGATGAAGGTGCCGCGGCCAAGCAGGCCGGCTGGCGCATTTTCGGCGCCAAACCGGGTGCCTATGGCGCGGGCGTGCAGGGCGCGATTGACGGGCGCTTGTGGCAGAGCCGCGAGGACTTGGCCGAGGTCTACCTGAACTGGGGTGGCTACGCCTACGGGGGGGCTGACGAAGGCACTGCGGCCCGCGAGCAATTTGCCCAGCGTTTGAGCCAGGTGCAGGCGGTGTTGCAGAACCAGGACAATCGCGAGCACGACTTGCTCGACTCCAACGACTACTACCAATTCCAGGGCGGCATGCTGGCCGCCGTGGAAACCCTGAGCGGCGAAAAGGCCGCCAGCTACCATGGCGACCACAGCCAGCCGGACGTGCCGAAAATCCGCACCTTGAAGGAAGAGCTCAACCGGGTGATCCGTTCCCGTGCGGCCAACCCCAAGTGGATCGAGGGCGTGAAGCGCCATGGCTATAAAGGCGCGTTTGAAATGGCCGCGACCGTGGACAACCTGTTCGCCTTCGACGCTACCACCGCGCTGATTGACGATCACCAATACGCCTTGCTCGCCGATGCCTACCTGCTGGACCCTGACACCCGTGCCTTTGTGCAACAGCACAACCCCGATGCCCTGCGCGACATGACCGAGCGCATGCTCGAAGCCCAGCAACGTGGCTTGTGGCAGGCACCGGGGGCGTACCGCGAAGCTTTGGAAAACCTGTTGCTGGACATAGAAGAAGACAGCTGAGTGCTCGTTCCCGCGCTCCGCTGATCATTCCCTCGCTCCGCTGATCGTTCCCACGCTCCGCGTGGGAATGCAGCCCGTGACGCTCTGCGTCACAAGAACGGACGCCGAGCGTCCAGCGAAGCGTTCCCACGCGGGAGCGTTTGAACGCGTTATTAAGAGTTGACTATGACTGATATTCCCCATTTTCCGCTGGCCGCCGTGGTCGGCGCTGATGACTTGAAGCTCGCACTGTGCCTGGCCGCCATCGACCCGAAGATCGGCGGCGTGCTGATCGAAGGGCCACGCGGCATGGCCAAGTCGACTCTGGCCCGTGGGCTGGCAGACCTGTTGGCCAGCGGGCAGTTTGTAACCTTGCCCCTGGGGGCGACCGAAGAGCGCCTGGTCGGCACCCTGGACCTGGATGCCGCGCTGGGCGAAGGCCGCGCGCAATTCTCCCCCGGTGTGTTGGCCAAGGCTGACGGCGGGGTGTTGTACGTGGATGAAGTCAACCTGCTGGCCGACCACTTGGTGGACCTGCTGCTGGACGTAGCCGCCAGCGGCACCAATTTGATCGAACGCGACGGGATTTCCCATCGCCATGCGGCGCGCTTTGTACTGATCGGCACCATGAACCCTGAGGAGGGCGAGCTGCGCCCGCAGTTGCTCGACCGCTTCGGCTTCAACGTGGCCTTGAGCGGGCAGACTCTGCCCGCCGAGCGCGGGCAGATCATCCGGCGTCGCCTGGATTTCGACACTGACCCGGCTGCGTTCTGCGCGCAGTGGGCGCCAGCGCAAGCTGCCTTGCGCGAACGCTGCACCCTGGCACGGGCACGGCTAGACAGTATCGCCCTGGATGACCAGGCGTTGTCCCGCATCACCGAGCGCTGCTTTGCCGCAGGGGTCGACGGCCTGCGTGCCGACCTGGTCTGGTTGCGTGGCGCCCGTGCCCATGCGGCTTGGCGTGGCGCCGCTGCTATCGAGCAGGAAGATATCGACGCGGTGGCGGAGTTTGCCTTGCGCCATCGACGTCAGCAGCAAGCGCCGGCAGGCGCGCCGCCCCAGCCGAATGACGGGCCGTCGTCGTCACCTTCTGAAACCTCGCCCGGCCAAGGCCAGTGGGGCGATATGCCCGCACCCGCCTTGCCCACGGGCGCACGCCGCGATGTACCCACCTGGCCAAAAAAGCCTTAGGCATCCGCCCCCGACCTGACGCGGGGGCGGATGCCCGGCCCCAGGCGGGGCGATTGAACACCGGCCGGCAGGGCAAGGCCCGCAGCGCACAGCGCGGGGCGATCAATTGGCCGGGCACGTTGCTGGGTGGGCGGCCGCAATGCCGTGAGGACCTGTTGTTCCACCTGCGTAGCCGGTCGGCTCCTGAACTGTGGCTGGTGATTGTCGATGCCTCGGCGTCCACGCGGCGCCATCGGGCACTGACCGATGCCAAGGGGCTGCTGGCCCAGCTGTTTGATGATGCTTATCGCCAACGGGCGCGTATGGCGTTATTGACGGCCAGCGGGCAATCGCCGAAGTGGCAGGTGCAAGGTTTGAAGGCGGCGAAAGGCTTGTCCGATTGGTTGGAGCAGTTGGGAGCGGGCGGGGGCACGCCGTTGCTGGCTGCGCTGACCGAGGCGGGGCATTGGTTGGCGGCGCGACGCAAGCGCTATCCTGCCGAGCAACAGAAGTTGCTGGTGGTGACCGATGGGAGGCTCAAGGCGATTGGCGCGCTGCCGCGATTGGAGTGCCCAGGCATGTTGATTGACATCGAGCGTGGGCCGATCAGGTTGGGGCGGGCTGAGGAATTGGCGGTGGGGTTGCAGTTGGAGTATCAGCACATCGATAAGCTGTAGCGCCTGGGCTATCGCCATCGCAGGCAAGCCAGTTCCCACATGGAATCGGCGCTGCGGTCAATTCTGTAGGAGCGAGCTTGCTCGCGAAAAACGTCAACGATAACCCGTGTTTGCTGAATGAACGCGGAGTCAGTGAGTTTTTCGCGAGCAAGCTCGCTCCTACAAAAGGCAAGCCAGCGGCGCGGTCAAACTGTGGGAGCTGGCTTGCCTGCGATGAGGCCCTCAAACACCCCACACCTATCAGCCTGTCCCCGGCACATTCGGCCAAAGATCGGCCACCAGAAACAACCGCTCGGCTTCTTCCCACTCCTCACCGTTCGGCACCATGCGCACCAGCAACTGCGCCGGGGCCATGGGGTCTAGCTCTGCCAGCCAGTCTTGCATCTGCACCTCACTCCACACTTCATCGGCCGGGTAATGCGCGGGCGCCAGCCAGGCATGGCGGGGCAGGGGTTGCCAGCGACCCTCTGGGCGGGTGCTGACAAAGTCCGTCCAGTCGCGCTGATGCAACCAGCGCCCACGCAGATGCTGCGGGTGTGCGCCTAGGGGGGAGAGCGCCGCGCCGGGCCAGGGGTAGAGCAGATAGCCACCGAGCCACAAGTGCGCATCGAACGCTTGGATATCCAGCGCCGCCAATGCCTCGCGGCTTTCTGCCCGCGCGGAGATTGGCAATTGATGCTCGGCCAGATGCGCGAGTTTGCGGTCCAGCCGATCATGGCAGCCAGGCCCCAGCCATTGCGTAGCGTCCTGGCCGTTGCCGTCCTGCGGGCCGAGGTAGAGTTTGATCGCCAGTTCCAGGTGGTGCACCCCATCGCGGTCGCGCAGCAGCATGTCCAGTTCGCCCAGCGTGTGCCCGGCACGGCGGATCGGCAGGTTGGCGGCCAGCAACTCCACACCCGGCGCCTGCTGCACCGCAAATTGCCACAAGCGCTCGTAGTACAGGCCCAGGCGCCGGGTACGTGCCAGGCTCAACCACTGCTGCAACGCGCTGCTGTCCTGGTCCAGCTGGCGCAGCCAGGCTTCGAGTTGGTGAGGGGCTTGCACCCAGTCACTGCCCGCCAGCGGATGGCGCTGCGGCCAAGGCGTCTGCGCCAGCATCGGTGGTGCGAGCATCACCCACGCCAGGTCGCGCACCTCGGGGTGGCGCAGTTGGCGGGGCAGGGTGTGCAAGTCGGGGAATGGCGTCATGGTCCGAGCATAGCCTTTTCAGCGCGCAGAAGGTGCCTGAGAACCATTGTCATCAAGGCTTGGCGGCGACAAAGGATTTTGCCTGAGACGGCCTTTCGCCCATAATCGCTCTTTTTGCCTCACCCCAGATCCCGCAGGAGCCCCATGGAGCAATTTCGCAATATCGGCATTATCGGTCGCCTGGGCAGTACCCAGGTGTTGGACACCGTCCGCCGGCTGAAGAAGTTTCTGCTCGAGCGCCACCTGCATGTGATCCTCGAAGACACCATCGCTGAAATCCTCCCCGGCCACGGCCTGCAAACCTCGTCGCGCAAGATGCTCGGCGAGGTGTGCGACATGGTCATCGTGGTCGGTGGCGATGGCAGCCTGCTCGGCGCTGCCCGGGCACTGGCGCGGCATAACGTGCCGGTGCTGGGCATCAACCGTGGCAGCCTGGGCTTTCTGACCGATATACGCCCCGATGAGCTGGAAGTCGAAGTGGCCAAGGTGCTCGACGGCCATTACCTGGTGGAGAACCGCTTCCTGCTGCAGGCCGAAGTGCGCCGCCATGGCGAGGCGATCGGCCAGGGCGATGCCCTCAACGATGTGGTGCTGCACCCGGGCAAATCCACGCGGATGATTGAGTTCGAACTGTATATCGACGGCCAGTTCGTGTGCAGCCAGAAGGCTGACGGCCTGATCGTCGCCACGCCTACCGGCTCAACCGCGTATGCGCTGTCGGCGGGAGGCCCGATCATGCATCCCAAGCTCGATGCCATTGTGATCGTGCCGATGTACCCCCATATGTTGTCCAGTCGGCCAATTGTGGTCGATGGCAACAGTGAGCTGAAAATCGTGGTGTCCAAAGACATGCAAATCTACCCGCAAGTCTCCTGCGACGGGCAGAACCATTTCACCTGCGCCCCCGGTGACACCATCACCGTGAGCAAGAAGGCACAGAAGTTGCGCTTGATCCACCCGCTGGATCACAACTACTACGAAGTGTGCCGCACCAAGTTGGGCTGGGGCAGCCGCTTGGGAGGTGGAGGCGACTGATGCTCGATCCCGCGCGTAGCTACGACCTGATTGGTGACGTGCACGGTTGCGCTCATACCCTTGAGCACTTGCTCGACCAATTGGGTTACCACAAGCAGGGCGGCACTTGGCGCCATCCGTCACGCATGGCTGTGTTCCTGGGCGATATCATCGACCGTGGCCCACGCATCCGTGAGGCGCTGCATATCGTCCACGATATGACCGAGGCCGGCCAGGCGCTGTGCATCATGGGTAACCACGAGTTCAATGCGCTGGGCTGGACCACGCCGGCCCCGCCGGGCAGTGGCAAGCAGTTCGTGCGTGAGCACAACCCGCGCCACGCCCGCTTGATCCAAGAGACCCTGACCCAGTTCGAACACCACCCGGCCGACTGGCACGACTTCCTCGGCTGGTTCTACGACATGCCGCTGTTTGTCGACGCCGGGCGTTTTCGCGTAGTGCACGCGTGCTGGGATGACAGTTTTATCCAGCCGCTGCGCGCGACCTTTCCGGACGGCTGCATCGACCAACACTTCCTGCAAGCCGCCGCCGTACCGGGCAGTTTCGCCTGCAATGCATTCGATCGCCTGTTGCGCGGCACCGATATGCGCCTGCCCGATGGGCTCACCCTGACCGGTGGCGATGGCCTGACGCGTTCGTTCTTTCGCACCAAGTTCTGGGAAGACGACCCCAAGACCTACGGCGACATCGTGTTCCAGCCCGACGCCTTGCCGGAGCCGGTGGCACGCACGCCGTTGTCGTCCACACAAAAGAATTCTTTGCTGCGCTATGGCGTCGATGAACCGCTGTTGTTCGTCGGCCACTACTGGCGCAGCGGCAAACCCGCGCCGATCCGCCCGAACCTGGCCTGCCTGGACTACAGCGCGGTGCTGTACGGCAAGCTGGTGGCGTATCGACTGGACCAGGAAACCCAGCTGGATCCGCGTAAATTCGTATGGGTCGACGTTGAGCGACCAGAGGCCATTCCATGAGTACCGTAGCTGTATTGCGCTTGCCCCTGAGCGTCGACCTGGGTGGTTTCGTCAAGTTGCTGCACCGCATGCAGGTGCCGCACCGCGTCAGCGAGGAGGCCGGTGAACAGGTGCTGTGGGTGCCCGAGGCCATCAGCGACGACGTGCGCGTGCTGTATCAACGTTTCCCCGCTGGCGACCCGGACCAGCAACTGGATATTCCCGAGCAGGCGCCGGTTGCGCGGCCGGGCTTTGTCCAGCAAGTGCGCCATAGCCCGGTCACCGCGCTGGTTTTGCTGGCCAGCCTCATCGTCGCGGCCGTGACGTTGCTCGGCGAAAACCTGCAAACCATGGCCTGGCTGACCTTCCTGCCGTTCCGGGTGCTGGGCGAGTACATCCAGTTCACGCCGTTGGCTGACACCCTGGCCTCGGGGCAGTGGTGGCGCCTGGTCACGCCGATGCTGATCCACTTCGGCATCCTGCATCTGGCGATGAACGGCATGTGGTACTGGGAGCTGGGTCGGCGCATTGAAGCGCGCCAGGGCAGCATCAACCTGCTGGGCCTGACCCTGTTGTTCAGCCTGGTCTCCAACTACGCGCAATACGCCTACGGTGGCCCCGGCTTGTTTGGCGGCTTGTCTGGCGTGTTGTACGGCCTGCTCGGGCACTGCTGGATCTTTCAATTATTGTCGCCCAACCCGGCCTATCGCCTGCCCCGTGGGGTGCTGGTGATGATGCTGGTGTGGTTGCTGCTCTGCCTGTCGGGGCTGGTCTCGATGATCGGTTTCGGCGAAATCGCCAACGCGGCCCATGTGGGCGGGTTGGTCATCGGTTGCTTGACGGGTTTGCTCGGCGGTTTGTACAACCGTCGCAAAGCGTCTCTTTGATAAGGAAGAGCCTTATGTCCTCTTTTGCTGAAATGATCGAAAACATCACCCCGGACATCTACGAGAGCCTCAAGCTCGCGGTAGAGATTGGTAAATGGTCCGATGGCCGCAAGCTCACCGCCGAGCAGCGCGAATTGTCGTTGCAAGCGATGATCGCCTGGGAGATCCAGAACCTGCCCGAAGAACAGCGCACCGGTTATATGGGCCCGCAGGAGTGCGCGTCCAAATCCGCGCCAGTACCGAATATCCTGTTCAAGTCGGATGCGATCCATTGATTGAAATTGGTCGCGGTGCAGTCAGCAAAATGTCGGCGCAGCTCGGTGAGCCGACCGTTCAATACGCCTTTCGCCTGGGCGACACCGAGGTGCCGGTCAATCCGTTGATCGGCACCCATGTACGCCTGGAATACCTGGGCGCGATTCATTGCAGCCATTGCGGGCGCAAGACCAAGACCAGCTTCAGCCAGGGCTACTGCTACCCCTGCATGACCAAGCTGGCCCAGTGTGACCTGTGCATCATGAGCCCCGAGCGTTGCCATTACGACGCCGGTACCTGCCGCGATCCGGGCTGGGGCGAGACATTCTGCATGACCGACCACGTGGTGTACCTGGCCAACTCGTCGGGGATCAAGGTCGGCATTACCCGTGCTACGCAGTTGCCCACCCGTTGGCTGGACCAGGGCGCCAGCCAGGCGCTGCCGATCATGCGCGTGGCGACGCGCCAGCAATCGGGCTTCGTCGAAGATCTGTTTCGCAGCCAGGTGGCCGACAAGACCAACTGGCGTGCCTTGCTCAAGGGCGACGCGCAATCGGTGGACCTCAAGCAGGTGCGTGATGAGCTATTTGCCTCTTGCGCCGAGGGCTTGCTGGGTTTGCAGGAACGCTTTGGCCTGCAAGCCATCCAAACTATTGCTGACATCGAGCCGATTGAAATCCGCTACCCGGTCGAGCAGTATCCGACCAAGATCGTCAGCTTCAACCTGGACAAGAACCCGATTGCCGAAGGCACGCTGCTGGGGATCAAGGGCCAATACCTGATCTTCGATACCGGCGTTATCAACATTCGTAAATACACGGCCTACCAGCTCGCCGTGCATCAGTAGAAGGATCCCAAGCATGCGCACCGAACAACCGAAGATGATTTACCTGAAGGACTATCAGGCGCCGGACTACCTGATCGACGAGACGCACCTGACCTTCGAGTTGTTCGAGGACCACAGCCTGGTCCACGCGCAGCTGGTGATGCGCCGCAATCCCGAGCGTGGCGCCGGTTTGCCACCATTGGTGCTCGACGGCCAGCAACTTGAGCTGTTGAGTGTCAACCTGGCCGACCAGCCGCTCACGGACGCTGACTACCAGCTGACCGACAGCCACCTGACCGTGCAGCCAAAGAGTGAGACCTTCACCCTCGACACCACCGTCAAGATTCATCCGGAAACCAACACTGCCCTGGAAGGTTTGTACAAATCCAGCGGCATGTTCTGCACCCAGTGCGAGGCCGAAGGTTTCCGCAAGATCACCTATTACCTCGACCGCCCGGACGTGATGAGTGTGTTCACCACCACGGTGATCGCCGAGCAGCACAGCTATCCGGTGCTGTTGTCCAACGGCAATCCGATTGCCAGCGGCCCTGGCGAAGACGGCCGGCATTGGGCGACCTGGGAAGATCCGTTCAAGAAGCCGGCGTACCTGTTTGCGCTGGTGGCAGGTGACCTGTGGTGCGTCGAAGACAGCTTCACCACCATGACCAACCGCGAAGTCGCGTTGCGCATCTACGTCGAGCCGGAAAACATCGACAAGTGCCAGCACGCCATGACCAGCCTGAAAAAATCCATGCGCTGGGACGAAGAAACCTATGGTCGCGAGTACGACCTCGACATCTTCATGATCGTGGCGGTCAACGATTTCAACATGGGCGCCATGGAGAACAAGGGCCTTAACATCTTCAACTCCAGTGCCGTGCTGGCCCGCGCCGAAACCGCTACAGACGCCGCTCACCAGCGCGTTGAAGCCATCGTCGCCCACGAATACTTCCATAACTGGTCGGGCAACCGCGTGACCTGCCGCGACTGGTTCCAACTGTCGCTCAAGGAAGGCTTCACCGTGTTCCGTGACTCGGGCTTCTCTGCCGACATGAACTCGGCCACGGTCAAGCGCATCCAGGACGTGGCGTACCTGCGTACACACCAGTTCGCTGAAGATGCCGGCCCCATGGCCCACGCCGTGCGCCCGGACAGCTTTATCGAGATCTCCAACTTCTACACCCTGACCGTGTATGAAAAGGGCTCGGAAGTGGTCGGCATGATCCACACCTTGCTCGGTTCCGAGGGCTTTCGCAAAGGCAGCGACCTGTATTTCGAACGCCATGACGGCCAGGCCGTGACCTGCGATGACTTCATCAAGGCCATGGAAGACGCCAATGGCGCCGACCTCAGCCAGTTCAAGCGCTGGTACAGCCAGGCAGGTACCCCGCGCCTGGCGGTAAGCGAGGCCTACGATGCGGCGGCCAAGACCTACAGCCTGACCTTCCGCCAGAGCTGCCCGCCGACTCCGGACAAGGTCGAGAAATTGCCCTTCGTGATCCCGGTGGAGCTGGGCTTGCTGGACGGGCAGGGCGCCGGCATTGCCTTGCGCCTGGCCGGTGAAGCGACGGCGGGCGACACTTCGCGGGTAATCTCGGTGACCGAAGCGGAGCAGACGTTTACCTTCGTCGACATCGCTGAAAAACCCTTGCCTTCGTTGCTGCGTGGTTTCTCGGCGCCGGTGAAGCTCAGCTTCCCGTACAGCCGCGATCAACTGATGTTCCTGATGCAGCACGACAGCGACGGTTTCAACCGCTGGGATGCTGGCCAGCAGTTGGCGGTGCAGGTATTGCAGGAACTGATCGGCCAGCACCAGGCGGGCCAGCCGCTGAAGCTTGATCAGCGCTTGATCGACGCGCTGCGCACGGTGTTGAGCGATGAAAGCCTGGACCAGGCCATGGTCGCCGAAATGCTCTCGCTGCCGAGCGAAGCCTACCTCACGGAAATCAGCGAGGTGGCGGACGTGGACGCTATCCACGCTGCCCGCGAGTTTGCCCGCAAGCAACTGGCCGACAACCTGTTCGAAGGCTTGTGGCTGCGCTACCAGGCCAACCGCGAGCTGTCCAAGCAAACGCCTTACGTGGCAGAGGCCGAGCACTTCGCCCGCCGTGCGCTGCAGAACATCGCGCTGTCTTACTTGATGCTCAGCGGCAAGCCAGAAGTGGTGGCGGCCACCCTGGATCAGTTCGACACCAGCGATAACATGACCGAACGCCTGACGGCGTTGGCGGTGTTGGTGAACTCGCCGTTCGAAGCAGAGAAAGCCCAGGCCTTGGCGGTGTTTGCCGAAAACTTCAAGGACAACCCGCTGGTCATGGACCAATGGTTCAGCGTACAGGCCGGCAGCACCTTGCCGGGCGGGCTGGCGCGGGTCAAGGCGTTGATGGAGCACCCGGCGTTCACCATCAAGAACCCCAACAAGGTGCGCGCACTGGTGGGCGCATTTGCCGGGCAGAACCTGATCAACTTCCATGCGGCGGATGGCTCGGGCTATCGCTTCCTGGCGGACCTGGTGATCCAGCTCAATACGTTGAACCCGCAGATCGCCTCGCGCCAACTGGCGCCGCTGACACGCTGGCGTAAATACGACAGCGCACGGCAGGCGCTGATGAAAGCGGAGCTGGAGCGCATCCTGGGCGCGGGTGAGCTGTCCAGCGATGTGTTTGAGGTGGTCAGCAAGAGCCTGGCGTAACCCTCATTGCTTTATGTAGGAGCGAGCTTGCTCGCGAGGAACTCACAGGCGCCGCGTTCATTCAGGAAGCACGCGTCATCGTTGACGTTTTTCGCGAGCAAGCTCGCTCCTACAGGCGGCAGGATTGATCCCTGGCACTAGGCCGATTCATAGCTGCGGCGCGTGCGCTCTATCTCTTCGACCAACCGGTCAATGCCCGCCAACCGTGCTCGGTTGTCATGATCCCAAGGATGAAAGCCCGGCTTGAAATAATGCAGCCACGGCCGGAACATCCGTGGAAACACCCCCTTGGGCCCATACAAGAACTTCACCATGCGCCACAAGCCCTTCAGCGTGCCGCCCGAAGTGCGGTCGGCAATCAACAGGCGCACGTGAAAATCCAGCACCACCACCCAGAACAGCACGCTGGTGGTCAGCATGGTCCCCGTGCGCAGCAGGTAACGTGCAGGCCCTGGTTTGATCACCCTGTTCCACACATCGAACGCCACGGCTTTATGTTCGGTTTCTTCCAGGGCGTGCCAATACCACATCTGCTGGTACCCCTTGAGTGAGTCGCCAAAGCGCGACGGGTCGCTCAGCAGGATTTCGGCGAGCATTGCGGTGTAGTGCTCCAGGGCGATGGTCACCGCCAGGTTGAACGACGGCGGCAGGTGTTTTTTCTGCAGGTCGAGGAAGAACTTCAAGCGTCGGTCAAGGGTGTGCGCCGGCAGGCCGGCCGCTTGCAGCAAGTCGTTATACGCCACGTGTTCACGGCTGTGCATGGCCTCCTGGCCGATAAACCCCTGGATCTCTTTTTTCAGTTCGGCATCGTCGATCTGCCCACGGTAGTGGCGCACGCTGTCCATGAAGAACAGTTCGCCCTGGGGAAACAGCAACGACAGGGCATTGAAGAAATGGCTGACCACAGGCCCTTGTTCGTGCCAGTTCTTGATGCGCTCGGCAGGCAAGGCAAAACGGATATCGCGACGGATCGGCAACATGGTGCGTGCTCCTGTTCAGAGTCGGGGCTCGTCGTTGGTTTCAAACACTGGCGTGCGCGGCTTGGGCGCCATGCGCTTGCTGGCAAACACCACGAGGGCCTGATAGGCCGCCGGCAGGCAACGGGCGAGCAGATCGAGGAAATAGGCATCGCGGCCAATCAGCACGCGGCGCTTGTTTTTGCGTACGCCTTGCAGGATCACTTTGGCGGCCTGGTCAGCGTCGGTGATGAAGAGTTTTTCGAAATCGGCGCGGGCTTGTTGCTCGCTGTGGATGAGAAAGCCGGTCATGTTCGCGTCGATGCGGCTGCTGCGGCAGATGTCGGTACGAATGCCACCGGGGTGTACACAGGTGGCCGACACGCCGCAGCGTTGCAGGTCGAGTTCCTGGCGCAAGGCTTCGGTGAAGCCGCGTACCGCGAACTTTGTAGCGTTGTAGCCGCTCATGCCGGGCTGGGCGAACAGGCCGAACACGCTGGACGTATTGATGATATGCCCGTCGCCGCTGGCCTTGAGGTACGGCAGGAATGCCTTGGTGCCATGCACCACTCCCCAGAAGTTGATGCCGACGATCCATTCCAGGTCGGTGTAATCCACGCCTTCGACGGTGCTCGACAGCGCCACCCCGGCATTATTGAAGACCAGGTTGACCTGGCCGTGCTCGGCCGCGCAACGCGCCGCCCAATCGAGCATGGCCTGGCGGTCGGACACGTCCAGCACTTGGGTGGTGACAGTGACGGGCGACAAGGTCGAGGTGCGGATCAGCGCCAGGGTCTGTTCCAGGCCCTGGCTGTTTTTGTCTGCCAGCGCCAGGTGGCATCCCTCCCGCGCCAGCGCCAGGGCCAGTGCGCGGCCCATGCCGGAAGCCGCGCCGGTGATCGCCGCGACGCGGCCGTTGAATGACTTCATGACAGGCTGCCTTCTGTGGTGGAGTGGGGCGTTGCAACCGCTCGCGGCAGGGCGGGCGCCGGCGCCTGGCTGACGCTGTAGTCCTTGAGGGCAAAATGCCGGGTGACCTGCTTGAAGCGCCAGGTCGAGCCGGGCCACAGCGTGGTGTTCTTGCCGGTGCGCGGGTCGAGGTACCAGCTCTGGCAGCCGCCGGTATTCCAGATGGTGCGCTTGAGCTTGTCCTGCAACTGCTGGTTGTAGGCGTGCTCCACGGCGGGCTTGACCTCTACCGTGGTAAGGCGCTGGCGCTGCATGTGTTTCAGGGCGTCGAGGATGTACGCGACCTGGGCCTCGATCATCAGGATCAT
The DNA here is from genome assembly GCF_021609665.1 of Pseudomonas sp. PA-1-3F. Lineage (NCBI taxonomy): Bacteria > Pseudomonadati > Pseudomonadota > Gammaproteobacteria > Pseudomonadales > Pseudomonadaceae > Pseudomonas > Pseudomonas sp. PA-1-3F. Next base: position 24,448 of record NZ_WJZD01000010.1, on the reverse strand, counting down.
CGAGTTATGCCCCAGGCCGGTGTTGGGGCCCACGATCAGAAACAGGTTCGGGTAGCCCGGCACGGTGGTGCCTTTGTAGGCATGGGCGCCATCGCGCCAGGCGTCCATCAGGTCGATGCCGTCACGGCCGATGATGCAGCCACGGGGCAACGGGTCGCTGGCCTGGAAACCCGTGCCGAAGATCAGGCAATCGGCGGGGTGCTTGATACCGTCGGCGGTAACCACGCCGTCGGCTTCGATGCGCAGTACGCTGTCGGTGACCACCTCGACATTGCTGCGCGAGAGTGCCGGGTAGTAATCGTTGGAGATCAACACGCGCTTGCAGCCGATGGTGTAGTCCGGCGTCAGGGTTTTGCGCAGGGAAGGGCGGGCCACTTGTTTGCGCAGATGACGCAGGGCGATTTTCTGCACCATTTTCATCAGGCGTGGATGCAGGGCAAAGCCCACCACACGGCCTTCCAGCGCCCAGTAAAGCGTAGCGCGCACCAGCTTTTGGGTGAGTGGTACATGCTTGAACAACCAGCGCTCGGCAGCGGAAATCGGCCGATCAGGCTTGGGCATGATCCACGGCGGTGTGCGCTGGAACAGGTCCAGGTGCGCTACCTGCGGTGCGATCTGCGGCACGAACTGGATGGCGCTGGCACCGGTGCCGATCACCGCCACGCGCTTGCCCTTCAAGGAATACTCGTGATCCCACTGCTGGGAGTGGAAGCGCTTGCCCCTGAAGCTGTCCAACCCTGGGATATCCGGCATTGCCGGGCGTGACAACCCCCCCATGCCCGACACCAGCACCCGTGCGCTGACCTGACGGCCGTCGCTGAAGGTCAGTTGCCAGCGCTGTTGTTGTTCATCAAACACCGCACGTTGCAGGCCCATGCCAAAGCGCAGGTAGGGCGCCAGTTCGAAGCGCCTGGCGCAGTCTTCCAGATAGGCGCGGATCTCGGGTTGCGCCGCGAACTGTCGCGTCCAGTTCGGATTGGGCGCAAAGGAAAACGAATACACATGGGACTGCACGTCGCAGGCGCAACCTGGGTAGTGGTTGTCGCGCCATGTACCGCCGAGGGTCTGGGCCTGTTCGGCGATAAAGAAGTCGGTGAGCCCGGCTTCCTTGAGTTTGATCGCCATGCACAGGCCCGCGAACCCGGAGCCAATGATGGCGATGTCGATTGAGTCACTGGGGGCATTCATAGGGCTGCCTCGTCAATAAAGCGCTTGGGCATCGGATGTGCTCCTGTTTTTGTTTTGTCTCTTAGATAGAACACCATTGCAAAGGAAAATTGAATTATTTATTTTAAAAAAGATTTTGAATAATCTACCTGAAAAATTCGCCTACGCTAGGGCCTTGTTGCGCATGAGCGATTTGTCCGACGGACGAACGTGGTATGCATGAAGTCTAGGTCCAGGGTGTGGACGATGGCTGGGGCCAGATCAATTCCGGTCGGGTCGCCAGCAGCAGGGAAGCAGAGGACCGAGCTATGGCTGTCGAATGGGTTGTCGCTGCGGGAGTGCTGGCAGGCGCCAGTGCTGCGTTGTGGGGCTTGAGTGCCTGGATGACGCGGCGCATTGAAGCGACTGTGCCGATCAACGGGCGCTTCGTCGAGGTGGATGGCGAGCGCTTTCATTATGTCGAAGAGGGCAAGGGCCCGCCGCTGGTGATGATTCACGGGCTGATGGGCAGTAGTCGCAACCTGACCTATGCCTTGTCCGGTCAGTTGCGTGAGCATTTTCGGGTCATCAGTCTCGACCGGCCGGGCTCAGGCTATTCCACCCGGCACAGCGGTACGCCGGCAGACTTGCCGGCCCAGGCGCAACAAATCGCGGCCTTCATCAATACGCTGGATCTGGGCAAACCGCTGGTACTGGGGCACTCCCTGGGCGGCGCGATTGCCCTGGCGCTGGCCCTTGACCATCCCCATGCCGTTTCCGGGCTGGTGCTGGTTGCGCCCTTGACTCACCCCCAACGCATGCTGCCGCTGGTGTTCCTGTCTCTGGCCGTGCGCCCGGCCTGGCTGCGGCGCTGGGTAGCGCACACCTTGACCCTGCCCATCGGCCTGCTGACCAAAGACTCGGTAGTGAAGGGCGTATTTGCCCCCGATCTTGCGCCACCAGACTTCGCCACCCGTGGCGGCGGTTTGCTGGGCATGCGCCCCGACAACTTCTACGCCGCGTCCACCGAGATCAACCGGGTCAACGACCACCTGCCGGAGATGGTCAAGCGCTACTCACGATTGACCCTGCCCATCGGCCTGATCTACGGGGCGCAGGACAAGGTGCTCGACTTCCAGAAACACGGCCAGGCCCTGGCCAGCAAGGTGCCAGGGCTGAAAATGCAGGTGATCGAAGGCCGTGGGCATATGTTGCCGATCACCGCCACCGAGCGCGTGGCGGCGCTGGTGGAGCAGGTGGCCAAGCGGGCTCGACCCGGCGAGAGCGTCCGGCCGATAAACCCACCTGTCGCCCTGGCGAGCCAGTAACAGTGCCACCTGACTGCGGCGCCTGGCGTTGACGCCTGCCCCTGAGTACCTGACCAAACGGCTGAAAAGAGACTGCTCGGTCACGGAAAAAAGGGCTGGAGAAACTAGTTGACGACCTAACGATTCCGCGCTATTTATTTAAAAAAATTATTTCAATGTGTAATTTGAAATTATTTTTGAAATGCCTAAGAGCGAATAAAATAATGAAAAAAACGCCTTTTATCGCATGGTTGATTTCCAGGAGCAGTCAACGCTCCGTATACCTGTCGTCTGCCTCGTTGCCCACCGAATGCGTTCGGAGGCTGCCATGAACCAGACTCTGGCAGCCCCGCATGTCTGGGCCGACGGCAAACGCCACCTGTGGTGGCTCGGCATCATGCCGCTGGCGACGCCCTTGCTCTCCGGCGCCCTTGCCATCACCACAGGCGTGCAACAACTGTGGTGGGTGGGCGTACTCGTGATCTTCGGCCTGATCCCGCTGATTGACGGCCTGCTCGGCGAAGACGTCAGCAACCCGCCCGAATCTGCGGTCAGCCACCTTGAGTCCCAACGCTACTACCGCTGGATCGTCTACACCGGCGTGCTGTTTGTGATTGCCTCGGTGGTCATCACCGGTTGGCTCGCTGCGGGCGGTATAGACTGGATCATCAACGGCGGCCTGTTGCACGCCACGGCCACCCTGGAACCCTCGAACTGGCTGGCCAGGACCGCCGCGTTCATCACCGCCCGCACTGAACTTCACGGTGCAGTCAGCTGGTTGACTTATGTGGGCATGGCCATGTCCACCGGTGCCGCCACCGGTATTGCCATCAATACCGCCCATGAACTGGGGCACAAACCCAAACCCCTGGAAGTGTTCCTGGCCAAGGTCACCCTGGCGCCGACCTTCTACGGCCACTTCTACACCGAACATAACCGTGGCCATCACGTACGGGTCGCCACCCCGGAAGACCCGGCCAGCTCGCGCCTCGGTGAAAGTTTCTGGGCATTCCTGCCGCGTTCGGTGTGGTTCAGCGCCGTGTCGGCCTGGAACCTGGAGCGCGAACGCCTGCGCAAACTCGGCCTGCCGACCTTGCACTGGAAGAACGCCGTACTCAGCGCCTGGATGTACAGCGTGGTGTTGTGGGGCGCAATGATTGCCTGGCTGGGGGCAGCGGTAATTCCGTTCCTGATTATCCAGGGCATCTACGGGTTCTCGTTGCTGGAAGTGGTGAACTACGTCGAGCATTACGGCCTCAAGCGTCAGAAGTTGCCCAATGGCCGTTATGAACGCTGCTCGCCGCGCCACTCGTGGAACAGTAATCGGATTGTCACCAATATCTTTCTGTTCCAGTTGCAGCGGCACTCCGATCACCATGCCAACCCCACGCGCAGTTATCAGTCGCTGCGTCACTTTGATGAATCACCGCAACTTCCGTATGGCTACGCCAGCATGATTGTCTGGGCGTATGTGCCGTACTTGTGGCGGCGGCGCATGGACCATCGCGTACTGAATCACTATGCCGGTGATATCAACTTGACCAATCTTCAACCGTCAAAACGCTTGAAGTACCTGGAGAAGTACAGCGGCAGTGCCAAGCCGTTTTGAGATGAAGTAAGCCTTCAGGGTGTACTCGGGATCTGTGTATCGCGCAGGTTCTGATCGCCTGGAGTATTGAGTGCAAGCACCTGGTTTGACCCTACAACAATAATTTCAAGGGAAGGACGTACACCATGCAAAGTTCTGCCAAGTTCACCGCCCACATCCTGTTGGCGGCCATGGGCCTGATTGCTTACCACCAGGCCCAGGCTGCGCGTATCGAACCCGCCGGCAGTGCCTTCACTGCCCAAGGGCCTATCAGCTTTTCCAAAGGCAAGCTCATCAGTGCCGACTGCACCATCAAGGTGGCTGGCAAGGTTGCAGCCGACGGTTCATCGGTGAATGTCGACAAAGTCGAGTTCGACGGTGGCCTCAAGTGCAGCCGTGTCGAAGCCATCAACTTGCCTTGGGTGTTAATCGCCAAAGATACAAAAAGCGGCTCCATGTCTAAGATCAGCGTGGACGTGCATGCCTTTGGCCTGGGCGGCAAGTGTGGGCCGTCGACGGCCGACGGAACTTGGGATAACGCCACCGGCAAGTTGGAAGCCGTTGATGTTGCGATTGGCGAAGACTGCAAGATCAAGACGGTGTCGATCAAGATGCCGCCCAACTTCAAAGTTGTCGAATAACACGTTCCGACAGTTGTAGCGGTAAATGCATTGAAATTTGGCTGGAAAGGGAAGTTCTGCAGTTTCACCGTGACCTCTCGATCATGGCCATTACCCCTGGCGAAATGAATCGCCATAACATGTGAGGAAAAACAATGAAAAGCTTGAAAACCCTCGTTTGTGCAACTTCGTTTGCTCTGTGCTTTGGTGCCGCCTCCATGGCGAGCGCGGCTTCCGTTTCTCCAGACGGTCCGTTCTCGACTAATGCCGGTACCATCGTGGTGAAGTCGCCCTCATCCTTTGGTGCGGCAGTGACTTGCGGCATTACCTTTACCGGCAACGTTAGCGGTGGCGTGGCTTCTATCAACGGTGCTTCCTTGACCGGCGGCGGCCTATGCGCACTGCCCACGCTGACTAACCTGCCTTGGGTTCTTACCGCTGCGACGGGCACCACCGGCACCGTGACCAACGTAGGCTACAAAATCTCCTCGATTCCGGCCACTAACTGCGGCCCTACCACCATTGCCGTGGCTTGGACTCCTGGTACCAAAACACTTTCGGCTACCAATCAGTCGCTGACCGGCAACTGCACTGTCGTATCGCTGAATGTTGTTGCCCCGACGCTGACGGTTAACCCGTAAGCATGTGACTCCAGAGGGCTGATCACCCGTTGAAAGGCCGATGCCTCATGCGAGGCATCGGTTGGGCAGGGTACTTACGGTCTGCCTACGGCCACACGACCCACCGGCAGGGGCCGGGCGAAATAATAATAAGGAGCAGCGCATGAATAATAAGAAACAACACGCTCACACGTTACTGGGGTTGGCGCTGTTGGGAGGCTTGTTGACCACAGGAAATGTGCAGGCGGGCGGCTTTTCCACGCCAACCTACGGTGCGCCTGGCTGGGGGCGCGCGTTTGGTGGCGGTTCATTGTTCAAGAACGACCCCAGTGCCGCGTACAACAACCCGGCGGCCATGGCGTTCATCGATTCAACCATCGTGCAGCAGACCGTCGATTACGCCCGGATCAAGATCAAATATTCTGGCCAGGCGTATGACCATAACGGTAACCCGGTGACCAATACGCCGGTGCTGGATGATCAGGGCAACCTGGGCGATCCGACGCTGAATACGAATAATGGCGGCCAGGGTGGTTTCACCGCATGGCTACCTACTGGCTTTATGGTCATGCCCATCGGCGACCGTTTTGCTTTTGGCCTGAGCCAAGTCGTACCGCAAGGCATGAAAAGTACGTGGAACGAAAACTCTAAGCTGCGAGATTTCGCCGTTGACACCAAGATCGAGACCATTGGCCTGACAGGCTCCTTGTCATTCAAGGTCAATGATGAGTTTTCCGTCGGTGCCGGTGCCATCGTTCAACGTAGCCAAGGGAACGTCAGCCAGAACGTTGACCTGTTGGCTGCTGCGGATGTCTCTCCCGGTCTGGGAGGCACCGGTTTTCCGACCGGCGTCGGGCATTCCTTGATACGCGTGAAAGTCGACAATATCTCAGTGGGCTGGTTTGGCGGCGTGGTTTGGAAGCCGACAGCGCAAGACACGCTGGGCGTGAATTATCACGCCAAGATCAAAAACAAGATGACGGGCAAGTACGACGTTTATACAGACGCGATTGGCCGTAACGCGATGACCAACCCGATTGGTCCGAACGGCGAAACGCTGGTTGAAATGGCCTACCCTGGTCTCAAACTGTTCCCGGATGGCGCGCATGCCAGTGCTCAATTGGATATCCCGGCGACGGCGGCGATTGACTGGGTCCACCAGTTCAATGATCGCTGGACGCTGGGCGTGAGTGCCCAGTGGACAGAGTGGTCCTCGTTCAAGGACCTCACGCTCAAGTCACAAGGCTCGACCATCGTTGCCATACCCTACAACTACAAGAACGCGTGGATGACTTCTATCGGCGGCGACTACAAAGCGACCGACGAACTCACCCTGCGTGCCGGCGTGGCTTACGACCAGACACCGACCCGAAACTCCACCCGTGACCCTCGGATCCCCGACGGGGATCGCTACTTCCTTGCGTTCGGTGCAGGTTATGACATCAAGGCGGTACCAGGCCTGTCGGTGGATGCCGCCTACTCGCACCAGTTTGTCGAAAAGGTCAATCTGAAGACCAAGAACGTTGACCGCCTTGGAGGCGCGCAGCTGGACGGCAAAGCTGAATCCTCAGGTGACGTGGTCAGCCTGTCGGCGACTTATAAGTTCTGAGGCGCGTGCAAGGCAGGGCACTCAGCGCATCTGGAGGCCTTGCCATGGCTGTTGTTTTCGGCGACGTGCGTTGATTCCTTCTTTCGTCAGGCTGACCCGGTCAGCCAATTTTTTCGGCAAGGAATTAAATAAAAATTTCAAAACAAAATTTGAATTAATGATTTGAAGTTTGTAGTGTGGTTTCACGTCCTGAATCAAGTAGAGGTCTCCCCCATGCTTATCTGGTTATTGGTGGGTATCGCAGCAGCGATTGCCCTGGCTTACCGACAAGCCGCTGCCGCCCTGTGGCTAAGCGCCGGCATCCTCTGGCTGGCGGTTGGTTACCTGTTCAGCGCAGTGGCTGTGCCAGGCATTGCCCTGGCGGCAGTGTTGGTGGTGCTGCCCGCCTTGGTGCTGGCAATCAAACCCCTGCGCCGCAAGCTGCTGACCACCAAGGCCTTGGGCCTGTTTCGTACAATCATGCCGGCGATGTCCGATACCGAGCGTGCGGCCATCGAGTCCGGCACGGTGTGGTGGGATGCCGAGCTGTTCAGCGGCAAGCCCGACTGGCAGCGTCTGCTGCAAGCCGCGCCGGCCAGCCTGAGCGCGGAGGAGCAAGCCTTCCTCGACAACGAAGTCGAAACCCTGTGCGACATCGCCAACGACTGGGAAACCACGCAGGTCTGGCAGGACATGTCCCCCGAAGGCTGGCAGTACACCAAGGATGCCGGGTTCCTCGGCATGATCATTCCCAAGCAGTACGGCGGCAAAGGCTTCTCCCACTACGCCCATTCCCAGGTGGTGATGAAGCTGTCGACACGCTGCTCGGCGGCAGCGATTTCGGTGATGGTCCCCAATTCCCTGGGCCCGGCCGAGCTGCTGCTGCATTACGGCACCGACGCCCAGCGCAACTACTACCTGCCGCGCCTGGCACGCGGTGACGACATTCCGTGTTTCGCCCTGACCAGCCCTTATGCCGGCTCGGATGCAGGCGCGATCCCCGACCTGGGCATTGTCTGCAAAGGCATGCATGAGGGCGAGGAAGTACTGGGTTTCAAAGTGACCTGGGACAAGCGCTACATCACCCTCGGCCCGATTGCCACGGTGCTGGGCCTGGCGTTCCGCGCCGAAGACCCGCAGGGCTTGCTTGGCGCGCCAGGTTCCCTGGGCATTACCTGTGCGTTGATCCCCACCTCCCATCCGGGGGTAAACAGCGGCCGGCGTCACTGGCCGTTGAATGCGGTTTTCCAGAATGGCCCAACCACCGGCAAGGATGTGTTCATTCCCTTGGAGTGGGTGATCGGCGGCCGCGAACAAATCGGCAACGGTTGGCGCATGTTGATGGAGTGCCTGGCGGCAGGTCGGGCGATTTCCCTGCCTTCGGCCAACGTCGGCCTGGGTAAAGTGGCGGTGCGCGGTACCACAGCCTATGCGGCGATGCGCAAGCAATTCGGCCTGCCCATCGGCAAGTTCGAAGGTGTACAGGCGCCGCTGGCGCGCATGGCCGGGCATCTGTATGCCTGTGATGCGGTGCGCAAGGTGTCGGTGGCATCCCTGGACGCCGGCGAGAAACCGTCGGTGATCTCGGCCATTGCCAAGTACCACGTCACAGAGCGGGCGCGCATCATCGTCAACGACGGCATGGACATCGTCGCCGGCAAAGGCATCTGCATGGGCCCCAATAACTTCCTCGCCCGTGCCTACCAGCAAAGTCCCATCGCCATTACGGTGGAGGGCGCGAACATCATGACCCGATGCCTGATCATCTTTGGCCAGGGCTTGATTCGTTGCCATCCCTACGTGTTCCGCGAGATGGAGGCGGCGCACAACCCCGACCGGCGCAAGGCACTGGAAGACTTCGACAGCGCAATGTTTGGCCATGTGAGTTTTGTAGTAGCCAACACCGTACGCGCAGCGGTGCATGCCGTGACCGGCGGGCGCCTGATTGCGGCCCCGGCCAAGACCGACCCGGCGCTGGCTGCCTACTACCGCCAGGCCAATCGGCTGTCGGTGGTGCTGGCGCTGATCTCGGATATCTCCATGGGCGTGCTGGGCGGTGCCCTCAAGCGCAAGGAAAGTATTACCGGGCGCCTGGGGGATATTTTGTCGCAGCTGTACATCCTGTCTTGCGTGCTCAAGCGCTTCGAGGATGACGGTAGGCCCCAGGCGGACTTGCCGCTGGTGCACTGGGCGGCCCAGGACGCCTTGTTGCGCGCCCACGAAGCCTTGGCCGAAGTGCTCGACAACTACCCTTCAAAACCCGCAGCAGCAGTAGTGCGCACCTTGAGCTTTCCGTTTGGCATCCCGCTGCGCAAACCGTCGGACCGCCTGTTGGCGCAGGTGGCGGAGGTGGTGCAGACCCCTGGCGAGACCCGCGACCGTTTGCTGGCCAACTCCTACATCCCACGTGCGGAAGTCGACAAGCTGGCCTACGGCGAATTGGGTTTCCGTTTGCTGCCCCAAGTGGAGCTGATCGAGGCGCGGCTCAAGCCCGCCATCAAGCAAGGTCTGCTCGGCCCGCTGCCGATTTCTGCCACGGCCTTCACCGATTGGCGCGTGAAGTCGCGGGCGCTGGATTTGATCAGCGACGACGAAGACGCCTTGCTGGCGCGCTATGTGGAATACGCCGACCACGGTATCCAGGTGGACGACTTTCCCCAGGACTTTGGTTTGCTGGAGGCTCTGCAGCAGCGTAAGCAGGCGCTCGAGCCGGTGGCCAAACGGCGCAGCGTCCCGGTCAATTAAGAGAAAACCCGGTCCACAGGTGGGAACTGCTTGCCTTGAATACCAGGCAGAAGGCTTTTTGTAGGAGCGAGCTTGCTCGCGAAGAACTCACAGGCGCCGCGTTGATTCAGGAAGCCAGCGTTATCGTTGACGTTTTTCGCGAGCAAGCTCGCTCCTACAGAGGGCGATCCAGTTCCCCACATTTGACCGGTTTATCAGGCAAGAACTGTGTTGTGAGTGGACTCCTTATGAGTGACAGCTACCTTTCGTTCGTCAATTCTCCCTGGGGCCGGCGTCTGGCCCAGGCGGTCGGCTTGCCGCAACCCTTGCCCCTGCAACGGCATCGCAGCGGCCAGGCCGGCCTGGCTAATCCTGTGATCATCGCCGGGGCAGGGCGCCTGGTGGCCTCGGTGCAGCGCGTGTTCAGCGCCACCGACACCGTCGCCGCGAGCCCGGCGACGCTCAAGGCACCGTCCACGGTCAAGGTGCAAGGCGCGGTGTTCGACGCCAGCGGCGTGGCCGACCTGCAACAGTTGGATGAGCTCTACCTGTTCTTTCACAGCAATGCCAAGCGCCTCGGCCAGCATGGCCGAGTAGTGGTGCTCGGAACGGCACCCGAGCATTGCGACGACTTGCCCCAGGCCATCGCCCAACGCGCCCTTGAAGGCTTGGTGCGTTCGCTGGCCAAGGAACTGCGCCGCGCGATCACCGTGCAACTGCTGTACGTGGCGCCGGGCGCGGAAGACGCGCTGGACAGCAGCCTGGGGTTTTTCCTGTCGCGCCGTTCCGCCTATGTCTCGGGGCAGGTGGTGCGCCTGGAAAAACCGGTCGATGGCCACGCCGCCATCAACTGGGACAAACCCTTTGCCGGCAAACGTGCCCTGGTCACCGGCGCCTCCCGTGGCATCGGCCTGGCGATTGCCCAGGTGCTGGCGCGCGACGGTGCCCATGTGGTGTGTGTGGACGTGCCCCAGGCCCAGGAAGCCTTGCAGCAGGCGGCGACCAGCGTGAGCGGTTCGGCGTTGCCCCTGGATATCACCGCCGCCGACACCGCCGCGCTGTTGCAAACCCACGTCAGCCAATACGGCGCCTTTGATGTGGTGGTGCACAACGCCGGCATCACCCGCGACAAGACCATCGCCAAAATGACCGAGGGCGCCTGGCGCAGTGTGCTGGCGGTCAATCTCGAAGCGCCGTGGCAGCTCAGTGAGGCCTTGCTCGACAGTCAGGGTTTGAACCCTGGTGGGCGCATTGTGTGCGTGTCGTCGATTTCCGGTATCGCCGGCAACCTGGGGCAGAGCAACTACGCCACGTCCAAGGCCGGTGTGATAGGCCTGGTACAGGGCCTGGCACCGCGTGCGGCAGCCCGGCAGGTCACGGTGAACGCGGTGGCGCCCGGCTTTATCGAGACCCAGATGACCGCGAAGATCCCGCTGATGATCCGCGAAGCGGGGCGGCGCATGAATTCGTTGTCCCAGGGCGGGCAACCCATCGACGTGGCCGAGACCATCGCCTGGCTGGCGCATCCGGCGTCGGGCGGCGTCAATGGCCAGGTGGTGCGGGTGTGCGGCCAAAGCCTGTTGGGAGCCTGACCGATGGACTACGTGACGCAGATTATCGACCCACCGCCGTCGCGCACGCAGTTGTTGCTCGACGGCCTGCGCGCCTTGCGCAAACCCAAGCCCGACGGTGCGCCGCCATTGCCCACCGCACGCCTGGTGCGCAGCGCGGTGGAGCTTTCGTCGGCCGGTATCGCCGCTTACTCACGGGCGTGTGGTTTTCGTCGCGAGCAGGGCGTGCCATTGTCCTATCCCCATGTGCTGGCGTTCCCACTGCACCTCATGCTGCTGACTCGGCCAAGCTTTCCGTACCCGGCCAGTGGCATGGTGCACCTGGCCAATCGTATTCGTCAGCACCAGCGCTTGTACGAGGGGCAGGCGTTGCGCCTGGAGGTGTATTGCGAGCGCTGGGTGGCCCATCCCAAAGGGCAGGCGTTGAGCATTGCTACCCGTGCCTACAGCCAGGAAACCCTGGTGTGGGAAAGCGATAGCCTGTATTTGCGCCGTGACGTCAGCAATCCGGTGGGTGAACCCTGGAATGACCCTCTGCCACTGCAGGAAGACGGTCTGTTACGCACCCAGCGCTGGGTACTGCCCGCCGACCTGGGGCGACGCTTTGCCAAGGTCTCGGGGGATTTCAATCCCATTCACACGTCGGTCATCGGTGCCAGGCTCTTCGGCTTTCGTCGCGCCATCGCCCATGGCATGTGGACCCTGGGCCGCGCATTGGCAGCGCAACAGCCGCCCGGTGGCCTGGACCAGGCCGAGGCACATTGCGACTTCAAATTGCCGATCTTCCTGCCCGGCCAGGTCGCCCTGTGGCGCCACCCCGTGAGCGGGCCACGGCGCGAGTTCGAAGTGCGCAATTTTGTCGGGGACAAGCCCCATATGCGCGGGCTATTCATTTGGAAAGAGAGCCAGCAATGAGTGATTACAGTTTTACCCCAGCCCCGACCCGCCGCGTGGCGATTATCGGCGGCAACCGTATTCCATTTGCGCGCTCCAACACGGTGTATGCCCACGACAGTAACCAGGACCTGCTGGTCGCCGCCCTGCAAGGATTGGTGGATCGCTACAACCTGCACGGCCAACGCCTGGGTGAGTTTGCCGCCGGAGCGGTGATCAAGCACTCGCGGGATTTCAACCTGGCCCGCGAGGCGCTGTTGTCCACCACGTTGTCTGCGCAAACCCCTGCCTATGATGTGCAACAAGCCTGTGGCACAGGGCTTGAAGCTGCGCTGCTGGTGGCGAATAAAGTCGCCCTCGGCCAGATCGAAGTGGGCGTTGCCGGTGGTGCCGACACCACCTCCGACGCGCCCATTGGCATCAACGAATCCTTGCGCCATACCTTGCTCGCGGCCAATCGCGCCAAAAGCCTGGGCGACAAGCTCAAGGCCTTGATGAAAGTGCGCCCATCGATGCTGTTCAAACCATTGCTGCCGCGCAATGGCGAGCCGCGCACCGGGCTGTCCATGGGCGAGCACTGCGAAGAAATGGCCAAGCGCTGGCAGATCAAACGCCTGGCCCAGGACGAGCTGACCCTCACCAGCCACCAGCGCCTGGATGCGGCTTATAAACGTGGCTTCTTCGACGACCTGATCAGCCCCCACCGCGGCTTGGCCCGTGACAACAACTTGCGTGCCGATATCAGCCTGGAAAAGCTCGCCGGCTTGTCGCCGGCCTTCGACCGCCAGAACGGCACGCTCACCGCCGGCAACTCCACGCCCCTGACCGATGGCGCCTCGGTGGTGCTGCTGGCCAGTGAAGAATGGGCCGCCGCCCATGGCTGGCCGGTGTTGGCCTACTTGCGCACGGGCGAAACGGCTGCGGTGAATTTTGTCGACGGCACCGAGGGCCTGCTGATGGCGCCGGCTTACGCCGTGCCACGCATGCTTGCGCGGGAAGGCTTGAGGTTTGCCGACTTCGATTTCTTCGAGATCCACGAAGCGTTCGCCGCCCAGGTGCTGTGCACGCTCAAGGCCTGGGAAGACCCGCAGTATTGCCGCGAGCGACTCGGCCTTGACGCCCCCCTGGGCGCCATCGACCGGGCCAAGATGAACGTCAACGGCGGCTCACTGGGTTGCGGCCATCCCTTTGCGGCCACCGGTGGCCGGCAGCTGGCGGCGCTGGCCAAGGCTATCCATGAACGCGGTGGCGGTCGCGGCCTGATCTCGATCTGCGCGGCGGGTGGGTTGGGCATCACCGCCATCGTCGAAAAGTAGCGCTATCAAAAACAACAATAAGGACACTGCGATGAACGCGATCAGCCTGGAACACACCGAACGCATCTGGTTGAACACATACCTGCCTGGCGTGCCGGCGGATATAGAGGCCGGGATTGAGGACTACCCGTCGTTGCGCGAAGTGTTCCTTGAGCACCTGGAAAAATTCCGTGAGCGGGTGGCCTACGTCAGCATCGGTACTGAAATGACCTATGCCGATTGGCGCACCCAGGGCATTGCCTTTGCCGCCTGGCTGCAGGACCAGGGCGTGAAGAAGGGCGATCGCGTGGCCCTGATGATGCCCAACTGCTTGCAGTACCCGATCTGCCTGCTGGGCACGATCCTGGCCGGGGCGGTAGTGGTCAACGTCAACCCGTTGTATACCGCCCACGAGCTCAAGCACCTACTCAAGGACAGTGGCGCCGAAACCGTGGTGATCTTCGAAAACTTCGCGCATACCCTGGAAAAAGCCATGGTCGGCAGCAGCGTCAAGCGTGTGGTGGTCGCGGCGATCGGTGACTTGCTGGGCACCTTCAAGGGCGCGGCAATGAACTTCATCCTGCGCAGCGTGCAGAAGCAGGTACCAGCCTTCAGGCTGCCCGGTTCGCTGCGTTTCAACCAAGTGCTTAAACAGGGCAGGGCCATGCACCATTTACCGGTCAGCCTGCACCGCGATGAACTGGCCTTTCTGCAATACACCGGCGGCACCACCGGCGATGCCAAGGGCGTGATGCTCAGCCATCGCAATATCATTGCCAACCTGCTGCAAGCCAAGGCCTGGGTCGGTGATCAGTTAAACCTGCACAAGCAGGAAACCAACGTGACCTTGCTGCCGCTGTACCACATCTTCTCACTGACGGTGAACTGCCTGATGTTCATGTGCCTGGGCGGGCGCAATATCCTCATCGCCAACCCTCGGGACGTGAAGCGCGTGCAGATGATCCTGCGCAAGGAACGCTTCAATGGCATCGCCGGGGTGAACACGCTGTTCAATGGCTTGCTGGAAAACAAGGAGTTCTGTGCACGGGACTTTTCCGACCTGCGCCTGGTGATTGCTGGCGGCATGGCCACCCACACCGCGGTGGCCAAGCGCTGGAAGGAAGTAACCGGGCTGCCGATCATCGAAGGCTACGGGCTGACCGAATGCTCGCCCGTGGTGAGCATCAGCCCTATTGATATTTCCCGCATGCGCGAGATGGAATTCACCGGCAGCATTGGCGTTCCATTGCCCTCTACCTGGGTGCGCTTCGTACGCGAAGACGGCGAACTGGCGGATATCGGCGAGCAGGGCGAGTTGCAAGTACGTGGCCCGCAAGTGATGCAGGGCTACTGGCAACGGCCGAAGGAAACCGCTGAGGTGCTGGATGCCGAGGGCTGGTTGTCCACCGGGGACATCGGCGTGATGGACGCACGCGGGTATATCCGCCTGGTGGACCGCAAGAAGGACATGATCCTGGTCTCGGGCTTCAACGTGTACCCCAATGAAATCGAGGACGTGGTGGCCATGCACCCTGGGGTTGCTGAAGTGGCGGCCATTGGGGTCGAAGACCCAGTGACCGGGGAGAAGGTCAAGATCATCGTCGTGCGCAAGGACCCGACCCTGACCCAGGAGCAGATTCTTGCTCACTGCCGGGAGTACCTGACGGGGTACAAGCTGCCAAAGTATGTGGAGTTTCGCACCACGGAACTGCCCAAGACCACGGTGGGCAAAGTGCTGCGCCGGGCCTTGCGCTGATTGAATGGTTCAGATAACCAAATGTGGGAGCGGGCTTGCTCGCGAATGCGGCGGTTCAGGCACTGAAGGTGCCGACTGACACAGCGTATTCGCGAGCAAGCCCGCTCCCACTTTTAAACCGTGTCCACTTTGACCCAGCGTTCCTCAAGGGCGGCCACTCGAATCGCCGTCGCCAACCGCTCCACCTCCCACGCCGCCTCAAAGTCCGTCCCCTGGGCCCCTTGGCCGGCCAGCGCCATGATCAACTCCTGCACTTCCAACGTCTTCAACTCGTTGTAGCCCAACTGATGCCCCGCCGCCGGGCTGAATGCCGCATAGCCGGGCAGGGCGGGGCCAGCCAGCAGGCGCTGGAAGCCGTCCTGGCCGATGCGGTACAGGCGCAGTTCATTCAAGCGTTCCTGGTCAAACGCCAGCGTGCCTTGGGTGCCGCTGATCTCGAAACTCAGATGGTTTTTGTAGCCGTGCTTGAGCCAACTGCTGCTCACCGTGCCACGGGCGCCGTTGGCGAAGCGCAACAGGGCATGCACCTGGTCATCCACGGCAATGGCTTTTGAGGTTGGGCTGCCGGCGGTGGCGGGGCGTTGGTTGTGCACGGTCTGGGTATCGGCACAGACATGGGTCACGTCGCCCACCAGGTAGCGGGCCATTGACAGCAAATGGCTGCCCAGGTCAGCCAGGGCGCCGCCAGCATGCTCCACTTCGCAGCGCCACGACCAAGGGGAGGCCGGGTCCGCCATGAAGTCTTCGCTGAACTCACCTTGGAAACTGATGATCTGGCCCAGTTCGCCCTGGGCAATCATCTGCCGGGCCAGCACGATCATGGGGTTGTGCTGGTAGTTATAGCCGACACGCGTCACCACCCCGGCGGTATGGGCTGCGCGGCGCATGGCGTCGGCTTGTTCGAGGCTGACGGCCAGGGGTTTCTCGCAATACACGGCTTTGCCGGCCGCAATCGCGGCCATGGCCATGGGGTAATGCAAATGGTTGGGGGTGGTGATGGCCACGACGTCGACCTTTGGGTCGTTGATCAGCGCTTGCCAGTCACCATGGGCCTGGGCAAACCCCCAGGCGCTGGCGCAACGCTGGGCGCGTTCGGTGTCGGCATCGGCCAGGGCGGCCAGCTTGAGCTGCACCGGCAGTTCAAATACCGCCCGGGCGTTGTTGAACGCCAGCGCGTGGGCGCGGCCCATGAAGCCTGTGCCGATCAAGCCGATTCCGAGTTCACGCATCGTCGTGGTCCTTTGGATTATTGTTTTCAGGAAGGCTATTAATGGAATAAAAATTCACTAAATTCAATAGATAGAATAAAAATTCATTTCTTCTGATCGTTCCCACGCTCCGCATGGGAATGCCGGCCGGGGCGCTCTGCGCCCCGCTGTTTGCGCGGTGAGGACGCAGAGCGTCAGGGGATGCATTCCCACGCGGAGCGTGGGAACGATCACGTGGGGCCATCATTTCAGCTGATATAGCTATATTCAGCACAGGGCCAAACGCCGCCAGTTAACAAAAGATAACGTAGCGCCGATTGTCAGACGATTCCAAAGCCCGATAGGATGGCTCCTGCTTCCTCCAGGCGCTCTAGATTGCAGGTTTCAAGGTCCTGGCAGAGAAGACGACCTAACAATAATAAATGGGAGAAAGGTCTATGAGTGAGCCTGTCATGGGTTGGGTTGTTTGCCGCCCACGCGCCGCACGCAGGGTTGCGTTGCTGGCCACAGCGCTCTCGCTGCTTGCTGGCAGCGCATTGTCGCTGCCGGTTCTGGCCGCCAGCGATACCTCCGCCGCCGCAGTCTTTGCAATTGAATCCCCCAAGGCCGCCAAAGGCTTGATGATCGACGTGGTTCACGCGGGCAAGCGCCTGGTGGCGGTCGGTGATCGGGGGCATATCCTTTATTCCGATGACCAGGGCAACACCTGGGCCCAAGCCAAAGTACCCACCCGGCAACTGCTCACGGCGGTGTTTTTCGTTGATGATCAGCACGGTTGGGCCGTCGGCCACGATGCGCAGATTCTTGCCAGTACCGATGGCGGCGCCACGTGGACCCAGCAATATCAAGACCTCAAACGCGAAGCGCCGTTGCTCGATGTGTGGTTCAACGACGCCAACCACGGCCTGGCCGTGGGCGCCTACGGTGCGTTGATCGAGACTACCGACGCCGGCAAAACCTGGAACGATGTGAGCGAGCGCCTCGACAACGAAGACCAGTACCACCTCAACGCCATTGCGCACGTCAAGGGCGCCGGCCTGTTTATCGTCGGTGAGCAAGGCAGCATGTTTCGCTCCAGCGACGACGGGCAGACCTGGGAAAAACTCGAAGGCCCCTACGAGGGTTCGCTGTTTGGCGTGATCAGCACCGCACAGCCGCAAACCCTGCTGGCGTATGGGTTGCGCGGCAACCTCTACCGCTCCACTGATTTCGGCAGCACTTGGGAACAGGTCCAATTGAACGCAGCGCGTGGTGCGTTGGAGTTTGGCCTGTCGGGGGCGACCTTGCTGGAGGACGGTTCCATTGTTGTGGTCGGCAACGGCGGCAGCGTGGTGGTCAGCCATGACAACGGCCAGACCTTCAGTGTGTTCAATCGCCCGGACCGTATTTCACTCTCGGCGGTCACGGCGGCCGGCAATGGCAATTTGATCCTCGCGGGGCAGGGTGGCATGCGGGTTGCCACATCGGCCGGCGCAGAGCTCTCACAATAATAAGAAGGCGGGGATTCAATGAGCAGTCATCACAACGATAAAGCGACCTTTCTTGAGCGTCTGATCTTCAACAATCGCCCGGCGGTGATCGTCATCTGCCTGCTGGTGAGCCTCTTCCTGTTCTGGCAGGCGACCTTGATTCGCCCGTCCACCAGTTTTGAAAAGATGATCCCGCTCAAGCACCCCTTCATCGAAAAAATGATGGAGCACCGCAACGATTTGGCCAACCTGGGCAACACCGTGCGTATTTCGGTGGAAGCCAAGGACGGGGACATCTTCACCAAGGAGTACATGGAGACCCTGCGCCAGATCCACGACGAGGTGTTCTACATCTCCGGTGTGGACCGCTCGGGCCTCAAGTCGCTGTGGAGCCCCAGCGTGCGCTGGACCGAGGTGACCGAAGAAGGTTTTGCCGGCGGGGAGGTCATCCCGCAGAGCTACAACGGTTCGCCGCAGAGCCTCGACCAGTTGCGCAATAACGTGCTCAAGTCCGGCCAGGTCGGGCGGCTGGTCGCCAATGACTTCAAGTCGAGCATCGTTGATATCCCGCTGTTGGAGTCCTACCCGGACCCGCAAGACCAGGGCAAGTTGCTGGCCCTGGACTACCGCAAGTTCTCCCATGAACTCGAAGACAAGATCCGCGACAAGTTCGAAACCCAGAACCCCAACGTCAAGATTCATATTGTCGGCTTTGCCAAAAAGGTCGGCGACCTGATCGATGGCCTAGTGATGGTGGTGCTGTTCTTCGGCGTTGCGTTCGTCATCACCCTGATTCTGCTGCTGTGGTTCACCAACTGCCTGCGCAGCACCATTGCGGTGTTGAGCACGACATTGGTGGCGGTGGTCTGGCAACTGGGGTTGATGCACTTCTTCGGTTTCGGACTGGACCCGTATTCGATGCTGGTGCCGTTCCTGATCTTCGCCATCGGCATTTCCCATGGCGTGCAGAAGATCAACGGCATTGCCCTGCAATCCAGCGAGGCAGACAACGCCCTCACCGCCGCGCGGCGCACCTTCCGGCAACTGTTCCTGCCGGGGATGATCGCCATTCTGGCGGATGCGGTGGGCTTCATCACGCTGCTGATCATCGACATCGGCGTGATCCGCGAACTGGCTATCGGCGCGTCCATCGGCGTGGCGGTGATCGTGTTCACTAACCTGATCCTGCTGCCGGTCGCGATTTCCTACGTGGGCATCAGCAAGCGCGCCATCGCCAAGAGCAAGAAAGACGCGAACCGCGAACATAGCTTCTGGCGCCTGCTGTCCAAATTTGCCAGCCCGAAAGTCGCGCCGGTTTCGGTGTTCCTGGCGTTGATCGCCTTTGGTGGCGGCCTCTGGTACAGCCAGAACCTGAAGATTGGCGACCTGGACCAAGGCGCACCGGAACTGCGCCCGGATTCGCGCTACAACAAGGACAACAACTTCATCATCAGCAATTACTCCACCAGCTCCGACGTGCTGGTGGTGATGGTCAAGACCAAGGCCGAAGGCTGCTCGCGCTATGAAGCCATGGCGCCCATCGACCAGTTGATGTGGAAGATGCAGAACACCGAGGGCGTGCAGTCGGCGATCTCGTTGGTGACTGTGTCCAAGCAAATGATCAAGGGCATGAACGAAGGCAACCTGAAATGGGAAACCCTGTCGCGCAACCCGGATGTGCTGAACAACTCCATCGCCCGTGCCGATGGCTTGTACAACAACAATTGCTCCCTGGCGCCGGTGCTGGTGTTCCTCAATGACCACAAGGCCGAAACCCTCGACCGCGCGGTGCATGCGGTGCAGGACTTCGCCAAGGAAAACAACAAGGACGGCCTGGAATTCATTCTCGCAGCGGGTAATGCCGGGATCGAAGCAGCCACCAACGAGGTGATCAAGGAGTCGGAACTGATCATCCTGATCCTGGTGTACCTGTGCGTGGCGACCATGTGCATGATCACCTTCCGCTCTTGGGCGGCGACCCTGTGCATCGTGTTGCCGCTGGTGCTGACCTCGGTACTGGGTAACGCACTGATGGCGTTCATGGGCATTGGCGTCAAGGTCGCAACCTTGCCGGTGGTAGCCCTGGGTGTGGGGATTGGCGTGGACTACGGCATCTACATCTACAGCCGTCTGGAAAGCTTCCTGCGTGCTGGCTTGCCGTTGCAAGAGGCGTATTACCAGACATTGAAGTCCACCGGTAAGGCCGTACTGTTCACCGGCTTGTGCCTGGCCATCGGCGTGTGCACCTGGATCTTCTCGGCCATCAAGTTCCAGGCCGACATGGGCCTGATGCTGACCTTCATGCTGCTGTGGAACATGTTCGGCGCGCTGTGGCTGTTGCCGGCGCTGGCGCGATTCCTGATCAAGCCTGAAAAGCTGGCAGGGCAGAAGGGCAACTCGTTGTTCGCACACTGATCCTGCTCCCAAAAGGCGGGAGCAGGCTTGCCTGCGATAGGCATAGGTATCTACACAACGTTGGTGCAAAGCTGGACCTGTGGCGAGGGAGCTTGCTCCCGTGACGGCCTGACAGCCGAAGCTGATCCAACTGACGCACCGTGCCAAGTGTGGGAGCTGGCTTGCCTGCGAAGACGGCCTGGCAGCCAACTGGGATGTTGGATCAGAGCGCCTACATGTCTGATACCGCAGGAATGGATATTTACCCGGTATAACTGCGTCGGCCGTCAGGCCGCCATCGCAGGCAAGCCAGCTCCCACAGTTTGATCGTGGGGGTGTCAGGTAGGCGGGCGTTGGCTGTCAGGCCGTCACGGGAGCAAGCTCCCTCGCCACAAGTTTAGCGTCGTACCGAAGTTGTAGATACCTATGCTGCGATAGCATCACCGCAGTGTTCAACCTCTAGGTTACAGCCTGGGCTATCATTGCGGCTTTCCCCAAAATGATTACTGCCATGACTGCCGACACCCTGACCTGCGTCCTTGCCACCAGCGATATGCTGATCATCAATGGGCTGCACGCTTTTGACTTCGAGCTTGATCAGCAACTGCAGATCCAAAGCATGGATGGCCGGGAACTCAAGCGTTGGACCTTCAGTCCAGAACAATTGCAGGCGGCTACCTTTGACGAGAGCTTGCAAAGCTGGTTGCTGATCAACGACGACGGTGAACACCGTCTGGTCTGCTTGAGCGCCATCCAGGGCGACAACAATAACGACGAGGACGAAGCAGATGATGCGTAAATTCTGGCCCCTGCTGATGGCAGGCAGTGTCGGTGCGATGTCGGTGCAGGCCGCACCGGCCGATATCCATGAACTGTTGGTCGGCAGCTATACGGCCGGCACCAGTGAAGGGATCTACCGCCTGCAATTCGACAGTAGCACCGGGCAGTTCAGCGGCAAGCCAGTGCTGGCGGCGAAAACCGCCAACCCTTCCTGGCTGACGATCTCCAAAGACCAGAAGCAGTTGTTTGTGGTCAATGAGAACGGCCCCGGCCAGGCAGACCCGGTGGGGCGTGTCAGCAGCTATAGCATCGACCCCCAGAACCACCAGTTGACCCTGATCAACCAGGTGCAGAGCCTGGGCAATGAGCCCACCCACTCCAGTGTGGCCGCCGATGGGCGTTACCTGTTCGTCGCCAACTATTCGGTGGTGGAAGACCCGGGTGGCAGCCTGGCGATCCTGCCGGTGGATGCCAGCGGCAAGCTGTCGGCACCGGTGCAATTGAGCGGACACCCGGCCAGCCGTGTGAACCCGGAGCGCCAGGCGTCCAACCATGTGCATTCGGTAGTGTCGTCGCCGGACGGCAAGTATGTATTCGTGCAGGACCTGGGCGCGGACAAGGTGTTTGCCTACCGCTACGACCCCAAGGCCAATCACGAACTGCCACTGACAGCGGCCGACCCGGCGTCGGTGCAGTTGCCACCGGGCAGCGGCCCGCGTCACTTGCTGTTCAGCGCGGACGGCAAACACGCCTGGCTGACCACTGAGATGAGCGCCCAGGTAGCCGTGTTCGATTACAACGACGGCAAGCTGACGCAAACCCAGTTGCTCGACTATGCCGCCGGCCAACCGGTGTCCGACAAGGCCGGTGCGGCGTTGCATGCGTCAAACGACGGCAAATTCCTGTACGTGAGCAACCGTGGCACGGCCAATCAGATGCTGGTGTTCAGCATCGATCCAGCCACCGCGCACCTCAAGGAAATCCAGCGCCGTTCTGTCGAAGGCGACCATCCGCGTGAGTTCAGCCTCGACCCTAGCGGAAAATTCCTGCTGATCGCCAACCAGAAAAGCAATGAAATTGTCGTCGTCGAGCGCGACCCCAAGACCGGCCTGCTGGGTAAAACCGTGCAGAAATTGCCGATCGATGCCCCCAGTGACCTCAAGTTCCTGGTGCGTCAATAAGCCACAGGCCCCGCACTGCGGGGCCTGAGCCTTTGTATTAATCGCAGTGATAACGGCTACTGTTTCAAAGCATTTCTAAGGTTCAACCCTCGGGCGTAAGTTGGGTTCCAAGGCCTTCCCAGGCCACCCAACCAAACGAACACAAGGGTTACCGCCATGAACTTCAATCTCTTCTCGATCATCGCTGCTTCTGCTGTTTCCGCCACTGTGGCCTTGCCTGCCGCCGCCAGCGTGGAAGTCACCGGCAAAAAATCCAATGTCACGGCTTATACTCAGAAGTACCTGCAACAGAGTGCCAACTTTTATGCGGCGCTGGATCACAAGATTCAAAACTGATTGTCGAGCGACTCAAACCCCAAGCCACTCGCGGGAGTGCCTTGGGGTTTGACGTATCTAGCTGATGGTCAACATCCGACGCAAGGATTCATTCAGGTCTATTGCGCGCGCGCGGGTGAAGCTGCTTGAGATCACGTAATAGAACTCAAAGCTGTAGCCTTTGAACTGGCGCAATTGTTCCCAGTAAAACACCTGCTTGACCGGCGCACCGACGGGCCAGGATTGGCCGACGATTTGTGTCTCGGTGTGGAGGATCACCTCGTTCAACCCTTTTACAAGTCGAAAGATCCACAGAATCTCGTCGGTGGGTTGCCGCCAGGCATAGTAGGGGCAGCGTGCGATGACATGCGCCGGGTCGTTACCGATGTGATCGTCTGGGTAGCCCTCAAGGTCCGGTGGCTCCAGGCGAACCACTGAGCCTCTGACCTCGGCGGCGGTTTTCTTGGAGTACACCTCGTAGGGCGGGCCGGACTTTCTCAATACGAAGCTGGTCTCCACTCGGCCTTCAGCGGCCATCCGTACATCCAGGTAATCGATGAACACTGAATAGACCTGACCACCTCGCCTGATCTCGACAAATTTGTGAATGATTTTGACGCCACCTTTAGGCGGGTAGATGCGGAACATCACATCATAAATATCACCCACACCGCCCACGCTAGACGGCGTGCGAACCTGCAGCTCCAGGGGGTTTTCCCCCACGACTTCAAGGTCGATATAGCCAGGTGGCCCGCCATTGACGATGACGGGGCCATCCGTCAGGTGCTGGCCCAGGTTCACCGAGACCTCCACGCTGGCCGAGCCGGGCGTCGAGACATTCCCCACCAGATCCCGCACCTCCAGCCAGACGTACCGAAGATCACTGTCGCCGGCTTCAAGCAAATCCGCATAGGTCACCAAGATCACTGTGGGCTTGAGTGCCCCCGCAATGTTTTGCGTCTTGATCACCGATCCCCAGTGAAGATCGACTTCATCGGTTGGGTTGGTGTTTGGGGGCGGCTGGAGCGTGATAGTGACGCCTTTGCTGGCGTTGCCTGGGACGATGACCGTCTCGGATACGCTGAATTTCAGTCCTGAATGCCCGGGTACTGTAGGGCCGTCGTCGTCGTCACCGGCGGGAAGGTCGGTCTTGACCAGCGTCAGCAGCGGGTAAGACCTGTCGTAGTCCGTGCCTCCGGCATAGTGGACCACATACACCAGGGCATACGGGCCGTCGGGCAGGTCCTTCTGTTCGGCGGCGAAAAAGTAGGCGTTGTTCAGCTCCTCGCCAGGTTTGAGCTGCTTGGTGGCGAGTACCGACACGGTGCCGTCGTCGAGTAGTTTACCGACCGTGATGACATCGCCCGGGGCCGCGGCCCAGCCTTTGTCTACCTGAATCGTCATGCCCGACTCAAACAACCACTTCGGGACGCCAGCGTCGTAGCCTTTGACGTTCTCACTCATGCCGGGAATGTAAAGCCGGTCGAGGTACTTGGGCGCCTTCTTTTCCTCCAGCGTCATGATGGTGTGTGATAGGGCCGGAACCTTCTGTTTGGCAGAGGCTTTGGTCTTGGTCTTTCCCTCTGCCGCTGCTGGCTTGGTCGCAGGCGCGGATGTCTGGTTTTTCTGGGCTGGCATAGCTGTTCTCCTGTTCCTGCGAAGTGTGCTGTTGGCGCTATCAAACACCTGAAACCGGGCATTGCCTACTGTCAGAATTAACAGGTACCGATCCAGGGGCATCCCGCACTACCTGTTAATTCTGACAGTAGGCACGCCGCGATTTAAGGCGTTTGATAACGGTAAGCCAACAGCGCACGACCGTGAGGACTCTCGCCATGCCCAAGGACAAAACACTTGACCCCCTGCTGCCGCCCATCGTTGTTCCGCTGATGGAACCGGCCATTGATGGTGATATCGAAGGGGCGCATGGCGGTATCGGCCTGCGGCATACCGAGGTGCCGTTGGTGGTCTACCTGATCAACCCCAAAGATG